>NZ_JBJMIE010000049.1:0-12999 GCF_045807065.1 Actinophytocola sp. | reverse complement strand
GGCGCCAGCCTGCCCCCGAAGGGGCCTGCCCAGGGCGGCGGAGGCTCGCGGGTCAAGGGTGACGGCCGCCAGGCCGTCATCGGGCGGAGCCCGACGCCGAAGGCGCCCTTGAGGCGTGAGTCGCCGCCCGTACAATCCCGCCACCACCACCGAACACCAAGGACGCAGCGCGCACCACAAACCACCCGAACACCCGGCACGCGACGCACACCAACAAGCCCACCGGACACCCGAGGACGCGGCGCGCACCACCAACCACCGAGCAGTCAGGACGCAACAGATCCGGCAAGCCACCGAACACCGAAGACGAGGCGCGCACCACCAAACCCCACGGAACCCCAGGGACACAGCCAAAAAGCCGAACCTCGAACACCGAGGACGAGCAGCACAGAACAGCTAAAACGAGCCACGGACCACCGTCAGGCAGCCCGAACCGCCGAGTGCCGCAACTTCACCGGCAACGCGGCAACATCATTGGCCATGAACGACTTCAACGGCGGCACATCCTCCGGCGCGACCGCGAGAACCAGCCCCGGACACCGAGCGAACAACGCCGGCACGGCCACCGCGGCCTCGAGCCGCGCCAACCGGGCACCAGGACAGAAATGCGGCCCGGCCCCGAACGCGATGTGTTCCTTGTTCTCCCGATCAACGTCGAACACCAACGGATCCGGGAACACCTTGGGGTCACGCCCGTGCGCCAGATAGGAGATCATGATGGCGTCGTACTTGCGGATCACGACGCCCTCACCGAGATCGATGTCCTCCTTGGCCCACCGCATCGGCAGATGCCCGACCGGGCACTGCAACCGCAGCGACTCCTCGATGGCATCGGGCCACCGCGACGGGTCGGCCAGGACGATCGACAGCTGGTCGGGGTTGGCGAGCAGTTCCCGGACCGTGTGGTCGATGAGCGACACCGTGGTCTGGCTGCCGCCGCCAATGAGCAGGATCAGCATGTCGACCAGTTCCTGCTCCGACAACGGCTCCTCGCCATCGACCCGGGCAGCGATGAGGTAGCTCGTCAGGTCGTCACCGGGTGACTGGCGCTTGCCCTCGATGAGGGTCCGCATCGCGACGTTGATGTCGACGAACACCCGGGCGGACTCCTCCTCCGGCACGTTGTCGGTGTTCAACACGATCCGCAGGATCCGCAGCACCTCGGCCCGCAGGTCCTCCGGGACCCCGAACAGGTCGCAGATCATCCTGGTCGGCAGCTGCTGGGAGAACCGGACGTGCAGGTCGACCGGCTCGTCGCCGGGACAGGCGGCCAGATCGTCGAGCAACTCCTCCGCGATGGCCTCCAGGTGCGGCCGCATCGCGTCGATCCGCTTCGGCGTGAACGCGGGTGCGATGAGCTTGCGCAACCGCTGGTGCTCGCGCCCTTCCGCGGTGGACATCGACTCGACATCCACCCACGGGGACAACCAGGGCACCTCGCCCGGCTCGTACATCGGCACGTTGTTCTTCAGGTTGCGCGAGACCCCGGGATGGGTCAGCAGCTTGCGAACGACGTCGCCGCGGGTGACGGACCAGACCACCACACCCTCGGGCAACTCGACGGCCACGGCCGGAGCGGACTCCCGGAACCGGTCGAGCTGCGCGTACATGCATTGGCCGCCACCACTGTCGATCTTCTCGGATGGCGCGGTGGAGAACGGGATCATCTCACACTCCAGACGAATCAGGCAGGCAGAGCCGAGATAACGGACAACGGACCGGCCGCGTTGCGCGCCACGAACTCGACCGTGAACCCGGTCGAGGCGAGCAGCGACCGGAACTCGCTCTCGGTCCGTTCGCGGCCGCCCGCGGTCACGAGCATGTTGGCGTCGGTCAGGAACATGACCGGCTCGTCGGTGCCGGCGGTGTCGGTCAGCACGGACCCGACGATCAGCAGCTTGGCTCCCGACGGCATGTGCGCGCGGACCGTGCGCAGCAGCTTCGCCGCGGGCTCGTCGTCCCAGTCCTGGAACACGCTCTTGATGATGTAGAGGTCCCCGCCCTCGGGCACCGACGAGAAGAAGTCCCCGGCCACGACCTCGCAGCGGTCGGACAGCCCGGCCTCCTCGATGACCCCGGGCGCCTCGGCCACTCCACTGGGACTGTCGAAGACGACCCCGTTCAGGTGCGGGTGTGCGAACAGGATCGCCCTGAGCAACGTCCCGTCCCCACCGCCGACGTCCACAACGGACTTGACGTCGGTGAAGTCGATCCCCGCCGCCACCTGGGCGGCCGAGATCCTCGACTCCTGGCTCATCGCGTAGTTGAAGAGCGCCGACAGGTCGGGTTGCTCGGACAGGTGGACGTACACGTTCTTCCCGTGCACGTGGTCGAACGCGCACTCGCCGGTCCGAACCGTGTGCCCGACCTGCTGCCACGACGTGAACAGCGACGGATCGGTGAAGAACCGCGTGAAGGCCCAGAGCGAGTCCGGCGAGTCGGTCCGCAGCTGCTCGCCGACCGGCGACAACCCGAACCGCCCTGGCGAGGGCTCGGTGGTGATGCCCACCGCCGCGAGCATCCGCAGCAGCCGGTGCAGTGACGGCTCGTGCGACCCGGTGGCGGACGCGAGCGCGGCGCTGGTGTCCACCCCGTCGTGGATGAGGTCGGCGATCTTCAGCTCGGCCGCCAGCCGCAACGCCTGGGCCGCCATGTACCCGCCGATCACCTGGATCAACGCGGCGCGGTTGCGGATCTTCTCGGCCTGGTCGGGTAGGACGCTGGTCATGGATGGGCCTTTCACTTGTTCAGCCGGTGTCGGATCCACACGTTGGGTTCGATGTAGACGGCGCGGTCGTGCACCACGCTGACCTCGACGGGCGTCAGCGCGCCGGGCACGACCACCGGGCCGTCGGTGTCGAAGGGCAGTCCCGTCCAGTCCCGCCACTGCGCGAGGCTGCCGGCGATCGCCATGGAGGCGGGGCAGACCTTGACGATCTCGCCGCCCGCGCGGACGTGCACGCGCAGCCACGCGTCGGCCGGCAGCCCGTCGGGTCGGGTGCGCGCGAGGTACTCGGTGATGGGCACGTCGGGTTCGGCGTGCTTGTCGCTGGGCCGGACCGGCACCATCACGTCCGCGAACCCGAGCCGCCGCGCGTTGTCGTTGAGCGCCGCGAGGGCTCGCGCTGACAGGTTCCTGGCCCGCAGGCCCGGCACGATCGCGACCTCGAGCGCGCACACGGCGGTCAGCTCGCGGCCGGCGTACGTGTCGACCATGCTCTGGCGCAGCACCTCGTCCCAGCCGGTGTCCGGCAGGCTGTCGAGGTCACCGTCCCAGGCGAACGGCACGCTGGCCGCCCTGCCGATGACCCGCTCGTCCTCGCCGTCGCCGTCCAGCACGACGAGCTGGTGCTCGGCGTGCCGCTCGAACGCCCAGTTGACGAGCAGTGGCTCGGCCCGGACGTACGCGGGCCAGGTCGCTTCCATGGTGAGCATCGCGGTTGCCAGGTCGGGCCGCTCCGCGAGACTGACCACCCGCGGGTTCGTGACGACGGACAAGGCGACTCCTTCGACGAGCGGGATCATCACACAGTGTCGGGCGCCCACCTTGCGGCTGACCCGCAGCGCACTTGTCCGCCCCGCCAGTGGGTGTCGCGTCGCGTCGCCATCACGCCGCCAGTCCCGCGACGGGCACCGGCTCGGCCAGCCGGCGGGCGGGCAGCCGCTC
This sequence comes from Actinophytocola sp., assembly GCF_045807065.1. Lineage (GTDB taxonomy): Bacteria > Actinomycetota > Actinomycetes > Mycobacteriales > Pseudonocardiaceae > Actinophytocola. The sequence goes on along the minus strand of NZ_JBJMIE010000049.1, from coordinate 9,332 downwards.
GGCCGGCAGCGCGCCGCCCGTGTGCGCGTGTTCACCGAGCAGGGCGAGGTAGGCGGCCCTGGGCACCGGCACCGCGCCGATGAGCTTCGCGTGGTTGCCGTCGTGCTGGACGTCGACGGCGACGCCGCCCGCGTCCGCGACCCGGCGGACCAGGCACGCCACCGCGACCTTCGCCGCCCCGCTGCGCGACATGAACTGCGAGTCGGCGCTGAACACGCCGCCGATCCGCACGCCGAACGTGCCGCCGATCAGCTCGTCGCCGTCCCACACCTCGACGCTGTGCGCGTGCCCGGCGGCGTGCAGCTCGCGCAGCCCGGCCACGAGCCGGTCCGTGAGCCACTGCGGCGAACGGCCGGTGCGGCAGTGCTCGACGACCCGGTCGAAGCAGGCGTCGAGCGTGGTGGTCCAGTCCACCTTGCGCAGCTGCTGGCGGAGGCTGCGCCGCACCCGCGCCTGACCGGCGAAGATCACCGGTCGCGGGTCGGGCGAGCACCAGGCCACGCCGTACGGGTCGGCGCCGAACGCCGGGACCAGGCCCTCGTACGACAGCTCGCTGAGGATCTTCTGTTCCTCGGTGTCCGCGGGGAACGGGTACAGCCCGTGCCGGTACGCGCCGAGGAGCGCGTCCGCGGACAGGTCGTCGCGGAAGGCGACCGGCCCCTCGCCGGGCGCACCAACCAGATCCAACTCGTGCCAGGACATCACGCCTTCTCCTCACCCGCCGCGGGCGCCGGAACGCGCCGCGGGCTCCGCTTCACCGGCGCCCTCCGCGGGCTCGGTGACGTCGTTCCCGTTGAATGGTTCGCTCCGCAAGCCCCGCTCACGCTGCCGCCTTCAGGAAGTCGATGCCGGTCAGATAGGCGATGTAGCGGTCGAGCATCGCGGCGTCGACCGGGGGGATCTCGATCCCGCTGCCCCGCAACGCGTTCTCGACGTTGGTCCGCGAGAACACCGGGAACGTGTCCTCCAGGTACATCTCCGCGACGCTCATCGCACCCGTTGCGCAGCGGTCGATGAACAGCGGCGCGAACGGGGTCATCGGGTGGTCGGGCTGCTCGATCGCGACCCGCACCAGCTCGTCGATCCAGTCGGTCCACGACACCTCGCGGATCCGGTGGCCGTGCGCGCGCAGCCGGTCGACGAGCACCGAGATGTTGACCTTGCCGGGGTTCGTCAGGTGGTAGACGTCGCCGCGCGGCAGGGCGGTCGCGGCGATGTGCGCGACCGCGGCGGCGAACACGTCGACCGGCGTGTAGTCCAGCGGCAGCTCGGCCACCGGCGCCATGCCCGTGTCCACCACGAACTTCTTCATCGCGCACATCTCGGTCGCCAGGTTCCACGCGCCGGCGCGGCGGTCGCCGGAGATGTCGGCCGCGCGGTAGATCGCCACCGGCAGGCCCTGCTCGGCCGCCTTCAGCAGCAGCGTCTCGGCCACCCACTTGCTCTCCACGTACCCGACCGAGAGGTGGTCGGCGTGCGCGAGCGGGGTGTCCTCGTCGACGTGGCGGATCCCGGCAGTGCCGAACCCGGCGAGCACGGCCATCGTCGACGTGTAGTGGATCGGGATGTTCCGGTACCGGGCGGCGAGCCGGATGATCTCCCGGGTGCCCGCCACGTTCGCGGCACGCATGTGGGAGTACGGGTAGATGAAGTTCACCAGGCCGCCGGGGTGGTGGATCACGTCCACGGTGGCGGCGAGGCGGTCGAAGTCCTCTTCGGACAGTCCGAGGCCGGGCTCGGCGAGGTCGCCCGGCAGCGGCACGATCCGATGGCCGTAGGCACCGAGGTCGTCGCCGAAGTACCGCTCGGCGGCGGCTCGCAGCCGGGACAGGACCGCGTCGGCGTCCGCGGCCCGCACCAGGCAGTGCACGGTGGCGTCCGTCGTGGACAGCAGTTCACGCAGCAGGTAGATGCCCAGGAACCCGGTGCCGCCCGTGAGCAGGATGTGCCGGGGGTCGGCCCAGGCCGCCTGGTCCCGCACGCCGCCGTCGATCTCCACACCCAGCTCGCACTCGGCCGCGAAGTCGACGCGGGCACGGGTGTCGTCGCCGGCGAGCGTGCCGGCTCGCGCCGCGCGCACGGCCTGCGCGAAGCTGGCGAGCGTCGCGTCCTGCAGCAGCAACCGGATCAGCGGCCGCACCTGGGTGATCATGACCCCGAGCGAGCCACGCACCTTGGCCATCAGCTCGGCCGCGAGGATCGAGTTGCCGCCCCTGTCGAAGAAGTTGTCCTCCGGGTGGATGCGGTCCACCCGCAGCACCTGCCGCCAGATCCGCGCGACGGCCCGCTCGAACAGGTCGACCGGCGCGCCGGCCCCGGTGTCCGGCGCGGCCGGGCCGGCGGCCGGGTTCGGCAGCGCGTCGAGGTCCACCTTCCCGTTGACCTTCAGCGGCAGCTCGGGCAGCCGCAGGAACGACGAGGGCACCATGTAGTCGGGCAGGTAGCGGCCGGCGTACCCGCGCAGCTCGCGTGCGTCGAGCTCCGGTCCGGTGTAGTAGGCGGCGAGCCGGCGCTGGCCGTTCTGCTCGTAGGCGTTCACGGCCACGTTGGCGATGGCGGGGTGTCCGGCGAGGGCCGCCTCGACCTCGCCGGGCTCCACCCGGAAGCCGCGGATCTTGAGCTGGCGGTCGATGCGCCCGAGGACCTCGAGGTTGCCGTCCTCGGTCCAGGCCCCGAGATCACCGGTCCGGTACCGCCGCGCGCCTGGCTCGCACGCGTACGGATCGAGCTGGAACCGCCCGCGGCCGTCGTCGCTGAGGTAGCCGCGCGCCACGCCGCTGCCGCCGATGTAGATCTCGCCGCGCTCCCCGGGACCGACCGGCACCCCGTGCTCGTCGAGCACGTGGATGACGGTCCCGGGGAGCGGGCGGCCGACCGGGGCCGTGCCTCGGGCGGGAAGCACGTCCCCGGTCAGGTCCATGACACACGAGGTGATCGTGGTCTCGGTGAGGCCGTAGGCGTTGACCAGCCGCACCCCCGGCATCAGGTCGAGCGCGGTCCGGCAGTCCTCGGCGTGCACGGCCTCACCGCCGACGATGACCATCCGCACCGGCAGCTCACCGGCGCCGGCCGCGACGGCCGAGAGGAACTGCCGCCAGTACGCCGGCGTGAGGTCCATGACGGTGACCTGGTGTGCCCGCAGCCGGTCCGCCAGCTCGCTGGGCGCCCACGCGTGGTCGGGCAGCACGAGCGTCGCGCCCCCCAGCAACGCGACCGCGATCTGCTCGATGGAGGTGTCGAACGACACCGACGCGAACTGCAGGACGTTGTCGTCCGGCGTGATGCCGTACCGGCCGACCAGTTCGTCGACCAGGTAGGAAAGCGAGTGGTGCTCGACGAGCACGCCCTTCGGCGCGCCGGTGGAGCCGGACGTGTAGATGACGTAGGCCGGGTCACCGGCGGACACCCGCGCTCCTGGCTCCGTCGTGGGGAACCCGGCCCCGGCCGCGGTGGTGATCGCGCTGACGGGGAGCCCGGCGAACCGGGAGAGGTCGTGCGTGACCACGGTCGCGCACCCGGTCTCCTTGACATAGGTGGCGATCCGGTTGTCCGGCGCACTGGGCTCGACGGGCAGGTAGACGGCGCCGGCCTTCCAGATGCCGAGCAGGGCGACGATCGTGTCGACCGATCGTTCCAAGTGGACCATGACCACGGAGTCCTGACCGATGCCCTGGCCGATCAGGTAGTTGGCGAGCCCGTTCGCACGGTCTTCCAACTCGCCGTAGCTGACCCGCACGTCGCCGTGCACGACGGCGGTGCGGTCAGGCGCGGCGACGGCACGGGCGCTAAACAGTTCGTGGACACGCTGCTGCCTACGGATCTTCATGGGGAGCCCCTCGGCGGCTGTCTCGACGATTTCGACTGACACCAAGGTAACTTCGCGGACCGGTGGTTCTCGACTACCAAAGTGAGCGACCCGGCGACACGGGTTCCCTACTCAAGTTAGTAGTGCATGTGTCCGATGTGAATCCGTCACTTGAGCCGGCATCGCACATCACTCACGCGGCCGTGGAGTTCGGCACGTGCCGCACCAGCTCCGCCCGCGAGGAGATGCCGAGCTTCCGGAACAACACGCGCAGGTGGTAGTTGACCGTGTGCGGCGAGAGCCGAACCCTGGTCGCGATCTGCCGGTTGGTCATCCCCTCGGCGACCAGCCGCGCGATGGACCGCTCGACGTCGCTGAAGGACTCCCACCGTGTCTGCGGCTCACCATCACCATCCACCAGGGACCTGGCCCGCTCCGCCGCGTCGGCCAGGGTGGAGAAGCCGGGATTCCCGGCCGCCAACAGGTCCGCCTCACGCGCGATCGCCCTGGCCAACACGTCGTCCCCGGCGGCCAAGGCCGTACTCACCAACCACGGCGCCGCCTCCGGCTCCCCCACGAGCAGCAGCCCCCGGTCAGCCAACTCCAGAGCCCGACGCGCACCCTGCTGCCGCGCGACAACCTGCACCCGAACCCAGGAGTACACAGTGGACGGCCAGCAGTCCGCACCGGCCTGTACCGCTTCACACTCGGCCACCATCATCGCGGCCAGGTCGAGATCATCGCCGCGCAGGGCGACGGCCGCCTGAACCGCGAGCCCGTGCGGCACGAGCAGCGGGCTACCGGCCTTGCGCGCCGCGGCGACCCCGGCCTTCGCATGCGTGGCGGCGGCGGCGTGCTCACCACCGGCGAGCAACAGCTGCGCCTCGACAATCACCCGGTTACCCTCGTAGGAGGTGAGCCCACGGGTCGCGAGCTGTGCCCGGGTGTCCCGCATCAGCTCGGTGGCCTCGTCGAGCCGGCGCAGCAACCCGAGCTTCTCGATCAACCCGAGCCGCTGCCACAACCACCAGTGCGGTGCGGAGCCACCCCCGATCCGCGAGCGGTGCCGAGCCATCCGCAGGGAATCGGCCAACCTCCCCTTGCACCACAGGACGTTGGACAGCACGAACGCGGCGGCCACCGCACTGGTGGCGGACGCGGTGGCGAGGATCTCCTCGGCCGCGCCCTCGACGTCCGGCTCCCCGGCCAGCGCCATGGCCGCGATCCGCGTAGCAGCAGCCTCATCGGCAAGCCGGGCATCCCGCACGGCCAGTACGCGCTCGGCAGCAGCGCGGGCGGTGGCACTCTGCCCCTTGAGCAACAACAGGTTGGCGAGCAGGGCATGCAGGTCGTCAGCGAGTCGAGCGGCCCCGGGCCGGGCCAGCGCGGCCCGTACGAGCGCGACAGCCCGCGACAACTCGTCGAGGGGCGCCTCCTGCGCCACGGCCCCTCGAATACGTTCCAGGTCGGCCCGCAACGCACTCTGAACCGCGGCAGGCAACCCGTCCACCACCACGGACCACACCAACTCGGTGCGGAAGGCAAGGCAGTCCCCGACCCACTCGAGAACGCCCCCGTCCACCAAGGCATCCAACGAGGGCAACAACTCCACGACACTGCGCCGCATCATCGAAGCCAACTCGGACAGCTCGAACCGCCGCCCGAGCACAGCGGCGACCCGAAGCAGCTGCCACGCCCCCTCGGACAGCCCGCTCCGAACCAGCTCCCTGTCCACGACCACATGGTGCAGCCGCCTTTCCAAATCGGACAACCAGGCTTGCCCAGGCATTGCTCACGGCATTACCGGCCACTGGAAGAGCGACAAGCGACTACCAGCGACAGCACTGCGCCGAGGGCAGGAGCACCGAGCATCCGGTGGGTCGGCCGCGAAGGCGAAGAAGAAGGCACCTGGCAAGGCGACTCCCGACTGCTTACCCCCCGATTACCAGCACTTGCTTGAATCTGATCACAGCACAAGCGAGGAGTCGAAGATGATCGAGGGACGCGTGCGCCAGGTGATCGCGTCGGTGTTCTCGCTGTCGCCGGACGAGTTGCCGGCTCGCATGGAACCGGACACCGTCCCTGGCTGGAACTCACTGCGCCAGGTACAACTGGTGCTGGCGCTGCGACAAGAGTTCGACGTGGAGATCGACCCCAGCACGATCCCGGAGCTGATCACCGAACAAGCCATCGTCGAGTACGTCCAGGATGCGGCGTGACCACCAGTACCATCCACGCGATCATCGCGAACCACGCGCAGGCCCGCCCGAACCACCCGGCGATCATCTGCCAGGGCAGGACCCTCACCTACGCCGAGCTGCACGACCAGAGCACGACCACGGCCAACGCCATGCACCGCTCCGGCGTGGAGGCCGGTGACCGGGTCGGCTACCTCGGCAAGGAGTCCGAGCAGTACTACGACATCCTCTTCGCCGCCGCGAAGACGGGCGCGGTGCTCACCCCGATCAACTGGCGCCTGAAGCCGGCCGAGATCCACCACATCCTCCACGACTCCGGCGCGACCCTGCTCTTCGCCGACGACGAGTTCCTCACCCTCGCCGCGAAGATGAAGGCCGACCTCCCGAGGCTGCGCGGGATCGTCCCGCTGAGCGCCATCACCGAGTGGCGCGGCACCGACAGCACCCCGCTGCACCCGCCCTTCGACGAGGAACACCCGATCGCGCAGGTCTACACGAGCGGCACCACCGGCCGTCCCAAGGGCGCCGTCCTCCCCCACCGCAGCTTCTTCGCGGTCCGGGCCGCACTGGCGCAGGCCGGCCTGGACTGGATCGACTGGCGGCCCGACGACGTCAGCCTCATCGGCATCCCCGGCTTCCACGTCGGCGGCCTGTGGTGGGCGGTCCAGGGCTTCGGCGCGGGCATCACGATGGTGTCGGTGCCGGTGTTCACCGGGCGCGAGGTCGTGCGGCTCGTGCCCGCCCTCGGCATCACCACCGCGTGCGTGGTGCCGGCGCAGCTGCAGGTGATGCTCGCGCCCCCGCGCCCCCGGCAGGAGGACTTCGCCTCGCTGCGCAAGGTGGTCTACGGCGGCTCACCGATCTCCGAGGCGCTGCTGGCCCGGTCCATCGAGATGTTCGACTGCGAGTTCGCGCAGATCTACGGCCTCACCGAGTGCGGGAACACCGCGGTGTGCCTGCCGCCGGCCGAGCACGTGGTCGGCGGCCGGCGCATGCAGGCCGCCGGGCGCCCGTACCCCGGCATCGAGCTGAAGGTCGTCGACGAGTGGGGCGAGCCGGCCGAGCCGGGTGTGGTCGGCGAGGTGTGGTTGCGCAGCCCGGCCGTCATGCTGGAGTACTGGGGCCTGCCGGCGGCGACCGACGAGACCATCGTGGACGGTTGGCTCCGCACCGGCGACGCCGGTTACCTCGACGAGGAAGGGTTCCTGTTCATCCGGGACCGCGTCAAGGACACGATCATCGTGGCGGGCGAGAACGTCTACCCCGCCGAGATCGAGAACGCGGTCGCCGCGCACCCCACGGTCCTCGAGGCGGCCGCGGTCGGCGTGCCGAACGAGCACTGGGGCGAGGTCGTGCACTGCTTCGTCGTGCCGAGGCAGGGCGAGACGGTGGCGACCCGCCAGCTCGTCCGGTTCCTGCGCGGCCGGATCGCGGACTTCAAGATCCCGTCCAGCTTCGAGCTCGTCGAGTCGTTGCCCCGCAACCCGAGCGGCAAGCTCCTGCGCCGCGAACTGCGCGAGCGGTTCTGGGCACACCTCGACCGGCGAGTGGCATAGAAAGAGGACCTGATGGCCAGGGAATTCGTACCGATCATCGACCTGTCCACCCGCGACACGGCGGCCGACCGGGCAGCACTCGCCGAGACGATCGGTACCGCGTGCGCGACGTCCGGGTTCTTCACCGTGGTCGGCCACGGGGTGTCGAAGGACCTCGTGGACCGCATGTACAGGACCACGGCCCACTTCTTCACCTCCCCGGAGGACGTGAAGGACCAGAGCGCGAACCGCGGCGCGGGAGTGGCGGGCCTGCGCAGGCTGGGCGGCCCGTACGAGGCGTTCGCCGCACACGTGACCGGCGACCTGAGCGAGGAGGAACGCGCCGCACTGGGCGACTACCCCGCCACGTGGAAGGCCGCGAACATCTGGCCGGACGAACGGTTCAAGGCGGTGTGGGACGAGTACACCGCCGCGATGACCGACCTGTCGGCGGACATCATGCGCTTGTTCGCACTGGCACTGGACCTGCCGGAGCCCTTCTTCGACAACAAGTTCGACCACCACGTCTCACTGATAGTCGCCAACTACTACTACGCGGGCCCGAAACCGGAGGTCCTGCGCCGCGAACGCCACACCGACTGGGGCAGCCTGACCGTGCTCTACGTGGAGGACGACCTGGGCGGCCTACAGGTGATGCGCGGCGAGGACGACTGGGTGGACGTGCCGGCCATCCCGGGCAGCTTCGTGGTGAACATAGGCGACCTGATGGCCTTCTGGACAGGCGGCCGCTGGGCGTCGACCGTGCACCGGGTGGTGAACCCCCCGGAGCCGGACGCCCGGTCGCGCATCTCCATCCCGTTCTTCTACCTACCGAACCACGACGCGTCGATCGAACCCATGTCCCCGGTCTCCACCACGGAACCGACCCTGGAACGAGTCACCGTCGGCGAGTGGTTCTCGCACAAGATGCGCACGACCTACAAGGCCGCGTAACCAAAGGAGGCTGGATGCCATGAGCACGACGGCTGTACCACAGTTCATCACGTCATTCCTGGAGTCGAAGTGCCCGGACGTCGGGCCCATCGACGTGGACGAGGACCTGGTCCTGACAGGCGTGCTGAACTCGATGCACTTCGTAGAACTGCTGTACCTGATCGAGGCGGAACTGAACACGGAGATCTCCCTGGACGAGGTCACCACGGACGACTTCCGCACCATCGCCAACATCCGCAACCGCTTCTTCCCCGAGGCAGCCTGACGACGCGAGTCCACTGAGGAGGGTTTGTTCAGTGGTGGGTGGCTGGGAGGGTTCAGGGGACGACAAGGCGACGGACACGACCCAAGCCCGTGGCCAAAGTGCGAAGGCGACCCGAGCCCCGTCGCCAAAGTGACGGACCCGACCCAAGCTCCATCGCCAAAGTGACGGAGGCGACCCAGCCCCGTCGCCAAAGTGACGAAGGCGACCCGAGCCCCAGGCGCAAGGTGGCGAAGGCGGCCCGAGCCCCGTGGTCGAGGTGACGCAGGCGACCCAAGCCCCGTCGCCAAGGTGACGGAGCCGGACCCAGCCCCGCGCCCAAGGTGACAGAGCCGGGCCCAGCCGTGTGGCCAGGGTGGCGAAACAGACCTCCCCCCAAGGCAGTTCGGTGGTGGTGGCGGGGGCAAGGCAGGCAGGCGCCAGCCTGCCCCCGAAGGGGCCTGCCCAGGGCGGCGGAGGCTCGCGGGACAAGGGTGGAGCGAAGCCACATCGGGCGAAGCCCGACGCCGAAGGCGCCCTTGACGCGTGAGTCGCCGCCCGTACAACCCCGCCACCACCACCGAACACCTAGGACGCGG
>NZ_JBJMIE010000048.1:0-6942 GCF_045807065.1 Actinophytocola sp. | reverse complement strand
TTCTTCTCCGCGCTCGTCAACCTGGTCGCGCTGCCACCGTTCTCGTCGGTGTCGGCCTGGGTCATCCAGCTCCGCAAACAGGACTGGCTGATCCCCAGATCCTTCGCCAACTCAGCGACCGGTTTGGTCCCCTCACGAGCCAACTCGACAGCACGACGACGGAACTCAGGCGGGTGTGGTGCAGGCACCAGAACATCCTCCCTGGTGACCGCAGGTCACCTCAGGCCAGGTGTCCGGGCAACAGGGGGAAGCTCAGGCCGAGTTCCAGAAGGGTGCGGCCGGGCAGCGCAAGGGTGCCGCGGCTGCGGGTGGCACGGTGACACGTGCGGTCATCCCCCTGGGAGGTCAGCCGCCAGGACAATGACGTGGTGCCGTGCGGCGTCTCGTGGCGGGTGTCGGCCCAGGTGATCCCACCGCCGGGGCGGGGGTGGAAGTGGATGGTCCGGTAGCCGGGTGAGGTGGCGGTGATGCCGCCGACGACGCGGTGGAGCCAGTCGGCGACGGCGCCGAGTGCGTAGGGGTTGAAGGAGGTCATGCCGCCGGGGTTGAGGGTGCCGTCGGGGCGGAGGCCGTCCCAGCGCTCCCAGACCGTGGTGGCGCCCCGCGTGACCGGGTAGAGCCAGGACGACACTCGGTCTGGGTCAGCAGCCGGTAGGCGACGTCGAGGTAGCCGGTCTCGGTGAGGGCGTCGCAGATGAGCGGGGTGCCGACGAAGCCGGTGGCGATGCGGGCGTCGTCGGCGAGGACGAGTTCGGCCAGGCGTTTCCCCGCTGCGGCGGGGGTCGTCGAGGAGGCCGAACGCGATGCCGATGGCGTAGGTGGTGGGGCTGTCGCTGGTCATGCGTTCGGACGGCAGCACATACCGGTTCCGGAACGCGTGCGCGACCTCGTCCGCCAGCGAGCTGTAGTGCGCCTCGGCGTCGGCGTCGCTCAGTTCGGTCGCTGACCACGCGAGGTGGCGGGTGGACCAGGCGAAGTAGGCGGTGGCGACCAGGTAGCGGTCGGTGCGGCCCGCGGCGGGGTCGTCGGGTGGGGCGGCGGGGTCGAGCCAGTCCCCCAGCTGGAAGCCCGTGTCCCAGAGGCGGGTCGGGCCGGCGAGGCGGGTGACGAGGTCGACCCAGGCGCGGCCTGCGGGGAAGTGGCGGCGGAGAAGTTCGAGGTCGCCGTAGCGCTGGTAGAGCACCCACGGGGTGAGGGTGACGACGTCACTCCACGCGGCGCCTGGTCGGATCGGGTCCACTGTGGGCCGCCGAGGATGACCGGGACGTACCAGGGGACGGTGCCGTCGGGAAGTTTGTTCGAGCGCGACGTCGGTGAGCCAGGAGTCGAGCATGCCGGCGCAGTCGTAGAGGAAGGCCGCGGTGGGGGCGAAGACCTGGAGGTCGCCGGTCCAGCCGAGGCGTTCGTCGCGGGCGGGGCAGTCGGTAGGGATGTCGACGAAGTTGCCGCGCATGCTCCACACGACTTCCGCGCGGCGCAGGGTGATCGTGGTGCCTGCCGGGCCGTCGGCGGTGATCTTCAGTCTGCCGACGAGGTTCTGGCCGAAGTCGAGCAGGTGGCGGCCGTCGGGCTTGCGGACGATCCTGACCGGGCCGAGCTCCTGGGTGGGGCGCACCGGCGGACCCGTGGGGGGCGACGAGCGTCGTCGGGTCGCGGGTGGCCGACGGCGACCGGGGTCCAGTCCCCGGGGACGGACCAGGAGGGGTCGTCAAGGCGGGCGTCGAAGGTCTCGCAGTCGTACAGGCCCGCGGTGAGGATTCTCCTCGCCGACGTCCCACCGCACTGCAGGGCTGGCACACCGTCGAGACGCCGTCAAACTCCCATTGCGCCAGTTTCCCGATCAAAGACATCACCGCGGACGGCACCTCTCCCGACGTCGACGGCGCTTGGGATCGAGCGATCCGGTGGGTCGCGGACGGTCAGGAGAGCGCCGTCAACGATCGGGACCGAGTCAATGCGGCGTTTGCGCGCCGCGCGAGCTGCGGTCCGAAGGTGTCGATCGCGCGGTGCGCCGGCGTGCGATATCCCGGACAACGGATCGAGCTGGCGCATCGTCAGATCGATGCACCTACGGGGTAATCCACAACGAGGTGCTCCTAATTGGCAGTGCTACGACCGCATCTCAGCCTGCTCGGCCTCGGGATGTGGATCGACGCGTCTGTCTGACGACCGCTCTGACGCACGGTCACCACACATAGCCAGCGAGGTCTCGTAGAGGCTCGGCCGTTCGATCTCCGAGATGTCAATCCGCTCCCCCGATTTCAGCGATCGCACACCGGCTTCGCTGGCGACCTGTGCGGCGTAACCATCCCAGGAGCTGGGTCCGCTCGGCTCCGCGCCAGCGGTCAGCGCATCGATCCACGCTCGCAGCTCGGCGTCGTAGGCCTCGATGAACCGCTCCCGCCAGTCGACGGGGAGATCGGTCCCGGCTCGGTTGTCGGATCGCGTCGAGATGCGTCCGGGGTCGGCCAGCGCGGCGGTTCCTCGTTCGCCGACCACCTCACCGCGGATGTCGTAGGCGTACCCGACGTTCATCGAGGTCTCGACGGTGACTAGTGCGCCCGAGCGCGTACGCAGCACCATGACCAGCGGGTCCCGCAACCGGCCGGCGAACGCGTTCTGCTTCCCGGAAAACACCTGGATGGACGACAGCTCGTCCGCCAACAGCCACCGTGCGATGTCGAAGTCGTGCGGGGCCGCGTCCACGACCGCCATCTCGTCGGTCCAGTACTCGGGGGCGGAGGGGTTGCGGTGGACGGAGTGGTAGATCAGCGGCTCTGTCGCTGGTTGCGTGATCAACTACCTGGCAGGTGCCTGTGGACGGGTTGTCAGGTGAGGAGGATTCTCTTGCGTAGCAACGCGAAGCTTGCTTTGCCGTAGGTCTGACGTTTGAGCAGTTTGTTCTTTGTGTTAACGCCTTCGGTGGGTCCGTTGCTGTAGGGCAGGGTCAGGCCGGCGACGGTGGCGTCCCAGTCTTTCTCCAGGCCGTTGAGGTAGGAGTCGAACCCGGGCAGCGTGTCGTGCCGGGTGGCGGTGATCCAGTCGGCGAGGTCTTGGCCGCGGCGTTGGGTGAGGAGATCGGCGAACTCGCGTACTCGGGTGGCGAGGGTGGTCATCTCGGGACAGCTGGCGGTCAGGTCGTCGAGGTGGCGGCGGGTGTGGTCGGGCAGGTTGGTGGGTTTGCTCATGATCCAGGAGACCAGCCGGCGCGGTGACGGCATGGCGCGTTCGGGTCGGCTCGGCCTTGGTTGATGTAGCGGACCAACAGGTTGGCGCTGCCGGTGTAGCCCTGTTCGCGGATCTGCGCCAGGATCGTGGTGACTGGGACGTTCTCGCCCAGGCGTTGCCGGACCAGGTCACGGTAGGCGTCGACCAGACAAGCGCCGTATCGTGGCGGGCGCAGCAACTGTTCTGCCTTGTGGGCGCGGGCGTAGCGTTTGACCGTGTTCAGCGCCCAACCCAGCCGTCGAGCGCACTCCAACAGCCCGACCCCCTGGGCGAGCAGGGCGTGCACGGCGGCGTGCCGGTTGCGGGTGCGTGCGTCCAGCGCCGAGTCCGGAGCGCGCGGGGTGGTGTTCCAACTGGCGGAGTGGGCAACCACGCACTTCTCCACCGCCGCAGCCAAGTTGTGCCACAGATGCCACCGGTCACTGGACTGGACCGCCGTCGGGACGGCTTGGCGGATCGCCTCGGCATAAGCTGCCGAACCGTCCCGACACACGACCTCGATCCCGGGATGCTCACGCAACCACGCGGCTAGAGTGGCGGCCTTGCGGTCTGGCAGCACGTCGAGGCGGCGGTGGGTGACCGCGTCAATCACCACGGTCGCGTACTTGCGGCCTCGTCTGATCGCGAAGTCATCGACACCGAGCACCGCCACCGCCCCTATCTCGGGGTCAGGCAGCGCATGCACCAAGCGCAGCAGGGTGTTCCGGCCAGCCACAAATCCCAACAGGGAAGCCAGACGCGAGCCGGCCCGGCCAGCCAACGCCAACCCGATGTGCTCCAACACCGCACGGCACAACACTGTTCGGCGGGCGTGCTTGACGGTCAAGTCGTCGACCTGCTCGGCGAACGTCCGCACAGCACAGTCGTTGGTATCGCAGAAGAACCGCCGCACCTGTAATCGCAACACCACCGGCTGCCCGACGACCGAACCATCGGCCAACCCACGGTGATAACGACTATGAACCCGACGGGACCGACCACTGCAGGACGGACAGATCCCATGTTCCGCCTTGACCCGTGCCCACACCCGCACACCCGAACCGGTCCGCTCGACCTGCTCCACCACCACGCCAGCCAAATGCGGCAGCAGCACGTCCAACCACTGATGATCACACACCGACCATGATCGCAAACAGTCGATCAGCACCGGTGCCCAGGTCACGAAAGTTGATCACGCAACCAGGGACAGAGCCAAAACTTGACAGACCCGTGCGGAAATCCGCCAGTGCCAGTGCGGCCAGTGGGGTGTTGACCGACATCCTGCGACGGACGTCCGCCAGCAGCTCGACCGTCGACAGACTGCCGGAGCTAGGACTCCGAAGGTCGAGATGCTCGCCGATGTCGTCGGTGAACACCTCGAGCAAGGTCGCGCAGAAAGCCACGTAACAGCGCACCTCGCTCCACAGCCGCGCCAGAGGCGTGTCCGTGTCGCCGTCGAGCGGTTGCTGCCAGGCCGTCCCGTCGACCAAGTTCGTGCACCGGGTGGCGGATAGGGCGAGGAGAAACTCGATCAGGGCGTGAATAGTGCTGCCCTGGTCGGCCAGCTGACGAGCGGCGTGCACGAAGGCTTGGCGTTTGACGTCCAGGTCCGCCGTGACGATCGCTCTCGTGAAGTCGCCGAGCGTGTGTTGGGTGTCGCTGAGGTCGTGGACCGCAATGGCCACACGGGCGAGGTCTCGGGGTAGGCCGCCGGAAAGGCAGTGGCAGAGCCAGACGAACGGTTTAGGTATGCCCAGGGCGCGGTGGGCCAACCATCGTTGAGACTCCGACAGGGTGAATGGATCTACAGGCACCATCGAGGTGAACGCGCTGTCGAAGGCGTCCCGGGCTGGCATGCCGCGCCGTTCGAAAGCCGCGAGGGCGTCCTCGGAGACCGAGATGAGGTAGACGCAGTGTCGGACACCGAAGATGCCTTTGACATCGTTCAGGAAGTTGTGGGCCTCGTCGGGGTCGGCGATCTTGTCCAGCTCATCGATGGCGATGACCAGCGCGCTCAGCCTGCCCGTCCTGGTGATCAGCACATCACCGACCAGTTCGAGGAACTCCCGCAGCCGCTCGACCACCTCCGGGTAGGTAAGCGGTTGTTCCGCGTTCGCCGTGCTCCTTGTCGGCACCAGCTCGAGGCCGCCGATGCCGGCGACCTTGCCAGACCAGCCACTCGTGCGGGTCTGGAGGAACCTGATGCGGCGGAGGTGCTGACGAGCGACGGCTCTCAGCGCGGCTTCCTCGGCGCTCGACCGATGTGCAAGCCAGTTGAGCAGCGCTGCCGTGACCAGGTGAAGACTGTTGAACAGCGGCGGGACGAGCGACTTGAGCGTGATCCACAGTGCGACGAGCGCCATTACCACGATTGCCGCGACGGCGAACACCTGCAGAGGCGCCGTTTCCAGGACCGCCCGTGTTCGGGTCACGAGGTCCTTTTCGAAGGCGGTCGCTCGCCGCATGGTCTCCTCGCCGCGGTCACCGTGCCATCCCCAGGTGAGCACAGCGACTGCGGCGGCAACGGTGACGACGAGGCCGACGCCGCCGAGCGCGAACAGCCAGCTCACGACGGCGGAACGCAACCGGTACAGCCGAAACCGGCGTGCCCAGAGTCGTTGGCTCTCCGAGCTCCGCGTACCTTCGACGGTGGACAACTCGTCCAGCACGGCGCGGCACGCGCTTGCGTGGACGTGGAGCACGAAGTCCCGCGCATCGTAGCGCACCGGCGCGGTCGTCATCACGCCAAGCACGGGGGCTCTTTCCGGGTCGGTGAGGTCGTTGCGCACCGCGCGTTCGATGATCGTCGTCTTGCCGACGCCGCGGGTACCGGCGATCCCGATCGCCGCTGGCATGCCCCTGTTGATCTCCCGGGTGCAGCCGCGCACGGCGTCGGCCGAGACCAGAGGCCCCTGCCCGGCTGGCATCATCAACCCTCGGGTGTTGCGCAGCTCCAGCGTGGTGCTGAACGTCGGACTCGCTTGGGCGTCGAGCCAACCGCGCAACTCGGGGATCAGAACCTCGTCCCGTAACCTCCTCCTGGACTCCCAGCGGCGTGTGGGAAGACCGGCAGCCAAGCGCAGGTGCTCCTGCCCCCACCACAGCCACTGGCGCACCGATCGGGGCAGACCCAATAGCAGCAGCGTGATGCTCGTGCCGAAGAGCGCCAGCGGCAGTACGACACTGAGTGGAGCCCAGAGCAGGTCTCCGACGAGCGGCCCAACAAGAAACGTGGCGAGCAAGCTCAGCGCGGCACTCATCAGCAGGTGCGTTTGGTGCGTCGATGGTTGCCACGAAGCAGGCCACGCCTTGGGCTGGATCTGTTTGTGTGCGTGGATCTGGTCATGCAGGTCAGCGATAGGTTCGTACTGTGCACGCGCACGCGCCACGAGGGCCGCTTCCTTCACCACGTTGATCGGCACGGCCCACGGGTCGAGAGCCAGTCGCTGAATCTCGACGGCAAACTCGTTGCTCTTGACCAGCCTGCGCAGGATGCCGAGGCAGTCGGTAACGACGTGTTCAGCGACCATCCTCCGTCCCACCTCCATTGTCGTGACGCTTGTCCGACCGAATGAAGACTACCGACAGCCACCTCGCAGCTCGGCACGCAACGGACTAACAGGGCGACGGTGGCCAGTCAGCCGCCGAGGCTTCCCGTTCTGCAAGAATGGCCGGCGAACAGCACTGGAACCTGGTGTTAACCGACCGCGTGCTCGACCGGATCGCACTGTTCGG
>NZ_JBJMIE010000047.1:0-12429 GCF_045807065.1 Actinophytocola sp. | reverse complement strand
GACCGCGGGGTCGCTCCGCAGGTGCGCCGGCACGGTGGTGGCGCAGACCACGGTCATGCCGAACGCGCGGGCCAGCGGCACCACCGCGCGTGCCGAAGCCCCGTAGCCGATGAGTCCGAGGGTGGCGCCGCGCAGTTCGTGTCCGTCCTCGCGTGGCCAGGCTCCCCGGGCCACGCCGTGCGCGGACTGGACGAGGCGGCGGGCCCCCGCGAGCAGCAGACCGATGGTGTACTCGGCCACGGCGTTGGCGTTGATGCCCGGCAGGTTGCTCACGGTGATCCCCAGCCGGGCGGCGGCGGTGACGTCGATGGAGTCGTAGCCGACGCCGGTGCGCACGATGACGCGCAGCCGTGGCGCGCGGGCGAGGACGTCCGCCGTCAGCGGTTCGTTGGCCACCAACGCCGCGTCGATCCCGGCGAGCGCGGCCACGAGCTGCTCGGGGTCGCGCCGACCGACCATGGGCAGGTGCATGGTCGCCAGCCCGGAACGTCTCAGGAACTCGTCGACCTCGTCGCCCGGGCGGAGGTAGTCCGAGGTGATCAGCACGCGGGTCGCCGTCACAGCACGCGTCCGGCGGACGGCCGTCGTTGCAGAGCGTTGACGCGCGCGACCGCCAGCACGGCGAAGGCCGCGATGATCGCCACGTGGATCAGCAGCAGCGACCAGCTCGTCAGGTCGACCATGCCGCCGACCACCGCCGGCCCGAGGAAGCCGCCACTCACCCAGCCGACGGTGTAGAGCCCGGTGTAGGTGCCGACCACGCGGGCGGACGGGGCGAGGTTCCACAGCACGACGACCGCGTTGACCAGGAAGGCGGACGCACCCGCGGTCGCCACGCAGAGGCCGATGACGGCGCCGGCGGGCGTCCGCACCACGGTGCCGAGCACCATGCCGGCCGCGAACACCGTCATCCCGACCATCATCACCCGCAGTCGCCCGAAGCGTTCGGCGAGCCTCGCCACCGGGTAGGCGGCCACGATGAAGGCCACCCCGCTGGGCAGGGTCAGCCCGCCGGCCTCGCCGCGGGACATGTTCAGCACCTCCATGCCGTACGGCGTGACGAGCGCCCGCGAAGCGGCCCACGCGCCGCCGAACAGCAGGATGGACACGATGACCAGCAACCGGCTGCGGTCGGTGTCCCGGACGATCTCGAGCACCGTGTCCCGTACCCGCCCGCCGGTCGCCGCGGTGCCGTGATGTTCGCGATCCTCGTCGACCGCGGTCTGGTAAGCCGGTGACCGGTTGTCCCGTACCTTCGCGGCGAGCACGGCCAAGGACGTCACCATCAGGATCGCGGGAATCGCGAACGACAGCTTCGGATGCTGGTCGATCAGGAAGATGCTGATCAGTGCCGCGACCATCACCGTGAGACTCGCGGCGATCTTGACGACCGCGTTGGCACGGCTGCGCCGCTCGGGTGGGATGAAGTCGGGGAGCAGGGACTCCGCGATCGGCTTGAACGAGTTCGCGACCAGCGCGTAGCTGAACATCACCAGGATCAGCAGCGGCAACGAGGCCGCGACGTGCGGGATGGTGAGGAACAGCAGCGCCGCCAGCGGCATGCCGACGACGAGGTAGGGAATGCGCCTGCCCCACGAGGTGCGGGTGTGGTCCGACCGGTTGCCCATCCACGGCTGGATGAAGATGCCGAGCAGGTTGTCCATCCCCATCAGCAGACCGACGAGCGCGGCACTGCCGACGTGCTCGCGGAGCAACGGCGGAACCTGCGAGTCGTAGAGGTTCCACGTCGACTCCTGCGCGAAGACCGCCAGGGATACGAAGAACGTGATCCGCCCCGTTCGGGCGCGCTGCGTGCTCGACGTCGTTGTCATTCGGCACCTTCCAGGTCACCCCCATCGGCGTGGCGGTCGCAACGGTACTTTTGCTATAGCAAGAAGGTCAAGTGTTTCATAGAGTCTTGCTATGGCGGATAGAGTGGTGCCATGGCGAGTGAGACGTTGAAGGGCCTGACCGCCGACACGCTGGCCGACCGCGCGTACCGGGCCATCCGCGACGCGGTCACGACCGGCGAGCTACGGCCGGGCCAGAAGGTCACCGAACGCGGGCTCGCCGAGCGGCTGTCGGTGAGCCCGACGCCGGTGCGCGAGGCCATCCGGCGCCTCGAGCAGGACGGTCTCCTCGAACGGACCGGACCGCGGACGGTGCAGGTGGTGGCGTTCGGGGACGCCGCGATACAGGACCTCGCCGAGGTCGAGGTGGCCCTTCGCGGGATGGTGGCCCGCTTCGCCGCGCGGCACGCGTCCCCGGCCCAGCTGGACCACCTCGACGCCATCCTCGACGAGGCGGATGACCTGCTGATCGTCATCAAGCAACGGCAGAGGACCGGGCAGGAGGTGTCCCGGCACCTCGACCGGCTGCTCGACGCCATGCAACGCTTCAACGAGGTCGTCGAGTCGTGCGCCCACAACCCGGTCCTCGTGCGCCTGCTCGGCCAGACCCGGGTGTTCTCCGCGCGGGAACGGCGAGCCAGGCTGCTCGAACGGATCGGCAGGAACGACAGGTTCGGCCTGGACCGCTACGGGAGCCATCGGGCGCTCGTGCGGGCACTGCGGGCGGGTGACTCCGCGACGGCCGAGTCGCTCGTCATCGACGACGTCCGTGGTGGGCTGGGAGATCTGCTCGCCGCACCCACGACCCCGGTCTCCGTCACCCGATCCTGATCGTCACCGCTCGGCACCGTCACCGCTCGGTACCGTCACTGCTCCACGTCGACGAGGAGTGTCAGGTCGTCGTCGACCCGGATACGGCACTCCGGCCCGAAGCAGCACGAGGACTCGCGTTCGGTGAACACCGCCGGCCCCGCGATCTCCGTTCCCGGTCGCAGCCGGCTCCGGTCCCACACCGTGGCCGCGAGCCAGCCGTGGCCGGGGAGCCAGACGTCACGGACACCGCGTCGCGGGTCGCCGGCGACGGGTGCGCATCCCAGCGAGACGTCGTGACCGGGCAGCCCCGCCGAGAGCCGCCAGTTGACGACTTCCGCGGGTCCGTCGAGCAGGCGCCCGAACGTCGCCCGGTAGGTCTCCTCGAAGGCGTGCCGGAGGCCGCCGGCGGCCGCCGGCCCGAGGTCCCCGTCCGGTAGCTCGACCTCGATCTCGAACCCCTGCCCCAGGTACCGCATGTCCACCGAGCGTCGGGTGCGCACGACGTCCGTGCTGTCCGGGGCCAGGACCGCGCCGGCACGTGCGGCCATCTCGTCGTAGGCGGCGGCGACGCGATCCCAGTCGATCTCGGTCAGCGCCGACGGCAGGCTGTGCGCCTGGTCGACTGTGGCGGGGGCGACGAGGAACCCGTGGGCGGACATGACGCCCGCGCGCATCGGCACGACTATCCGGGTGATCTTCAGCTGCTTCGCCAGGCCGTAGGCGTGCACGGGGCCGGCGCCGCCGAACGCCACGAGCGCGAAGTCGGCGGGGTCCCGGCCGTGCTCGGAGAGGTGCATCCGGGCGGCGGCCGCCATGCTGGCCGTGGCCACCTCGACGATGCCCGCGGCGGCACCGACCGTGTCGAGGCCGAGTGGCTCGGCCACCTCCTGGTCCAGCGCCTTGCGGACCTCGGTCGTCCGCAGCCGCATCTCACCGCCGAGGAAGGCGGCCGGATCGAGGTGGCCGAGCACGAGATCGGCGTCCGTGACGGTCGGCTGCTCCCCGCCCCGGCCGTAGGCGACGGGCCCGGGGACGGACCCGGCGCTGCGCGGGCCGACCTTGAGCAACCCCAGTGGGTCGGGCGCGGCGACCGACCCGCCGCCGGAGCCGATCTCGATCATGTCGACGACCGTCAGCCTCACCGGCAGCCCCGAGCCCGGCTTGAACGCCTCGACGCGACCCGCCTCGAAGTCGTGCCTGCGCCGCGGCGCACCGCCGCTCACGATCGCGATCTTGGCCGTGGTGCCGCCCATGTCGAACGAGATGACGTCCGGTTCACCCAGCCGGCGCGCCACGCTGGCCGCGGCGATCACGCCTGCCGCCGGGCCGGACTCGAGCAGCCGGAAGGGGAACTCCTTCGCGTCGTCCACGGTCGTGACCCCGCCCCCGGAGAGCATGACGTGCAGGAGCGCGTCGATGCCCATGGCGAGCAGGTCGTCGCGCAGCGCGTCGAGATAGCGCGTCATCCGCGGCCGCACGTAGGCGTTGAGGCATGCCGTGCTCGCTCGCTCGTACTCGCCGATGACGGGCGCGACCGCGCTGGAGATGGTGACCGGCAGTTCCGGGTGGGCGCGGGCGAGCAGCTCCTGGACCCGCCGTTCGTGCCTGTCGTCGCGGTAGGCGTGCAGCATGGCCACGGCCACCGCCTCGACCCCCTGCTCCAGGAGCTGACCAGCCTGTGCCAGCACGTCGTCGGAGTCCAGCGGCTCCAGTTCGGTGCCGTCGGCGGCGATGCGGCCGCGCACGCCACGGCACAGGTGCCGGGGAACCAGCGGGTCGGCCGGCCGGGCGAGCAGGTCGCTGGTGTCGAACCTGATCTCGCGGCCCATCTCCAGGATGTCGGCGAAACCGTTCGTGGTGAGCAGCCCCACGACGGCGCCGGTGCGCTCGAGCAGCGTGTTGGTCACCAGTGTCGTGCCGTGCACGATCCCGGCGACCTCGTGCGCCGGCGTGCCGGTCTCCGCCAGCAGGCGCGCGATGCCCACCGTGATGGCCTCGTTGGGCGCGTGTGGGGTGGTGGGCAGCTTGCCCGGCCAGGTCAGGCCGCGCACCGGGTCGTGGAGCAGCAGGTCGGTGAACGTGCCGCCGACGTCCACGCCGATCCGGACGGTACGGCTCATGGCTGGGGCTCCTCTCCCGGTTCCGCGGTCACCACAGGGGCGACGTAACCGCCGACCTGGTCGGCCACGACCAGGTCCGGCTCCCGGTCCTGCGGGGCGCCGAACCCCGCGCCGCCCGCGAAGGAGATGACGACGGAGGCACCGGGGGCCAGCCGCGAGATCGACTTCAGCGGCACGCGCTCCCCGGTGTCGAGCACCGCCCGCGCCGTCGCCCCCGGCTCCCCGCCGGCCAGTCCGAGGGCCGGGTGGTGTTCGCGGTCGCCGAGCAGCACCATCTGGACGGGAGAGGACGTCGGGTTGTGCACCTCGACGTCCTGCCCCAGGCCGCCGCGGCGGCGCCCGCGACCGCCCGAGCCCGGCCGCAGCTCCTTGCGCACGAACCGCAGCGGCGACGCGACCTCGAGGGCCTCGACGCTGCCACTGCCGGAGTTGGTGGGGAACGCGGTCGTCGACAGGCCGTCCTTCTCCCGGGACGCGCCCATCCCGGCGTTGGCGAAGAGCATCTGCGCGAAGGGGCGGCCCGCGTCGTCGACGCCGGCGAACCGGACGCGGAGCGCGGGCGCTCCCCCGCTGTCGGCGATGACCCGGTCGGGCAGCACCGGCGCGAGCGCCCGGTAGATCGCGCACGACAGCAGGTGTCCGGTCAGGTGCCGCGCGACGACGGGCGCGGGGAACGTGGGGTTGACGATCGTGCCCGCCGGCGCGGACACGCTGATGGCCTGGTAGGAACCCCAGTTCGTCCGCGTGGCCGGGTCCAGCAGGATCTTCAGCGGGTACACCGAGTAGGCGCGCGTGTAGTTCAGGGTGGAGTTCGTCGAGAACGGCACCTGCGCCGAGGTCCCGCCGTAGTCGATCGCGATCCGGTCACCGCGCACCGTGACGGCGCACTCGATGTGGGTCGGGTGCCCCTCGACGCCGTCGGCGTCCACACTCGCCCGGTACACGCCGTCCGGCAGCTCGCGGATCGCGGCCCGCATCGCGGCGTCGGTCATCGCGTGCACCTCGGCGGCGAACCCCGCGAAGTCCGGCTCGCCGAAGTCGTCGAGGAACTCCCGCGCGCGCCGCCGGCACACCGCGTGGGCGGCGGCCTGCGCCTCCAGGTCACCCCAGAGCTGGTCGGGGAGGCGGACGTTGGCCAACAGGAGGTCCCGGACCCCGTGCTCGACCCGGCCGGCCCGGTACAGCCGCAGCGGCGGGATCAGGAGGCCCTCCGAGATCAGCTCGGTGGCGCCCAGCGTCGGGGTGCCGCCGATGTCGGGAGAGTGCGCCGCGGTCCCGGCATAGCCGACGAGCGCGTCCCGGTGGAAGATCGGGGTGATCATGGCGATGTCGGGCAGGTGGCCGGTGGCGATCCACGGGTCGTTGGTGATGACGCAGTCGCCGTCCTGCCAGTCCTGCGCCGGGAACCTGTCCAGCACCAGCACGGTCAGCGAGCTCATCAGCGCCGCGAAGCCGGGGATGCCGGCCCGCGACTCCGCCATGGTGCGGCCCTGCCGGTCCATCAGGACGACGGTGTAGTCGTTGGACTCGCGGATGATGGTCGAGAACGCCGTGCGCAGCATGACCGACGCGGCCTCGTCGGTCGCGGCCGCCAGCCGGTCCCACCGGACCTCCAGCATGACCGGGTCGGACACGGGTGGAGTCATGGTGCCGGGGTCCTTTCCTGGCGGGCGCCCCCGGCGGTGATCTCGGCGGCGATCGCCGTGCCCAGGGCCTCGGTCGTGCCGGGGCCGCCGAGGTCGGGGGTGCGCACGTCCGGTCGCTCGTCGAGCACGGTCTCGATCGCGGCCACGACCCGCGCGGCGGCGGCGGTCTCCCCCAGGTGGTCGAGCATCATGGCGCCGCTCCAGATCTGCCCGACCGGGTTGGCGATCCCACGGCCGGCGATGTCGGGGGCCGAGCCGTGGACGGGCTCGAACAGGCTCGGCCAGGTGCGGTCGGGGTTGATGTTGGCGCTCGGGGCGATCCCGATCGTCCCGGCGCACGCCGGTCCGAGGTCGGAGAGGATGTCGCCGAAGAGGTTGCTGGCGACGACCACGTCGTACCACTCGGGCCGCAGCACGAACTTGGCCGCGAGGATGTCGATGTGGTCGGAGTCCGCGACCACGTCCGGGTACTGCCGCGCCATCGCCGCCGCGCGCTCGTCCCAGTACGGCATGGTGATGGAGATGCCGTTGCTCTTGGTCGCCCACGTCAGGTGCCTGTGGGGACGGGAGTCGGCCAGCTCGAAGGCGTAGCGCAGCACCCGGTCCACCCCGGTCCGGGTCATCACGGTCTCCTGCACCACCGTTTCGCGGTCGGTGCCCTCGAAGATCCGGCCGCCGATGCTGGAGTACTCGCCCTCGGTGTTCTCGCGGACGACGAGGAAGTCGATGTCGCCGGCCTCGTGGTCACGCAGCGGGCTGCGGACTCCGCGCAGCAGCCGAACCGGCCGCAGGTTGACGTACTGGTCGAAGCCCCGCCGGAACTTCAGCAGGCTGCCCCACAGCGACACGTGGTCGGGCACGACCTCGGACCACCCGACCGCGCCGAAGAAGATCGCGTCGAAGCCGCCCAGCACGTCCCGCCAGTCCGGCGGCAGCATCTCGCCGTGCCGCACCCAGTAGTCGGCGCAGGCGAAGTCGAACTCGGCGGTCTCCAGCTCGAAACCATGGGTCTCCGCGGTGGCCCGCAGGCACCGCAGCCCTTCCGGGACGACCTCTCCGCCGATGCCGTCGCCCGGGATGACGGCGATGCGGTAGCGCTGGGGCACGGGGACGCTCCTGTGGACGTTCGGGCACGTCACACCACTGTGGTCCGCGCCAGGCATCGCGACAAGGTCGTCTCGGGCAACCTATCCTTTCGCTCATGGAAAGCGCGACGCGATGAGCACCTCGATCGACGACCTCCACTTCTTCCAGGTGGTCGCCGCCAGCGAGACGCTCACGGCCGCCGCCCGCGAGCTGGACTGCTCACTGCCGGTCGTCAGCAAACGCCTCCGGGCGCTGGAACGCCGGCTCGACGCGCGACTGGTGCGCCGCGGCACGCGCCGGCTCGCGCTGACCTCCGAGGGCGAGGTCTACGCCGCGCGCCTGGAGGCGATCCTCGACCAGGTTCGTGAGCTCGAGGACCTGGTCACGCACGGCTCCGGCGACCTGCGCGGCTCCGTCGTGGTGCAGGCGACGCTCGGCCTCGGACGAGCGCACGTCGCGCCGCTGCTCGGCGAGTTCTCCGCCCTGCACTCCCAGCTGAACATCCAGCTCCGCACGACGGCGCTGCCCCTGCGGCCCCATCGGCGCGAGTTCGACATGGCCGTCCACGTCGGAACACCACCGGACTCCGCACTGCGGATGCGGCGGCTGGCCAGGAACCGCCGGGTGCCCTGCGCGGCACCGTCCTATCTGGACCGCAAGGGCGTGCCCGAACGCGTCGAGGACCTGAGCGACCACGACTGCATCGTGCTCCGGGAGAACGAGGGCGACTTCGCCCTGTGGCGCTTCGGGGACGCCAGGAACCCGCGCCAGATACGCGTGCACGGCCGCCTGTCGAGCAACGACGGCGACGTCGTCACCGACTGGGCGCTGCAGGGGCGCGGGGTGATCATGCGCTCGGAGTGGCAGATCCGGTCCCACCTCGAGAGCGGCGCCCTGGTGCGGGTCCTGCCCGACGTGCCGACGCCGCCCGCCGACATCTACGCCCTGCTCCTCGACGACGTCCACGTGCCCCGACGGATCAGCGAGCTGGTGGCGCATCTCGCGGCGCGGCTACCGGACCGGATCGCCGGCCTTTCCCCTCGGGAAAGGTGACCTTTCCGCTGACGCCGTTGTCCGCTCGTCGCCCCTTTCCTAGATTGCCCATCCGTGGACATCCGCGAGCGCATCGACCCGCAGCTCCGAACGCGCCTCGAGCAGTACCGACAGCTGGTCGGCGTCGACGGGCTGAGTGGTGTCAGGGACATTCCCGAGCGACGCCGCAGACAGGCCGAGTTGACCGCCTCGCGCGGCGCACAGGTCATCCCCGACGACGACGATGTCCACGACCAGGTGATCGCGCACGGCGTGGCGTCCCCGGTGTCGCTGTGGGTGTACCGGCCCCGCGCGACGACCCGGCCGGCGCCCTGCGTCTACTACCTCCACGGCGGTGGACTGGTGGCGGGCAGCGTCGCCGGCGACCACGCCAGGCTCGCCCGGCTCGCCCGGGCGACCGGCTGCGTCGTCGTCGCGGTCGAGTACCGGCTCGCGCCCGAGAACCCCTACCCCGCGGCACTCGACGACTGCTACGGGGGCCTCGTCGGGGTCGCGGACGGGCACCGGGAGCTCGGCATCGACCCGGACCGGATCGCCCTCTACGGCACCAGCGCGGGCGGCTGCCTGGCCGCGGCCGTGGCACTGCTGGCGCGCGACCGCGGCGGGCCTGCCATCGCCCACCAGATGCTCGTGTCCCCCATGTTGGACGACCTGTCGTCGACCCCGTCCACCGTGGTCAACACCGGGTTCGGCGCGTGGAGCCGCGAGGCGAACATCCAGTCCTGGCAGGCGTGGCTCGGCCAGGACTTCGGCACCGACCGGATCTCGCCGTACGCCGCACCGGCCCGCGCACGCGACCTCACGGACCTACCCCCGACCTACCTCGACGTCGGCGACCTGGACCTGCTGCGCGACGAGGCGGTCGACTTCGCGCGCAGGCTGTCCTGGGCCGGCGTCCCCGTCGAGCTGCACGTCTACCCAGGAGGCATCCACGGCGGCGAGAGCCTCGCACCCGACGCCGAGCTGAGCGTGCGAATCCGTGGCTACCGCCAGGACGCGCTCCGCCGAGCACTGCGCGGCGAGCTGTTCTGATACGGAGCGCGGACTCGGCTGCTACGTGCCGGGGCTCGGGGGGCGTCGCGTGGCTACCGCACCGCGCGGTACTTCAACCGGCTCCGGCCCGCGACACCGTCGCCCCTGGCCGACGACCGGGACCTCGCCCGCTGCGTCCACAGCAACGCATCCGTCGGCTCGAACACCCGGCCCACTCCGGAAACGCCGGCGAGGCCATCGACCGGTGAGCGCGTCCACCGACCACTACCCCGTACCTCGCCGCGTCTTCCGAGCCGCACGAGTACCGCTGCCGTGCTCGGTGTCCGAGCCGGCGAGACCGGCGCGCCGCTCCCGGCTTCGGTGATGGTCCGGGGAGCGCCAGCGGGCGGCCGGGTCGCGCATGCCGGCCACGAGCACGCAGGTCGCGACGACCAGAACGCCCGACCACCGCAGGTGAGCCGCGGTCCACTGTGTCCCGGCGCCGACCAGCATCGGCGCCGGTGGGATCGACGCCGCCAGCAGCAGCGCGGCCAGGAGGGCGGGGGTGGTGATGATGCCGGGATGTTCGAAGCCGTGGCGACGGCTCCAGGCCGCCACGGCCCAGATCGCGGCGAGTGCGGCGGCGAGCTCGACCGTGAGGCCGAGGCCGAGCGCCCACCGGTCGCCGGTCGGTGCCGAGGGGAGGAAACGGGCGAGCACAGCCGTCCACAGTGGGACGACGACGGCCGCGGCGGCGCCGATGCGCAGCCAGAGCCGGCGGGCCAGGCTGTACGGGCTGGCCTGCAGGGTGGCCGCCGCGCCGTCATCGAGCACGTACCCGCTACCCAGTGCCAGCAGCAGGCCCAGTACGCGCAGGTCCGCGACGACGTGGTGCGTGTCGCCGCGGCGTGCCGCCAGGAACGCCGCGACGGCGACGGCGGCCGTCGCGAAGGGTGCCAGGCGCAGGCTGCGCACCAGGTGGCCGCTGCGGACGAGTGCCCACGCCACGGACGGTGTCATGGCAGTTGGAGCCGGCCGAGGACCAGGGTGGCGGCCAGGACCGGCGCGCCGACGAGGGCCAGCCGAGGCCACTGTGTGCGATCGCGGTAGACGGCGGCGACGGTGGCGCAGGCGCAGAGCCCGGCCAGGTAGGCGGCATGCAGCCACGGTTCGCCCGGCACCGGCGCCCTACCCTCGAGAGTCCTCTCCGTCGACCACCACATCCACCAGATACCGGAGTCGAACCGCCCGAACAGGACGACACCGCCCAGGGTCGCCGCGACGAACATGATCACTACGCCGCCCGCGAAGGGCAACCAGCGGGCGGCGAGGACGCCGAGCAGCCCGGCGCCGGCGAGGACGAACGGAAGCTGGGCGAGCTCGCCGGCGGTCTGCAGGTCCTCGGGCGGGATGTCGTTGACGCTGTCGATGACGGCCATGGCACCCGCCGCGACGGCGCCGGTCGCGGCCAGTGGGAGCGCGACACCCAGGCTCATCGCCCACGCCCGACGCGTGTCCGTGGTCGGCGTGACACTCAGCATCTCCTCGGCCCGGCCGCGGCGGGCACCGCTGGCGACCAGGTTCGCCGCGAAGAGGACGAGCATGGGCGCGAAGAACGCGACGGCGACGAAGATGGTGCCGTACCAGTAGCCGGCGGTCCGGCCGCCGCTGGCCCCGTCGAGGGCGCTGGTCACGATGACGACGGCGAGTACCAGCCACAGGACGGGATGCCGGGCGAGGCGGCGCGCCTCCCGGCCGATCAGTGGCACCAAGCGGTGCGAAACGGCCGTACCCGGGCCGGCGGTGTCCACAGCTGTCATGAGTGGGTGCCCTCCAACTCGGGTTCGCCCATGAGCAGGAGGTACGCGTCCTCCAGCGTGGGTGGGACCAGCTCGGCGCCCGCGGGCGGGTCGCCGATGTTGCGGTAGGTGCCCTCACCGGTGCGCCACGCCGCGAGTGCGGCGGGCGAGCGCCGCGTGTCCGCCCACACGCGACCCGCGGCCCGCGCGGTCAGCTCGGTGGGGGTACCGACGAACCGGGTCCGGCCCTGGTGGATCACGGCGATTCTGGTGCACAGGGCGGTGATGTCCTCGGTCTGGTGACTGGACAGGACCACCGTGCGGCCCTCGCCGGCGTGGGAGATCATCTCCCGGAACCGCAGCCGCTGCTCGGGATCGAGGCCGACCGTCGGCTCGTCGAGGACGAGCAGGTCGGGATCGCCCAGCATGGCCTGGGCCAACCCGACGCGCCGGCGCATTCCGCCGGAGAGGGCCCGGATCCGCTTCGCGCTGACGGATGCCAGCCCGGTCAGCGCGATGACCCGGCGGACCTCGTCATGCCGGGCCCGCCGCTGGGTCATCTCCTTCAGGATCGCCACGTAGTCGATGAACTCGAAGACCGTGAACCCCCGGTGGAAACCGGCGTCCTGGGGCAGGTAACCGAGGCGTTCGCGGATCCGCGTACGGTCGTCGGGTCGCGACGGGTCGCGACCGAGCAGGGTCACCGTGCCCCGGTCCGGCACCAGCACGGTGGCGATCGTCCGGAGCAGAGTCGTCTTTCCCGCCCCGTTCGGGCCGAGCAGTCCGCTCACCCCAGGACCGGCTTCGAGGTCGACGCTGTCCAGCGCCCTGGTTCGACCGAAGGACTTGGTCACGCCATGCACGCGCACCGTGCTCACGACTGTTCCGCCTCCCCGGAATCACATGTGGTGGTCGCGATGGTGAAGGAGGGTTCTTTTTGGTCAGGCAATTGTGGCTGGCTTGCGTCACGTTCCCCTGAGGTGCGGTTGCGTGGCACTCGGCCTGCTCTCGATCCCGACGTTGATACCCGGATTGTCATGCGCTTCCTCCCAGTTTGATCGTGAAGTTGTCGCGGGTGACGGCGAGCCAG
>NZ_JBJMIE010000046.1:0-2382 GCF_045807065.1 Actinophytocola sp. | reverse complement strand
GGCGGAACACCCGCTCGCCGTACGCGTCGCCGACCGCCGTACCCACGAGACTCGCCCATGATCGTTCGCGCATGGGTTCGAGTTTGACATTCACGTTGCGTCAACTTCTACCGTGGTCACATGGCCTGGTCGATCGCGCAGGTGGCACGGATGTCGAAGGTGACGTCCCGCACGCTGCGGCACTACGACGAGATCGGGTTGCTGCCGCCGGCGCGGGTCGGCGCCAACGGCTACCGCTACTACGAGCAGGAGCAGCTGCTGAAACTGCAGCAGATCCTGGTCATGCGGGAGCTGGGGCTCGGGCTGGACGCGATCAGGCAGATCGTCAGCCAGGGCCGCGACCAGGTCGAGGTGCTGAGGTTGCACCGCGGGTGGCTGCTGGCCGAGCGGGACCGCTTCGCGCGGCTCGCGCGGACGGTCACCCGGACCATCGAGGAGCTGGAAGGAGGTGAGAACGTGACATCGATGGATCACTGGTTCGAGGGGTTCGACCCCGCGAAGCAGGAGAAGCTGCGGGAGGAGGCCCGGCAGCGCTGGGGTGCCGAACAGGTCGACGCCGCCGACGCGCACGTCAGGGACAAGCCCAAGGAGTGGTGGCAGTCGCAGCTCCGCCAGGAGTGGACGACGCGGCTCGAGGCGCTCGTCGCCCTGATCGACGCCGGCCACCAGCCGGGCGACACCGAGGTGCTGGACGTGCTCGACGGCCACTACCGGTGGATCTCCGGGTTCTGGACGCCCAGCCGCGAGTCCTACACCGGCCTCGGCGACACCTACGCCGACGACCCGAGGTTCCGCGCGAACTTCGACCGGACGGACCCGCGGCTGGCGGAGTTCCTGCGCGCGGCGATGGCCGCCTACGCGCAGACCCGCCTCTGACCGTTCTGGGGGGAGCTGCAGATCCCCCCAGCGGTCCGGCGCGGCGGTGTGGCCGTCGGTGGTCGACGCGACGCAGTGGACGAGCTTGCGCATGATGATCGGCCAACCCACCTGCTCAGCACTAGGGTCATGACCCGTGGAGTTCGACGTTTACCTCGATCAGATCAGGGAGCAGGCCGCCGCGTTGCGTGCCGCCGCCGTGAGGGCCGGGCAGGACGCGGAGGTGCCGACCGCCCCGGGGTGGACCGTGCTGCGTCTCGTGCGGCACATCGGGCGGGTGCACAACTGGGTCGTGCTGTCCCTCGACGCCGGCCCGGACGGGGAGGACCCCGTGGCCGCGCGTCCACCCGAGCGCTGGGACGACGCGCTCGCGTTCTGGGACGACCAGGTCGACGCCATGCTCGCCGGGTTGCGGGAGCGTGGACCCGACGCCCCGGCCCGGACGTTCCGCGCCGTCGGCACCACCGGGTGGTGGGCGCGACGGCAGGCGCACGAGAGCGCCATCCACCGGCTCGACGCCGAGCACGCCGCGCACGGGGACGCCGTCGACCACCTCGTGTTCGACCCCGCGTTCGCCGCGGACGGGATCGACGAGGCGCTCACGTTCATGATCGGTCGGCGCCCGGCCACGGCCGACGGCACCGTGCTCTACCACGCGGCCGACGCCGGACGTGCGTGGCTCGTCACGGCGACGGCCGACGCGCCGCCGCGGGGCACCGAACTGGACGGCGGGGCGGAGAGCGGACTGGACGTCGACGCCTCGGTCGTCGGCACCGCGGACGCCGTGTACCGGGCGGTGTGGAAGCGGCCGAGCCACGCGGTCATCGGCGGGAACCGCACGCTCGTCGACGGAATCCAGACGCCATGACGCGCCGCTACGTGATCACCTTCGGCTGCCCGGACCGGATCGGCATCGTGGCGACCATCGCGACGTTCCTCGCCGACCTCG
This sequence comes from Actinophytocola sp., assembly GCF_045807065.1. GTDB lineage: Bacteria > Actinomycetota > Actinomycetes > Mycobacteriales > Pseudonocardiaceae > Actinophytocola. The sequence continues at coordinate 557 of NZ_JBJMIE010000046.1, read as the reverse complement.
GCGGCACGATCGTCGAGGCCGCCTACCACACCGACCAGGACACCGGCTGGTTCTTCACGCGCCAGGAGGTGGCCGCGGACTCGCTGCCGATCGGGCCGGACGAGCTGCGTTCGCGGTTCGCGGCGACCGTGTCCGCGCTGGGTGGCAGTTGGCGGATCCAGGACACGGACGAGCGGCGGCGCGTGGTCATCCTGGTGTCGAAGGAAGGGCACTGCCTGTACGACATCCTGGGGCGCGTGGCGTCCGGGGAGCTGGACGTGGACGTGCCGGCGGTCATCGGCAACCACCCGGACCTGGCGACGATCACCGAGGCGCACGGCATCCCGTTCCACCACGTGCCGTTCCCGCGCGACGACAAGGCCGCCGCGTTCGCCGAGGTGTCGAAGGTGGTCGACGAGGCGGACCCGCACGCGATCGTGCTGGCGCGGTTCATGCAGATCCTGCCCGCGCAGCTGTGTGCGGACTGGACCGGGCGGGCGATCAACATCCACCACAGCTTCCTGCCGTCTTTCGTTGGTGCGAAGCCATATCACCAGGCGCACCGGCGTGGCGTGAAG
>NZ_JBJMIE010000045.1:0-7391 GCF_045807065.1 Actinophytocola sp. | reverse complement strand
CGGTGTCTGCCACCTGGGCTGTGGTCACCGCTGCTGATGACTTCGTTCCCGGCGGTGTCCTTGCGCGAGTGGCGTCCCAAAGGGCCTAGCCGGAGGCGGGTTGCGGCCTCGTCCGGTGTCTGCCTCCCCGGCCTCGTAGAGGGGTTCCGGTTGAGAGGATCATGTTGCGGACGGTTCCGTAGCTGTGGCCGCTGGTCTTCGCCAGGGCGCGCAATGACATCCCCTTCCGGTACTTGGCCGCGACTTGCTGTGCTTCGTCGTCGTCCCAGACCCGTCGGCGCCCGTTCTTCGCGGGCGCTTCCACAGAACGTGTCAGCGTGCGTCGTGTCGCCACTAGTGCCTCGTCGACGATGTCCCCGGGTGGACGTCGCATGACGCAGCCCAGTTCGACGAGTCGGGAAACCAGCACGCCTTGCGTGCCGGATTCGTAAGCGTTGAGCGTACTTACGCCGATACCAGATGGCATGAGCGCGACGAGTTCATCCTGTTTAAAACCTGACTGCCGTCGGGTTTCACGCAGCACGGTTCGCAGCGCTGCGGTGATGGTCTGATCGATTACGTCCAAATCCATCTCGTAGAGCCACGAGGTGTCACTGCGCTCACCTGGTTGGAATGTCGGCCCGCCTACGATCTCCGTCGCTGCGACCCGGCCATATATCGAGGTCCATAACTGTCCTAGGAATGCTCGTATCCGCTGCATCGCTTGGTCGATGACACAGGCGGGGGAGATTCCGGACGCTACGCTGAGCTCAGTCAGCCGGATCACGTTCAGCTGCGTGTTCCCGCGTTCGTGCGCCAGCGCAGCCGATGCCACGACCTCTGGCGGCAGATATGCGTCCTGCCGTACCACGTCCGCGGGCTGCGACGTATGGCTCACGCGCAGTTCGTAGCCTACGGCTTTGCATACGGCGCGGTCGAGCACTTCCCGGACAGTCACAACGTGTTCTCTCGGTCAGCACGGATTCGATGGGGCGTAATGAGATTGAGCTGTCGTCGAACACGCCAGCAGAGGAAGGCGTGAGGCAGCTCGATGAGATCCAGGGCGATTGCCTCTCAACGGATACGCCGTCCTTCCGTGTTACGGCGGGAAGTCGGGCGGCGCTGATTCCCGGCCCGAGATTGCCTCTGACACCAACAGCCCACCCGACTCCCGCCTTCGTGAAAGTTGGTGTGGAACGCCTGTGCCATGACGCTCCCCACCAACTGGTGGATCGGTTATCAACCGGCACCGTCTACGGACAGCCCTCGAACGAAGACCCGTACCTACTCAGGCCGACGGCCAGTCAGGCCGCGCCCGTTCCCTCTTTCTGCTCGTCGCCTCTCGGCCGCCGTCGTTCTGGCTAGCGCGTGTAGAGAGCGAGAAGCATGTCCGAGGGATCGACACACGGCACACGCCGCGGGCCCAGCGCCATTCCTCGTAGAATGGCGAGATCGGTCGAGCACTCTTCTTCAGATTGCTCAACGGACTTGATCCCGAACCTAGCCGGCCAGTTCATAGGTGTTTCGGTTCTGGAAGGCCGGTTGGGTGAATTCCCGGCCCTGGGATGTGGGCCGGACGGTGTCCTGCTCCTGGGATGCTGGCACCGGTTGCGTCGTGTACGTTGGCGCCGGTTCTGCTTTCCGCTGGGTCGGGATTGGGAGGCGTGCAGCTGCCACGATTTCGGTTCGGAACTCGGAGGTCGAGGTGTAGACATAGGGGGATTCCCCGCAATAGTCCGGACCGTAGAACCGCGACAGGTTCCCATACAGCCGCAAGACGTGGTGTGCGTCGTAGGCGAGTAGCGGGCCGCCGGAATCACCGGAGCACGGGCCATCCGTCCCGAAAGGATTGTCGACACACAGGTCGCGTGTGGAGATGATGGCGTCCGCGCAGCGCGGCGCCGGGAGCACCGTCGAGCGTATCTCCTGGACCATAGTCGGTATCGACTCGGACCAGTCCGGGTTGATCAGGCCCCAGCCGAGGCCGAATACCTCGGTGCCGGGCTTCAGCGGCCCGTCCCCGAGCTGAACGGTCTGGAGATCCAGGCTTCGGTCCAGCTTGAGGACCGCGATGTCGTTGACCGGGTTCGGCCCCGTGGCCCAGTCCCACTCCGGGTCGACCCAGACCACAGACGCCTTGGCTTCGAGCCCCTGGGTGCGGTCCTGCGAGCCGGCGCGGACGAAGAAGCTCTTGTCATTCGTAGGAATCGGCGGTGCCTGCGCCTGGATGTCCGGGTACCGGGAGTGCATCGCGGCGTACTGTGCCTCGATGTCCGGAAAGTAGGACAGGATCTTGGCGAGCCTCTTGCTGCCGGGCGGCGCCGGCGGATCGGTGACACAGTGCGCACTGGTCACGATGGTGTTCTCGAACACCAGCGTCGCACCACACGTGAACCAGTTGTACACGTTGTGGGACGGGGCGTCGTAGTTGAGATTGACGAACGCCCCGGCCGGATAGTCCTGAGTTGGCGCGTTGCCGCCGACCATGTTCGGCTGCACGTCCCCGTCACCGGCGGCGTCTGGTTGGGCTTGGTCGTGCTTGTCGACCGCTGAGGTGGCGGAATCGTCGACGGGGGCCTGGTCGTGGGCTCCGGTCGCACTTTCGGCCGATACTACTTGCCGGGCGTCAGTGGAGTGGACGGCATCGGCGTTGTCGGCGTAGGCGTTGGCCGCACCGCTGGAGAGTGCGGCGGCGGCCGCGACGACAAGCGCCACGATGCGGATTCGCTTGCCCTCCCAGAATTTCAGCTTCACGGAGTTTCCTTCGGGGGTTGTGTGGAATTGGTGCGTGCGATCTCAGGCGATTCCCTGTAGACAGGCTTCTTGTTCTTGCGCCGTCGCGGTGGCCAGCGTGCGTAGAAGGCGAGAAGCCGTTCTGCGGGATCGACATAGGGCGCGGACAGTGACGCCCACAGCCATTCCTCCAGTAGGAACAGCATGCTGGCCGGTGTCACCTACACGCCGCCGCTGGCCGTGACGCATCAGCCACGATGATGTTGTCTGGTTGAGCGAGGAGACAGGCCAGGCGTGCGGCCTGCGCGTCGGTGATGGAGAAGTCGCGGGTCAGCGGCATGGAGAACTCATGCCCCTCCAAGCCGGCCGCAGGATCGCCCACCGAGGACACCGCCGCGGCCGAGGCGTGGGTTCCGACCACCACCAGCGCCGCCGCGATCGTCGCCGAGGCACGCGTGAACAGTCGCACGATTTCAACTCCTATTCCTAACTGGGTCACGGGCAGCGAAGCACCCGCACACTGGTTTTACTTCCCTGGGCCGAACCGCCCAGCGATTTGGGTAGTGCCTTGCGCGATGGGCAGGTTTCCGGCTGCAACCGGAGACCGGCAAGGAACTAGCTGTTAGCCGTCGTAGGCCGGCCGCCGCCGAGCTACGGCATCCGCACACCGTCCACCCCGGACAGTTCTCCGGCGAGGGTGGCGGCGTCACCCACGATTACACCCGTGAACCGTGCCGGTCTGAAGAACTCACAGGCGACGGCGGCGATCTCCTCGGCGGTCACTGCTGTGAGCAGCTCGCGTTCCGTGGCGAACCAGTCAAAGCTCAGGCCGACGTTGAGTAGCCCGCTGAAAGTGTCGGCTAGGTGTTGCTCTGAGCAGATGGCGGTCAGTTGCGACCCGAGAGCATGACGCCGGACCCGGTCGAGCTCATCGCCCTCGGGGGATTCGGCGACGAATCGGTCCAGCTCGGCGCGCAGTGCGGACCAAGCGGCGGCTGTCTTGGCGGTGGCGGTGTTCATCGACACCGTCATGGTGGCGCTCATGCCGGCCATGTGCTGCATGAATTCGAGGGCTGACCTGATGCGATAACAGTAGCCTTTCCGCTCACGAATGACCTGGGAGAGGCGAGAGGAGATGTCGCCGCCGAGGGCGGCTGTAGCCAGTGCCAGAGCCGCGAACCGGGGATCGGTATACGGGACGGCCGGCGCCGCGAGCAGCAGATGGGACTGCACGGCACCCGGGAAATTCACCACCTGCAGATCCCCGCCGGTCACAGGTGGGACGGGCTGCATACGCTCCGCGATGGCTGGCGATGTCCACCAGGCGGCTGCATCCTCGACCTCGGCGAAGGCCTGGTCGAGGTCGAAGTCTCCGACGAGGACCAGCGAGGAACCGAGTGGTGTCATCAACGCCTGATGGAGATCGCGGATCTCGGTGGGGTCGAGTGTGGCGACGATGGCCGGGTCGGGCATTGCGCGGGTGACGGGGTGGTCGCCATAGAGGTGTCGCTGCAACGCCTCTCCCGCGAAGACCTCGGGGTCGGCGCGGAGCTGGTCGACGTGTTCGATGAGCTGGTCGCGTTCTTGGACAACCTCGTCATCGGGGTAGAGGGCATCGGTGACGGCGTCGATGATCACGTCCAGCAGCGTGAAGAGACCAGCGGCCGACGCCATGGCTCCGATGCCGAGCCGCTCCGGGTTGACCGCTGCGGCGAGGTGACCTCCGAGGAGTGCGGTTTCGTTGTCGATCTCTAGACGGGTGCGGCGGCTGGTGCCCGCGAACAGCGTGCGGGCGAGCAGGGCTGCGCCTGCGCCGTGACGGGGATCCGTGCCGGCGAAGGGAACCATGAGTTGTGCGTGCACGGTGGGAGCTGTGGGGAGGTGTACCAGGAGGACACGTAGGCCGTTGGGCAGTGTCTCCTCGTAGTAGGGAGGGAGCGCAGCGGGACCAAGTGCCGCGAACGGCGGGATCGGTCGAGCACCCAGGTCGGTGCGCCTGATCTGGTCGACGGCGCGGATCATGCGGGCCTCCGGAGGGGGACAGGGTGAGCACTGCGCGGCTGTGTGGCTGGAGCGCTTTGGCGGCCGCAGCGACGGTCTCGGGTGACGGCGGCCAGGCGCTCGGGCATCAGCGGCAACATCTCGGCGCGTCCGTGCAGCAGTTCGAACAGGCGCTCGGCTCCGTGGGGTCTACGTCGTTGGTTGCGCGAGGCGGCTCCGGGGCCGTCACAGGGCCGCCTTGTCTGGATCTTGAGGATCCCGCCACATCGGCCACATCTCTGGGCCCTCAGGCAGACGCAAGTTGCTGCGGACAGACACATAGCCGTGCTGTGCATACCAGTCGCGGGTCCGGGCGTTGCTGGCGACGAGATAGGCCGGTACCTGCGTGCGGTCGAGTTCACGGTGGGTGTGGCGCAGCAGCGCGGTGCCCACGCCTTGCCCCTGGTGATCAGGGAGGGTCGCGAGATAGGTCAGGCAATGGTGGGGGTAGCCAGCCTGATGGTGTTGGGCGAAAGCCTTGTCCAGAGCCCGGAATCGGTCGACGTGCTCGCCACAAATTTGCTTGAGACGCTCGTCGTAGTCGTCTGGCAGTGAGTGCGGGCCGTTTAGTTCGCGGAACCACACGGCCGCCGCCTGGATCCCAGCCGATGTCGCGGGTCCGTCGCTACCGACGAGGACCTCGCCATGCTGGAGCGCGTCCTCGACGAAAAGCGTGAACTGCGCGGCGAGCATGCGGACACGGTCGGTGGGGTTAGGTACAAGCCACTTCGTGACTTCGAGGGGCGCGAACGCCGTCCCGATGATCGTGGCGACCTGGACGGCGTCCACGTTCGCATCCTCGGCAGTCAGGCGCCGGATCTCCAAGTGGGTCATCGAGTGTTGTTCCTTCGGTCGTAATCTGAATGAGGTGGCAAGTGGGCTGGCGGCATCCTGGGAACCGGCTCACGGTATGTGCTTGAAGCCGACGGACGCGGCGCCGAACTAATGGGGCTACCGGTCCGGGTCCCAGCCGAAGTCCGGCGTCATGGGAACAGCGGCGGCGGGATCGCCCTCACCAGTGCTTCGGGAAGCGCCGGTGGTGGCGCTCTTGGCGGCGAGCCCGATGTTCTCGTAGATCTCCGGGCGGCGGCGTCGACAGACAAGCGCCCAGATCACGCCACCGACGGCGATTCCGAAGAACGCAGTCGGGATTCCCCAGCGCAGCGGAGAAGTTGGCTCGACACCTAGCAGCATGTCGAAGTTGGCGATCGCCAGCGTGATCACACCGAGAAGCAGAATGGAAGCGACGAATGGGGCGATGATCCTATGCCAGATGGTGTCCCACCTTGGGTTGCGCAGCAGGTAGGCAAGAATCGCGATTGAGGTGGCCGCGATGAGCAACAGGATGCCGAAGCCACCAGTGGTGCCGAGCCAGTAGAACAGGTGGACGACCGGATCCCAGCCAGCGACGGCGTACAGAACGATCACGGCGAGCCCGGTCGCGCTCTGGCAGAGGGAGCCGAATTTCGGAGCGCCGGTCTTCGGCCGCACCCTGCCGAAGACCTCGGGCAGCACGCCCTCCCGCCCCAGCGCGAAGATGTAGCGCGTGGTCGTGTTGTGGAAGCTGATCGCCGCCGCGAGCACACTGGTCACGAACAGGACGTGGCCGATGTCGACGAACGCTGCGCCCAGATGGCTTCCGGCGAGCTGGAAGATCAGCTCGGTACTGAGGGTCTGCGACTGGGCGACGATCGCATCGGGGCCAGTAGCCACACTCATGGCCCACGAACTGAGCGTGTACAAACCGGTGATGACGCCTACCGCGACATAGCTGGCTACCTTTACGGTGCGATGCGGATCGCGCGCTTCCTCGGAGTAGACGACGGCTCCTTCGAAGCCGATAAAACCGAGAACGGCGAGAGCGAGGATGGCACCAGCACCGGGGGCCGCTAGGGCCGCGGGATTCAGGGTGTCGAACCGAAGGGTCCCACCGGCTGGGTTCGTCAGGTTTGTGAGGTCGTACAGCAGGATCACGCCGATCTCAGCCAGGAGCAGCACCGCGAGCACCCGACCGTTGACGTCGATGCGTTGCAACCCCAACCCGGCGACGATCGCCCAGGCGCACAGGGCGACCACCCACCAGGGCACCTCGATGCCGAACCAGGCCTGTAGCAGGGGGGTCGCGGCGGGGCCGATCGCTCCGTAGAGGCCCACCTGGAGTGCCGTGTAGCCGACCAGGGCCACCCAGGCCCCACTGACGCCGATAGGGCGGCCGAGACCGCGTGCTAGGTAGGTGTAGAAGGCACCGGCGTAGGCCACGTCACGGGCCATGGACACGTAGCCAACACAGAAAAGCGCGAGAATGGCCCCAATCACGATGAACGCGATAGGCAAACCGATGATCCCGGTGACCGCGAAGCCTGTGGTCACCACGCCTGCCACCACAGTCAAGGGGGTTGCCGCGGACATGACGAAGTAGACCACCGCCGACACACCAAGCTGGTTAGCTCCGAGCCTTGAGGCCCTCTTGCTCGGTATGACCGTCTGCTGAGGATGGGCCATTGCTATCTCCTTGGGAGGGTGGAAGATCTGGTTTACGTGCGTCCGCTGAGGACGGCGTCATCGACTACGGCCTTGGTTTCCTCGACGAGGTTTCTCAGTCCCGGAGGCAATTTGCCCACCAGCCCTTGCAGGTAGTT
>NZ_JBJMIE010000044.1:0-9187 GCF_045807065.1 Actinophytocola sp. | reverse complement strand
GGTTGGAGGGAGAGGGATGCGGTGGACCGGGTGGTGGTTGGAGGGAGAGGGATGAGATGGACCGGGTGGTGGTTGGAGGGAGAGAGATGCGATGGGAGCGGGTAGTGAGGGGGCAGCTGGTGAGGAGAGCTGGTGGTGTGGTGGAAGCGGCTGGCGGGGAGATGCGATGCGTGTTACCGGACCGCCGGTGTGGTGAAAGGCGCGTTCGTCAAGTTCGTTGCCTCAACGCACCTTCCTGCTGCGCAGGGAGCCGGGACCCGGGACCCGGGAGCCGCAACCGACGCATCGAGCTTTGCGCCGATCGGGGGGCGACACGATCCGCCTCATGACTACGGTTTGGTCAGCGGCGGATGGTCAGTCGCGGTCGGTGCGTAAGGTTTCGGGGAGCTGGAAAGGTGTGCGCACGTGGTTGAGTCGTCTGCTGGCGGCGAGCTGTCCCGGTCCGAGATCGCCGAGGCCGTCTCGCACGACTACTCGACGAGCAGGACCGGCTCGGTTCCGCTGGACAAGCGGCGGTCGCGGTACCACTTCGTGGCGCTGTGGATCACGCTTGCCGCGGGCTTCACGTACCTGTTCCTCGGGTTCCAGTACCACGACGCGGGCTACTCGCTGGGCAAGGCGATCGGCGCCGGCGCGCTCGGCGGGCTCGCCTACGTCGTCTACGCGGTGCCCGCCGCCTACCTGGGCTCGTCGACCGGGCAGACGCACTCGCTGCTCGCCCGGTCGATCCTCGGCCGGGTCGGCTCGGCGCTGGTCTCGCTGCTGCTGATCGGCATCGCGGCCGGGTGGGCCGCGTTCGCCTTCAACCTGCTCGCCACGCTCTATGACGGCCTGTTCAGCTGGGGCAACGTGGTCCCGATCAGCGTGCTGCTCGCTGTGCTGGGCATCGCCAACAACCTGTTCGGGTTCACCGGGATCGCCGCGTTCGCGCGGTTCGTGGTCGCGCCGGTCATGGTCGTGTGGATCCTGTTCCTCGTCGTCAGGGGCTGGACGGAGATCCCGTCGGCGGCCTCGAGCGTGCCCGACTCCGGCGCTTTGCCCTTCGTCGCGGGCATCGGTGTCGCGATCGGCTCGGTGATGTGGGGCAACGAGCCGGACACCTGGCGCTACGGCAAGCCGCGGCGGACATGGCCGATCCCGCCGTTGGTGGTCGCCGTCGTCATCGGCCTGGTGCTGTTCGTCGCGGGCGGCTGGATGATGGCCGAGCTCTCCGGTGCCGGGCAGTACGACTTCGGGCCCGCCTTCCGCTACGTGGTCGGCTATTCGCTGTTCGGCGCGCTGTGGCTCGGCGCCATCGTGGCCACCGTGCTGCAGGTCGCGATCAACGACGGCAACTACTACGAGATGGTCAACGCCGGGCAGAACCTCGTCGGCCATGCGCGCGGGTGGCAGCGTTGGCACACCTGTCTGGTGATGGCCGTGGTCGCGGCGCTGTTCGCATGGTGGTTCCCACACCTGGAGAACGGGTTCTTCACCGTCGCGGGCTGGTCGTCGATCGCGCTGCCGAGCGCGACGGTGGTGATGTGCGTGGACCGGTTCATGCTGCGGCGGCTGACCAGGCTCGACCGCCCGGTGACGCGGATCCCGACGTGGCGAGACGCGGCCACGGCCAACTGGGCGGGCATCGTGGCGGTGCTCGTGGCGGTGCTGTTCGGCGCGTGGGGCCAGGGTTTGCTGCCGGGCCAGGAGTCGACGCCGTCGGCGGGCCTGGTCCCGGTCGAGGCGTGGCTGCTGGCCGGGGTGCTCTACGCTGGCCTCGCCACCGTAGTCGCACGGATACCGAATGCCACCGTGATGCTGGGGTTCGCCCGTCCGCTGCGCGCGGCGCAGGCAGCTGAGCCGGCACTGGAAGGAGACGCCCCGTCATGACCCGCTCCGCCTCCGAGCTGCTGGACTCGATCCGGCGCGAACTGGCGCCCGGTGAGGCGGAGAACAGGTTCGTGCCGCTGGTCGTCGAGGGCAGGGCGGACAGGGCCGCGGTCGGCGCGCTCGCCGCCGAACAACACCGGATCATCGCCGCGGACTGGCGCAGCTTCCTGACGTTGGCGGCGCGCTCGACCGAGCCCGCCTCCCGGGAGTTCTTCAGCGGGCTCGCCGGCGGCGAAGCGCTGGCGCTGGCGAAGCTGAAGCCGCTCGCCGCTGCCTGCGGTTTCGACGAGGACGCGATCCGCGACCACAAGCCGCAAGCGGGCTGCCAGGCGTACCCCGCGTACGTGTCGTGGCTGGCGCTCAACAGCGACCCGGCCTGCGCCGTCCTCACCCTGGTGGCCAACTTCGCGGCATGGGGTGGCTATTGCGGCGCGATCGCGCAGGGATTGCGCGAGCACTATGGGTTCGACGACGAGGCGTGCGGGTTCTTCGACTTCTTCGCGACTCCGGTGCCTGAGGTGGAGGAGCAGGCACTGGCGGCGGCGCAGGCGGGCATCGACGCGGGCGTCGACCTGTCGCCGGCCATGGAGCAGGGCACCCTGCTGCAGGCTTACGAGCTGATGTTCTGGAACACCCTGGCCAAGGTCTGACCGTCACCGCGCACCGGGCAGCGGGATGAACAGTCCGGCCGACTCGGACTCGTTGAGCCGAGTCAGCCGGCCCACCCGGCCGTTCGCCTCCAGCTCCAGGAACAGGTCGACAACGTCAGGGTCGAACTGGGTCCCACGGCCGCGTACCAGCTCCTGCCGAGCCTCGGCGGGTGTACGCATCACGTGATAGGGCCGGTCGGACAGCATCGCCGCCCACGCGTCGCATACCGCGATCAGCCTCGCCTCGAGGCGGATCGACCGGCCGGAAAGGCCTTGCGGGTAACCGTTTCCGTCGTAGCGCTCGTGGTGCTGGCGGATCACCTCCGCCACGCCCTCGAAGCCCGGCACGGTCGACGCGAGCCGGTAGCCGAAGTCGGGGTGCTCACGCATGATGCGCCAGTCCTCGGCGTCCAGGGCCGACGGCTTGGCGAGGATCGACGTCGGGATGACGATCTTGCCGACGTCGTGCAGCCGGCCGGCGAGTGCCGCGCGGCGGATCGTGGCGAGGTCGCAACCCAGCTCGGCGGCCAGCACCATCGCCCAGAGGCTGATCGCCTTGCTGTGCTGGTAGTTCGACAGCGCGCTGTCGACGTGGTCCGCCGCCCGGCACAGGAACTCGACCGGCTCGGGCTCTTCGTCGCAGACATGCGGGTCCCCGTGCGACGGCACGCCGATGACAACGCGGTCCCGGCCGGCGGCCTTCGCCGCGTACAGCGCCCGGTCGGCGACCGCGATCAGGCTGCCTCCCACGTTGCCGTGGTCCGGGTAACTGGCGACGCCGATCGACACGGTGACCGCGACAGAGGTGTCGCTGGTGACCGCGATCGGGGTGCTCGCCACCTGTTCGCGCAGCCGCTGCGCGATGCCCGGCAGGTCCTCGGGGACCGCGCCGGGCAACAGCAGCGCGAACTCCTCGCCGCCGTAGCGGGCGAGGACATCCCCGGCGCGTGCCGAGGTGCGCAGCCGCGACGCCACCTCGACCAGCGCCGCGTCCCCGGACGGGTGCCCGTACCGGTCGTTGATCGACTTGAACCGGTCGATGTCGACGATGATCACCGCGAGTGGCGCGCCGGATCTCCGTGCGCGCTGGATCTCCATCGGCAGTTGCGCCTCGAAGAACCTCCGCGTGTGCAAGCCGGTGAGTCCGTCGGTGATGGCGAGCCTGCGTTGATCGGCCACCAGCGCGGCCAACCGCGCGATCGCGAGGATGAACAAGATGCCGCAGGCCACCGCGATCACCGGCAGGTCCTGCATGGGCTCGTCCGCGCCACGCACCACCAGTGTCGCCGGCGCGACCAGCGCGGCCACGCACAACGCCACGATGCGGATCGGGCCCAGCTGCTGGTCCTTGACCGGCGACGGGTCGCCGAGCCAGCGCATTGTCGGGTGCAACGCCGCCGCGCCCAGCGACAAGTTGCCTGCGAGCCAGATGGCGTCGAGCCAGTTGCCGATGTGGTAGACCCCGGCCAGCTGCTGGCCGACGTAGATCGTGTCGGCCGTGAAGATCGCCAGTAGGTTCGCGGACAGCAGCGAGAACGACGGCGGCCGCCGTCCCGCGCCGAGCATCAGCCGCAGCGCCACCGCGAGCACCGCGAGGTCCATCACCGGGTAGGCGACCGAGGTCAACTTCACCAGCGCCGGTAGGTCCGCGCGGGCCTGCGGCGCGATCAGGTACAGCCACGAGAGCATCGCCGCCGCGACCGCGAGCACTGCGGCGTCCAGCAGGGCCGGGATGTCCCGGCCCGGGGTGCGGCGGCGGATCAACAACACGAGGGCGACCACGACGAGCGGGTAGTGGCCCAGGTAGAGCGGATCGGCAGCGGACGGGTAGTCGACCAGGCCGAGCAGGTACTGGCGGATGTAGAAGATGCTGTCCGCGATCGCGTACACCAGTTGGCTCGCGCCGAGGAACGACCAGGCGAACCATGGCCTCGGCCGGTTGCGCAGGATCCCCACGCCCACCGCGACCGCGGCGGAAATGCTGGTCAGGCAGTACAGCACCACCCGGACCGCCACTCCAGCGCCGTCGGGCGGAATCAGGTAGTAGCACACGATCGACAATGCGCCGACCGAGAGGTAACCCAACCAGGCCCGGTTGGTGCCCGGCCCGCCCAATGCCATGAGATCCCTTCCTGCCCGGTACGTCCGAGGTCCACGTGGATAATGCCGCATTGCTCGCAGCGCCCACACCTCGGTACCATTACTCCATTCGAGACATCACGGGGGAATTGGAACAACGGTCCGTAGTCAGGATCGTTTGATGCCGGTTTGGCAGTTTCTCGTCTTGATGGTTTCTCGTCAGCCGTTTGCACAGGAGCTCGCCGCTAGCCACAGGCTGTACGTGACCTCGCCCGGTGGCGCGTCAAGGCGAAGAGGCGGAACCTGCGGCGACGTCTACCTAGTGCTGGATTCGGTTCTGCAGTTCTTCGAATGGTCACGAGGGTTGGGTACTGGCAGTCCCGACGCGACGAATTGGTCCATCTATCGTAGTTGTCCCGTTATGCCGGCTGAATGATGCGCCCAGGTCGTTGTCAATGCGACTTGGAAGGCTCTGACCCCAGCTGGACTGGCACCGTTGTGTTCGCGCTTCCGGGCTGGAGCCGGTTCTTGACCGAGAGCACGGCTATGTGAGCTGTCGCCGCGATCAAGCAGAATTCGGTGGAGAATCGCCAGGGACGGGTTGCCCAGTGTCAGGCAGCAACTGGGCCAGGCGTGGGTGTGCGCGACACCGCTGTAGGTGTTCTGCAAGCCGACATGCCCGCCGGGAGCTGGCTCAAGGGCCGATCTGGCATACATCTGGCACGACATGAGGAAGGCCCCGCCGAAGCGAGGCCTGACCTGCGTGAACGTCGGTGGGCGATACTGGGATCGAACCAGTGACCTTTCCGGTGTGAGCGGAACGCTCTCCCGCTGAGCTAATCGCCCCGGTGACGTTGCGGAACATTACCCGATCCACCCGCCGGCCCGTGTGCGGGGGGTCCGTGGTGATCGTTGGGGGCCGACGTGGTACGGGCCCCGCCGGTGACCATCGGCGGGGCCCGTCAGGGAAGAGGGTCAGTGGCCGAAGTAGTAGTTGCCCTGGGTCTGCACGTTCAGCTGGCTCAGGTGCACGAGCCTGGCCGGGTTCGTGCGCGGGTCGTTGATGCTGATCACGTCGAAGCCCTTCTTCAGGTCCGACGCGAAGATGTACCCGTTGTAGTAGTACGCCGACCAGATGCCGCCGCCGGTGGTCGGGTCGGCCGCCGGGCCGCGTTCGAAGAAGCCGATCTTCTTCGGGTGGGCCGAGTTGGTGAAGTCCCACACCTGGACGCCGCCCATGTACCAGGCCTGGACCATGATGTCCCTGCCCGGCACCGGGATCAGCGAGCCGTTGTGGGCCACGCAGTTCTCCGACGGGTCCTGGTAGCGGTCGATCTTGAAGTAGCTGCGGAACACCAGCTTCCGGGCGTCACCGCGGCCGGTGATGTCGTAGATGCCGTCCGCGCCGCGGTCGGGGCCGATCTCGGCGTTGCAGGTGGCCAGGCCGCCGCCACCGAGCTCGTCGGTGAAGACGACCTTGGTGCCCGCGTTGTTGAACGTCGCCGAGTGCCAGAACGCGAAGTGGGTGGTGTCCTCCACCCGGTTGATCACGCGCGGGTTGAGGCGGTCGGAGATGTCGAACAGCACGCCGTCACCCATGCAGGCGCCCGCGGCCAGGTCCTTCTGCGCGTACGCGGTGATGTCGTGGCAGCCCGACGTGTCGACGCCGCCCGAGGTGCCGATGCCGGTGTCGGGACCGTCGTAACCGCCGTCCGGGAACAGCACCGGGGTCGACGCGACCCTGGCGGCCGTCGGGTTGCGCAGCGGGACCTCGACGATCGAGATCAGGTCGTGCGGCGGCTGGCACTTCGAGATCGAGGGCGACGGGCTGTACGAGGACACGTAGAGGTACGCCGTCCGGCCGTCCTTCGACGGGACCAGCGTGTGCGTGTGCGAGCCGCACGAGGTCTCCACGGACTTGATGTAGCGCGGCGCCCGCTTGTCCGACACGTCGAAGATCTTGATGCCCTCCCAGTACGGCTGGGTGCCGTCGTTCTGGGCCGTGGACGTGCAGGAGTTGTCGCTGCGGCGCGAGTCCGTGGACAGGAAGAGCAGGTTGCCGGTGATGGAGATGTCGTTCTGTGAGCCGGGGCACAACACCTGGCTCACGATCTTCGTCTTCTTCGGGCTCCTGATGTCGTAGATCGTGAAGCCGTCGTAGTTGCCGACGAACGCGTACCGCCCCTGGAACGCGATGTCGGTGCCGACGGACGTGGTGTTGGCCAGGGGCGAGGTCCGTGGGATGTTCAGCTCGTGCTTCATGTTCGGGCTGGTGACGATCTGGTCCGGCGCCGGGATGTCCTGGGCGGACGCCCCGGGGGCCGAGATCAGGCCGAGAGCCAGTGTGGCGACACCGATCGCCGCGACGGACACTCTTCGGCGCCAGCCGTGCAGGGTCGAGCTCACGACAGGGGTCCCCTCCTCGTGCTGTTGGGATGACACATTATGAGCAGGTAAGTCAGGAATAAACTAGATCTAATCCGATGATGTGCCGGCAGATGGGAAACCGTTTTCCTGTGAGCGAGACATACTGGACATACCGCCGGATGTTGCCCCTGGTCGCCGCGGTGCTCGCGCTCGGTCCGCTGGCCGCCTGCAGCACTACGCCGCCCCCGCCGAGCAACCCCGGACCGGTGATCGTTCCTGGTAAACCAGGGGAAGAAGCGAGCACGATCCCGCCGGGACAGGCCACCGGGATGGCGGCGCCGCAGCCCAACGACGCCGACAAGAACTTCGTCCAGAACATGATCGTTCATCACCAACAGGCGGTGTGGATGTCGGACCTGGCGCCGGAGCGTGCATCGTCAAGGGATGTTAAAGAACTGGCAAGCCGCATCTCCGACGTGCAGGGCCTCGAGATCGACGCCATGAACCGCTGGCTGTCCGAGCACACGATCCCGACCGTCAATCCCACCGCGCCCGACCACCACACCGGCGGCGACCACGCCGCGATGCCGGGCATGGCCACGGACGAGCAGCTCCAGCAGCTGCGTGACGCCAGGGGAGAGGCCTTCGACAAGCTCTGGCTGCGGCTGATGATCAACCACCACCAGGGTGCGATCACCATGGCCGAGGAGGTCAGGCAGTCGGGGAGCGACGTGCGGGTGCAGGAGATCGCCGACGACGTGGTCGCCGAGCAGACCGACGAGATCCGCACCATGCAGCGTTGGCTGAACGGCTGAGGTACTCCGCACCCACGGCTGCGGTGCACCGCAGTCGAAGGCCGCGGAAACCCGCAGGCCAAAGCCGGAGGCCGCTCGATAGCATCGACAGTGCCCGCGCCGGCTTGCGCGGGCTGTCACCACTGTCGCAACCTCGAGGAGTCACCGTGTCCGAGCCGCGTCCGCCTGCCGCTGAACCCACCCCGCGCGTGGTGGTGCCGGCCGGCACCACGGCGGGCGCAGCAGTCCGCGAGGCCGGGCTGCCCGGCAGGGGACCCGACGCGATCGTCGTGGTCCGCGACGTCGACGGCCGCCTGCGCGACCTGTCCTGGACCCCGGACGCCGACGCCCAGGTCGAGCCGGTCGCCGCCGACACCGAGGACGGCCGCGCCGTCATCCGGCACTCGGCGGCCCACGTGCTCGCCCAGGCGGTGCAGCAACAGTTCCCGGAGGCCAAGCTCGGCATCGGGCCGCCGGTGCGGGACGGCTTCTACTACGACTTCGACGTCGACAAGCCGTTCACCCCAGAGGACCTGCAGGCGCTCGAGAAGCGCATGAAGCAGATCGTCAAGGCCTCGCAGCGGTTCTCCCGCCGTGTCCTCGAGTCGGTCGACGCGGCCAAGCAGGAGTTGGCCGCCGAGCCGTACAAGCTGGAGCTGGTCGACCTCAAGTCGGACGTGGACACCGATGAGGTCATGGAGGTCGGCGCCGGCGAGCTGACCGTCTACGACAACCTCGACCCGCGCAGCGGCGAGCAGGTGTGGGGCGACCTGTGCCGGGGTCCGCACGTGCCGACCACCAAGCACATCCCGGCGTTCAAGCTGACCCGCGTCGCGGCCGCGTACTGGCGCGGCAGCGAGCAGAACCCGCAGCTGCAGCGCATCTACGGCACCGCGTGGGAGTCGCAGGAGGCCCAGGACGCGTACCTGGAGCGGCTGGCCGAGGCCGAGCGGCGCGACCACCGCAAGCTGGGTGCCGAGCTGGACCTGTTCTCGTTCCCGGAGAAGATCGGGTCCGGGCTGCCGGTGTTCCACCCCAAGGGCGGCATCATCCGCCGCGAGATGGAGAACTACTCGCGCCGGCGGCACGAGGAGGCCGGCTACGAGTTCGTGAACACCCCGCACATCTCCAAGAGCGACCTGTTCTACACCTCGGGCCACCTGCCGTACTACGCCGACACCATGTTCCCGCCGCTCAAGCTGGAGGGCGAGGAGTACTACCTCAAGGCGATGAACTGCCCGATGCACCACCTGATCTTCGACTCGCGCGGGCGGTCCTACCGGGAGCTGCCGCTGCGCCTGTTCGAGTTCGGCACGGTGTACCGGTACGAGAAGTCCGGCGTCATCCAGGGCCTCACCCGCGTGCGTGGCTTGACCCAGGACGACTCGCACAGCTACGTGACGCCCGAGCAGGCGCCGGGCGAGGTCC
>NZ_JBJMIE010000043.1:0-5216 GCF_045807065.1 Actinophytocola sp. | reverse complement strand
GGGCACCGCTGAACCGGGCCGGCGGCGCGGTCAGGTCGTTGAGCAGGGCCTCTTCGAAGACGGCGGTCATCGACCACCGGTCAGACGCAGGCGCAAGAAGTCCTCCGAGGTTCGGGGTTCGGGCGCTGCATCCGGACGGTGGGCAGCGGGCCAACCTGCGACTTTACCGCGAGTTCACGCATCTACCCCCTGAACACGCAGCCCCCGTGGGTGAACTCACACGGTGTCGCTCCGCTGGGCGGTTCGCGGGCCCGTGCCCGGCCCGCTCACGGAGAGTCAACCCCCCGCGGTCTTCGCCGCCATTCGGGCTCGCACTTCCGGGCGGCGCAGCGGCGGCACCGTCGTCGGCGGCTGCTTGCGTGGCGGCAGCTCGGCGAGCAGGCGGGTCGTGACCGCGGTGATCTCCGCGACCGCCCGCTCGAACGGCTCGCGGGTGTGGTCGCTGACCGTCTGCACGCCGGACACCTTCCGGACGTACTGGCGCGCGGCCGCCTCGATCTCCTCGGCCGTCGCGGCGGGCTCGAGCCCCCGCAGCGGCGTGATGTTTCGGCACATGCCCCGAGCCTACGGTTGACGGAAAGTTGCCGTATCGCTCCAGCTCTCGAAAATTCTTACCGTAACGGCCGATTGCCGCCGGTCGCGCCGGGCCTCCACGCTGATCCTGCCCGGTTCTCCCGGGATCCCTGCGAGCGTGTGGAGGCAGCCCATGCGTGTCCGTAAAACACCCCTGCGATTAGCACTCGTCACCGCCGCCGTCACCGCACTGGCCCTGGCCGGCGCGGGCGTCGGTCAGGCACAGGTGGCGGTCGGTCCCTACACCGCGCTCGGCGACTCGTACTCGTCCGGCGTCGGCAGCAGGACGTACTACTCGGACAGCGGTTCCTGCTACCGCAGTCCGCTGGCCTACCCCGTCAAGGTCGCCGCCCAGCTCGGCGCGACCCTGACCTTCGCCGCGTGCTCCGGCGCGCGGGTGCCCGACGTGCTGAACCAGCTCGGCAGCCTCAGTGCCAGCACCGCGCTCGTGACCGTGTCCGTCGGCGGCAACGACGCCGGCTTCTCGGACGTGATCACGCAGTGCGCGCTGCCATGGCCGTGGACGTGCACGTCCAACATCAACAACGCCAACACCTACATCCGCAACACGCTGCCCGGCACGCTCGACAACCTCTACAACCAGATCCGGGCGAAGGCGCCGAACGCGAAGGTGGCCGTGATCGGCTACCCACGCCTGTTCAACGGCGAGGAGTGCAACGTGCTGGCGCGGATCAGCCCGGCGGAGCAGACCTCGCTGAACGCCACCGCCGACCTGCTCGCCACCACCATCGGCGGCCGGGCGGCGGCACACGGGTTCCGCTTCGTCGACGCCCGCGCGGCCTTCACCGGCCACGCGGTCTGCGACGACGTCGAGTGGCTCAACGGCCTCTCGAACCCGGTCCTCGAGTCCTACCACCCGAACACCGCGGGGCAGGCGAGCGGGTACACGCCACTCGTGGCGAGCGCGCTGTCCGCGGCGCTGAGTGGGGTCTGACGCATCTGCGGAGGCCGTCTGGTGCATTTGTAGTAGTGCAACTGCACCAGACGGCTTATTTATGAAAATCATCCGATCAGGTCATCCCAGAATTTTCAGGCATATTTTCCGTAACATTACGGGCGCGTATCCACCTGAATGTTTCTCTCGTTACTCCAGGCGTAGGACGACTCGTAACGAGGTTAAAGATCGCCGGGACACACTCCCCAGTGGGCACGGCGGTCGGATGGGGTCGCCGCACCAGGCTGATTACCGTCCCCAGGAGGAAGGCATGACGCGTCAAGGCTCCAAGGAGTCTGTCGAGCAGGAGGATGGTAGATCCATCCGGGTATTACTTGCGGAGGACATGGATCTACTTCGCACGGCACTGGTCAGCATGTTGGACGTCGAGGAGGACATAGAGGTGATCGCCGACCTGAAATGTGATCACCAGGCGGTGTCGGTGGCCTTGCGGCTGCGGCCGGACGTGGCGGTGATCTCCGCGGACATGCCGGAGACCGAAGGGCTCACGACCGTCCACGAGTTACGCAAGAAGCTACCAGAATGCCAGATCGTCGCGTTGACCGTAACCCGGCCCGCGGGCCTGCTGAAACGGCTGCTCGCCGCGGACGTATCCGGATTGATCGACAAAAACGCGCCGGCGACGCGGCTGCTGCACGCGATTCGGAACGTCGCGGAAGGCGGCACGGTGATCGACGCGAACCTGGTGGTCGCCGCACTGTCGGCGGGCACGAACCCGTTCACCCCGAGAGAATTGACCGTATTGCGGCTCGCGGCGGAAGGCGCGAGCGGCCCGGAGATCGCGAAACAACTGTCCCTGTCACCGGGGACCGTGCGCAACTACCTGTCGAACGCCATGAACAAGACTGGGGCCCGCACGCGGATCGACGCGATCCGTATCGCGACCGAGTCAGGTTGGCTGTGAAGCCGGGGTCCGTCCGGCTTCCCAGTGACCGAGCAGGTCGCGGTAGAGCGGGGAGGTACGGAGAAGACCGTCGTGATCGCCGACCGTGGCGCCCGCGCCATCGAGCACGAGGACCCGCTGGGCACGCAGCGCGGAGCTGATCCGGTGGGCGATCACGATGAGTGTCCCGGGCCGTTCGGCGAAGGCCAGCTCGGCCCGCCGTTCGGCGGCGGGGTCGAGGTGGCAGGTCGCCTCGTCGAGCACGACGAGCGGCGCCGGTGACAGGTAGGCCCGCACGAGCGCGACCAGTTGGCGTTCACCGGCGGACATGTCCTGCGGTCGGATCTCGGCGTCGTAGTCGCCGAGATCCGCACCGACCGCCTCGACGGCGGCGTCGAGATCGGCGGTCGTGGCGTCGGGGCGCAGATAGGTGAGGTTGTCCCGCAGGGTGCCGGTGAAGACGTAGGCCTCCTGGGGGATGAGCACCCGGTCGGCCGCGAGCTGGATCTCACCCCGGTCGGGGCGGCGCAGGCCGCAGATCAGGCTGGCCAGCGTGGACTTGCCGATGCCGGAGGGCCCGACCACGGCGAGGTGCTCCCCGGGTTCGACGGTGAGATCGAGGTCGCGGACGACCGGCTCGGCGTGCGGTCCGTAGGCGAAGGTGACCTTCTCGAGCACGACGCGCCGACCGGTGCCCGCTCGCGTGGTCGGCGGCGCCGGGACGTGGCTGCCGTCCAGCACCCGCCCGAGCGTGATCACGAACCGCAGCCCGCTGCCCCCGACCCCCGCGACGAAGTTCTGCAGGGCCGGCTGTAGTCCGAAGAGGACATAGGTGGCGCCGCCGAGCAGCTCGCCCGCGCTGAGCCCGTTCCGCACCAGGGACGATCCGGCGAAGAGCAGCACGAGCAGTGGCAGCCACCCCCCGACGGCGAAGCACGCGGTCCGCAGGGCGGCGACCCCGGCCAGCGCCCGCTCGGCGGCGGCCTGCTCGTCGACGGGTTTCTTGACGAGCGCCGCGGCCTGCTGCTCGGTGCCGCCCGCGGCGACGTCCCTGACCCCGGCGAACACCTGCCCGGCGGCGGCGCTGAGCCGCTCGTCGGCGAGCACGGAGGCCCGCTGCCGCGCGGCGGCGAGCCCCAACATCGCGACGAACCCGGCGAGCCCCAACAGGAACGGCGGCAGGATCAACACCGCGACCGAGGGCGCGACCGACAACACGCCGACGACCACACCGACGACGGTGACGATGAACCCGCGGATGACGATGACGAGCCCGGCGTAGGTGTCGCGGACGATCTCGACCTGGCGGGTGAGCCGGGCGAGTGCCCCGTGATCGGGCCGCCCGGCGACCCCGTTGCGCAGGGCGCCGCTGACGACGCGCCGGACAAGCTCGTCGCGAAACGGCTCGGCGAGGTCCCCGAGCCGCCGGAACACCATGCGCGTGCCGACGGCACCGACCACGGAGACCAGGAGCAGGGACGCGAGCCAGACGACCCCGACCACCGGTTCACCGGCGAGGAACCCGTGGTCGACGGCATTGGCGACGACGAGCCCGGAAAGCGTGGCGGGCAGCACCTCCGGCACCGACCACCCGACGAGCGCGAGAGTGGGCCGTGCCTTGAGCGACCGAAGAGCGAACCGCAACTCACGCCGCACGGGCCACCCCCACCTCACGCCGACACCGGCTTCTCGCCAAGCGGCCAGTGCCGCCGAAACGTCTTTCGCGGCAGACAAGCTGAAGAGGTGGCCGGTAGGGCAGACGGCCCACGCCCCGTCCCGGTCGAGGCCTCGAACGAATTCCTGACCGCGTGCGACCGCGGCGAGGTTCCCCTGCGCGGGAGACAAATCCGCCGTGGCCGGTTCTTTTCCGACCGTTGGTCAGGCGCCGAGCGTCGCGGTGTCGTGACGGTGCCGACCGCAGGGGAGGCAGTGGCGCGGATGCACCACGCGCGACACCTGCCATCTCACCAGGGGCCACTGACGCGTACGGCCGCGCGATCATCCGAACACCCCGCGGTAGTCGTCCTGTCGCCACAGCTCCTCGTGCGGGCCGACCGCCCGCACGCGACCGTTCTCCAGCCACACCACGAGATCCGCCTGCGCCGCCGTCGACAACCGGTGCGTCACCACCAACCGCGTCCGGTCGCCGGCATCGGTCATCGCGGCGCTGATGCGCATCTCCGTCACCATGTCCACGCTGGAGGTCGCGTCGTCGAGGACCAGCAGGCGCGTCGCCGGCCAGGAGCGGGCCAGGCCCAACCGCTGCAGCTCGCCGCCCGACATCGGGGCGTCCACCAGCGCGGTGTCGTAACCTTCCGGCAGCCGGGTCACGAACTCGTGTGCGTACGTCGCCCGGGCCGCCTCCTCGCCGCCCGCACCGATGGCCGCGCCGACCGTCGCCCCCACGAGGTAGGGCCGTTCGAACGCGCATCCCACCGCCGACCGCAGCTCGTCGTGGGACAACGCCGTCAGCGGCACCCCGTCCAGCAACACCACCCCGGACGAGGGATCGCGCAGCCGCGCCGCGACGCCGGCGAGCACCGACTTCCCCGCGCCCGACCGCCCGACGACCGCCGCCACCGCGCCGCCCGGCACGGCGAAGGAGACACCGGTCAACAGCGAGTCCACCGAGACGTCCCGGAACTCCAGACGGCCGGGACCCGCCGGCAGCACCTCATCCCCATACGGCATCGGGTCGAGCGACAGCACCGCGCCGACCCGCTCGGCACCGGCCCGCGCCCGCGCCAGCCGCCCGAAGACACTCGTCAAGCTCCCGAGCCCCGC
>NZ_JBJMIE010000042.1:0-67447 GCF_045807065.1 Actinophytocola sp. | reverse complement strand
GTCCGCCGTCGCCGTCACGCCGAGCACCTTCAGGTCCGGGTTGCCGCCGGCGTAATACGCGATGACGCGCCGGTAGGTGTCAGCCAGAGCGTGGTGGCAGTTGTGTACTAGGACGCCAGCGGCAAAGTAGTTGTGGTTTCCCTCAACTTCGATGTTGTAGACATGACCGTCCGGCCAGACCTCCCACCACTGCTGGTTCCAGGGGCCACACGTCCACAGCTGCACTTTGCCGCCGTCGTTGTTGCCAGTGTTGATGTCGGCGTCCAAACACTTCTGAAAGCGCACGTTGTAGAGGTGGCCGTCCGGCCAGACCTCCCATTCCTGTTGGTTCCAGGGACCGCAGGTCCACAGCTGGACGACGCCGCCGTCGTTGTTGCCAGTGTTGATGTCGGCATCCAGACACTTCTGAAAACGCGCGTTGTTGAAATGCCGCACGTCCAGCAGCGTCTTGGCGCCAGCGATCTCGGCGGACTGCGCCGAGGCCGTGCCGGTGCTGACAAGGAACAGCACCAGCGCTGTACTGAACAGAAGAGCGCGAAATCTCATCATTACCTTCCTGAATCGGGACTCATCTCCAACCTTGACAACGGTGCTGGTCCGGTCGCGGTCTGTCACGAGTAGTCGCCTACTCGATCCCGCCGCACCCAATACGCGTATGGCAGCCAGCGAGGTGGGCATGCTGGTACGAGGGCCGGCAGACGAGTGATTCTCGCGGCGCGATCCAGGCGCGGCGGCGTTGCTGGCCGGAGCGGGAGGGAGCCACGGTGCGCACATTTTGGGAACGTTTCGAGTAGTCGACTACTCGTGACGCGGCGCCGCGTGGGTTCCAGAGTCTAGGCGGGGTAGTGCTTCACACCATGGCGACGGAGCAGGGCCGTCGATGTCACGCCATCGCGCCGGTTTGCGGAACAGGGACAGAACAGAAGGAACGGGTTCCAGTGAAATACATGCTCATAGCCATCCTCCTGCTCATGGCGGCGCCCACTACCGCGGACGCGGACCCGCTGGACTGGCGGTGCACCACCGGCGACTTCAGCACGACCGTGCCGCCGTACACGACCCACTGGCGGGTCGCCACGGAGGGAACGCCGCCGACGTCGCGCATGTACTGGCTGCATGAGGACCTCGTCCTCGGGCAGTTCCGGTTCAGCTCCGCCGACACCGTCTCGTGCAGCGTCCTCGACGTCAGCCGGCCGGTGACCACCCTGACGCCGGCGGCGCTGGCCGGGCAGCCCGCCTGCACGACCCCGACCAGCATCGGGACCTACACGGATGTCGTGGGGGCGTTCATCGCCCGGCACCGACTGATCGGCGAGCGGAGAAGCGTCTGGGGCCTCTCCTCCGCCAACTTCCGGTACTGGATCGACGAGCAGCAGGTGCGGCCCGGCGTGTGGAGCCGGTCCGGTACTTCCCTCGCGCGGTGCTGACCCGATCGCGAACTTGGTCCCCTTGGTGAACTCGTCACAGGAGCGCCCATGCGTACTCGCAGGATCGCCGCGCTGCCCGCGATCGTCGCGCTGATCGCGGCCTCGGTGATCGCCCCGTCCCCCGTCACTGCGGATCCCGAGCCGCCGGCCGACTCACCGACCCTGGCCGCGCGTGCGGCCGCCGACCTCGTCGCCTCCCGGCCCGAGTGGCTGCACGTGAGCGCGGACGACGCGTACGTCCAGCATCCCGTGATCTCCTACCTCGGAGGTCTGCAGTTCGTGCCCTACGACCGGACCTACCGCGGGCTTGCGGTGGTCGGGGGCGACTTCGTGGTGGTCACCGACCTGACAGGGACGGTGGTGGCCCAGTCCAGCGCCCTCGGCACCGCGGTGAACCTGGCCGCCACGGACCCCACGGTGCCGCCGGACTCCGTGGCGGGCATCGCCGTGAGCGCGTCCCGGACGATCGCCGTGAGCGCGGTGGACCCGCCGGAACTCGTGGTCTTCGCACGCGGCGCGCCCCGGCTCGCCTGGCGCACCACCGTCACGGGCCGCAGCTCGGTCGCACCCAACTATCCGTCCCGGCCGACTGTGTTCGTGGACGCCATGACCGGCCAGGCCATCGAGGTCAGAGACCTCGTGGCGCACGGGACCGGGCTCAGCGCATGGAGCGGCACGGTGCCGCTCGCCACCACGCACACCGCGGCCGGGTACACACTGGCCGATCCGAACGTGCCCGGCCTCGACTGCCAGGTCGGCGCCACGCCGACCGCGCAGGTGACCGACGTCTTCGGCAACAACAACAAAACCGACCCGACAACCGCCTGCGTCGACGCACTGTTCGCCGCCCAGTCCCAGCGGCGGCTACTCTCGACGTGGTTGTCGCGCAACGGGTTTGACGGTTCCGGAGGCGGCTGGCCGATCCGCCTCGACCCCACCCTGCCGGACTCGTGGTTCGACGGGGACCGGGTCGTCGTCGGCCGTTCGAACGGCCTCTGGAACAGCGCCCCGGACATCGTCAGCCACGAACTCGGGCACAGCGTCGACGGCAACACCCCGACCCCGCATTTCGGGTACTCCAGCGGCCTCCAGGAGTTCATCGCGGACGCGTTCGGCGTGGCGACCGACTACTTCATCCAGCGGAGCACCCCTCTCGATCAGCTCTTCACCATTGGCGAACGACCGGGTCCGCCGGTCCGCTACCTGGCCCAGCCGTCACGGTTCGGCGCCCTCGACTGCTACCTGCCGGGAATCGAGAACGCGACCCCACATCAGGCCTCCGGTCCTGGCGACCGGTGGTTCGCCATGCTCGTCGCTTCCACGTTCGTGCCGCCGCCGGTGTCGCCGGCGAGCTGTTCGGTGACCCAGGCACCCGCCATCCCGGTGCAACTCGCCCTCGCGATCCTCTACGGCGCCATGCTGATGAAGAACTCCGCGGCCACCTACTCCTCCTACCGCACGTGGACGCTGCTGGTCGCCAAGTACCTCAGCCCGACCGACTGCACGCCGTTCTTCGTCGTGCAAGCGGCATGGAACGCGGAACGCGTGCCGCAACAGGCCGCCGAGACGTGCTCACCGGCCACTGGGCTCACCGTCACCAGTCCTGGCAACCGCACCGGGGTCACCGGCGTGGCGACCAGCGCGCCAGTCACCGCCGCCGGCGGCACCGCCCCCTACACCTGGACCGCCACCGGCCTGCCGCCAGGACTGACCATCAACGCCGCCACCGGTCTGATCTTGGGGACCCCCACCGCGGCGGGCACGTTCACGGTGACCGTGACGGTCACCAGCAGCTCCCCGCTGCCCCAGCGCCGCTCGGTGACCTTCACCTGGTCGATCAGCGACTGCGCCGGGCAGATACTGCCCAACCCCGGCTTCGAGGACGGCGCCACCGGTTGGACCGCCACCCGAGGAGTGATCATCCCGCAACGGGACCAACCACCGGCCGGCGGAACCCGGACCGCGTGGCTCGACGGCTACGGGCAACCCCACACCGACACGCTGCAGCCGGCGGCGGTCGTCCCGCCCGGCTGCAGGGCGACGCTGAGCTTCGCCCTGCACGTCGACACCGCCGAGACCACCACGGTCACCCCGTTCGACCGGCTGACCGTCACCGCCAACGGCACCGTGCTCGCGACCTACTCCAACCTGGACCACGCACCGGGGTACGTGCGCCGCACGGTGAAGGTCTCCGCACCGTCCGGCGCGTCGATCCTGTTCACCGGGACCGAGGACGCCATCCAGCAGACCTCGTTCGTGCTCGACGACGTCACGCTGACCCTGGACGGGCCGGTGTCCGGCGGCCCCTCGGCGCCGGTCCCGGCGGCACCCACCGGCACCAGAGCCGTCGCCCAGGCCACGGCGCGGGAGATCACCGGCGGCGCGGTGTCCGACCAGCCCACCGTGGTCAGGGCCGGCGACCGCACCGGCGACGGCCGCGACGACATCGGAGCGGTGTCGCCGACCGGCGACGTCCGGATCTGGCCCAGCACCGGGGACGTCACCGGCGACTTCCGGCTCTACGGTCCGCCGGCACTGGTCGACACCGGCTGGCTCTCGGCGGTGGTCAGCCGGATCCTGACGGCCGACGTCGACGGCGACGGCAAGGACGACTTCGGTGCCGTCTACCGCAACGGCGACGTGCGGTTCTGGCCGTCGACCGGCGACCTGTCCGGCGACTTCCGGGCGCGCGGGCCCGGCGTGCTGGTCGCGACAGGGTGGACCGCCACCGCCATGCCCCGGATCGTGATCGCCGACGTCAACGGCGACCGGCGCGACGACATCGGCACCGTGCTGGCCAGCGGCGAGCTGCGGTTCTGGCCCTCCACCGGCGACCTGTCCGGCGACTTCCGGCTTGTCCCGAGCTCGGTCAGCGCCGGCACCGGATGGACTCTCGCCAACGTCCCGAGGATCCTGGTCGCCGACGTCAACGGCGACGGGCGCGACGACATCGGCGCCAACTACAGCACCGGTGACGTCCGCATGTGGCTGGCGTCGGGATCCATGACCGACGCCCAGGTCCTCGGACCCGCCACGGCCGTCGTGCAGACCGCGTGGACGCAGGCCAACGTGCCGAGAATCCTGGTCGCCGACGTCAACGGCGACGGCCGGGACGACATCGCCGCGGTGCTCAGCTCCGGCCCGATCCAGGTGTCCCTGTCCACCGGCGACCTGTCCGCGGACTTCCGGCTCTACACGTCGTTCGTTCGCGGCGACACCGACCTGATCAACGGCACGACGGCCGAACGGATCATCGTGGCCGACGTCGACGGGGACGGCCGTGACGACATCGGCGCGGTCGCCGCCAACGGCGACATCACCGTCGGCCTCGCGACCGGCGCGAGCCAACCCTGGGGCCCCGTCACCGCCTGGGTGAAGACCCGCTGGACGACCGGCAACATCCTCACCACGATCTGACCGCCTCAGACGTTGCCCAGCAGCTCGGCGAAGTCGGCCCGGCGGGTGACGCCGAGCTTGGCAGCGGCACGGTAGAGGTGGCCCTCCACCGTGCGCACGGAGACCCCGAGCCGTTCCGCGATGTCCCGGTTGGACAGACCACCACCGGCGAGGCCGACGATCTCCCGCTCTCGCGCGGTGATCGGCAGAGGGCGTGCGGCGGCGCGGATCGCGGGTGTCCTGGCACCCTGGCACGCCTCGGCCAGCCGGTGCGCCCGCCCGGCGTCGGTCCTCGGTCGGGCGGCGTGATTCCAGCGGTCGTGCGCGGCAGCGGCCTGGGCAGCGGCGTCGGCGGCAGCGATCAGGTCACCCATGCGCTCCCACTCCAGCGACACCGCGTGCAGCGCGAGCCCGTCGCGCTCGGCGAGGGCGGCCGCGTGCGCGGCGGCGGTACGCGCCCGGGGGCCGTCGACGAGAACGGCCAGCTCGGCCAGCCGCGCGGCCGTGCCGTGATCGCCGAAGCGCACCGCGGTCTGCAGCGCCTGCACCTCGTAGGCCGCGAGTCCCGCCGCCCTCGCGGTCCCGGCCGCCTCCCTGGCCAGGGCGACGGCCTTGCTCAGCGCGCCCTGCGCCGCGGCCACGGTGGCCCTGGCCAGCAACACCTCGGGCTCCCGGTACACGAACCCGTGATGCCGGTTGGCCTCCATGTCGGCCAACGCCCGCCGCGCGGCGTCGGTGTCACCGGCCGTCGCCAGCGCCTGGGTCAGCCAGAGCAGGCAGTCGAACACCCGTCCGGCCGGATCGACGACGGTGAACCCGGCCAGGGCCTCCCGCAGCCAGCGCACGGCGTCCCGCAGGTGGCCCCTGGCGAGCTCGGCGTGCCCAGTCAGCGCGGCGGCGAACAGCAGCGGAACACCGGGCATCTCGGCGGCCTCGTCGCGGCAACGGGCCGCGACCGCGTCGGCCTGCGCGAGATACCCGGCGAGCCGGTAGGCCAGGAGTTCGAACTCGGCCAGGTTGAACCGCAACACCGCGGTGTCGAAGGTGTTCGCCAGCAGGTAGGCGCGGGATGCCACCGCCTCGACCTCGTCGGCGTGGCCGGTGAGGCCGAGCGCGCCGGTCAACCCCCAGCGGGCCGCGAACTCCGAGATGGGCTGTGGGCACGGCGCGTCGAGCACGACGGTGGCGGCCCGCCGTGCGTCGGCGGGTCGGGCCAGGTGACTGTCGAACACCGAGCGCAGCGCCCACAGGATCTCCCTGGCGCCGACGTTCGGGATCGCGGTGAGCGCCTCGGTCAGCAGCCGGTCACCGGTAGCCGGGTCGTTCAGCGTCAGGAACATGTTGCCGGCCCGCATCGCGGCCACCCACGCCCGCTCGACATCGGTATCAGCCAACTCCGCGAGGACCCGCAGCTCGGCCTCCGCCTCGGCACCCCACCCCTGCATGGTCAGCGACTGCGCGACGATCGCCCGCGCGGCGAACCCGGCGCCGGCCGCCACCGCGGCCAGTGCGAGCCGCACCGCGAGCGGCAGGTCCAGCAGCTGCGCCGACCGGCCCGCCGCACGTGAGAGGAGATCCGGGTCGAGGGTGAGGTCGGAGTCGAGCATCAGCGCCGCACAGCGCAGCTCGTCGTCGGCACGGCGGGCGCCGGTGTCCAGCAGGGCCGTGGCGATCCGGCCGCGCAGACCGCGGGCCCGCAACACCCCGGTCGCGGCCCGCCGAACCTCCCCGTACAGCGGGTGCGCGAGCCCCGTCGTCAAGCGCTGGCCGTCGGCCTCCACCTCCACCAGGCCGGCCGTCTCCGCCGACTCCAGCGCGGAGTTGTCCACCAGGCGGCCAAGGACGTCCACGCCGAGTGGGCCGGCAAAGGCGAGCAGGTCAACCACTTCCCGAGCCGGGTCGAGCACGGTGCCCATGCGGGACTCCACGAGTTCCACGAGCTTCGGTGACAGCGCGGGCTGACCGGACCAGCGCCACACGCCACCGAGGTCGGTAAGCCGCCCGGCGTCCCGCTCGCCCACCACGAGTTCCCGCAGGTACAACGCGTTGCCTCGGGACAGCCGCCACATCCGCGTCGCGGCGACCATCTCGACCGGCCCGCCCAACACGGCCTCCAGGAACATCCCGGTCTCGGCCCGGGTCAGCGGCGCGACCTCGAGCCGGTCCAGGTAGGCGTCCTTCCACACCGCCGTCACCGCATCCGGCGCCGGCTCCCCCGTACGCACGGTCAGCACGACCGTCGCCGCCGCGCCGACCGCCAGCTGGTGCACCAGCGTCGCCGACAGCTCGTCCAACAGGTGCGCGTCGTCCACCACCACGAGCGCCCCCTGCTGACCGGCACCGGCGAGCAGCGCGCCGCTCGCCTGCCCCAGGGCGCGGAACGGATCAGACCCCACGGACGGCAACACCGAGGCGAACGCCCCCAACGGCACCGTGCGCGCCGACTCCGAGCCCGCCACCCAGCGGGTGAGCACCCCATCGCGCCGTGCATTGGCCAACGCCGCGCGGGCGAGCCGCGTCTTCCCCACCCCCGCGGCGCCTGCCAGCACCACACCACGCCCACCGCCGGCCTGGCGAACGACCGCGTCGATAGCCTGTAACTCCGACAACCGGCCGACCAGGGGCCATCTGTCCCCCACGACATCAATCCTAAAACCCGTACACAGCAACCAAAAAGTGCTGACAGTTGCCATTCTCCCGCCGTTCGGCCGGGCGGCGGCCCCTGTTCGGCCAGCTGCCCGAACCCCTCGACGCCATCGACGACGACCGCCTCCGGCTGATCTTCACCTGCTGCCACCCCGCGCTGGAGACCCGCGTGGCACTGACGCTGCGCATGGTCGGCGATCTGACCGTGTCTGAGATCGCCCGCGCCTACCTGCGGTGGCCGAGACCACCATGGGACAACGGATCACCCGCGCGAAGGCCAAAAATCAGGTTGGCTTAGTGGTCGAATTGGAAGTTCTTCGGGGGTTGATCTCGCGGCGGTTGGAAGGTCGGTGGTGTCGTGTTGTTGTTCGTGCTGGTTGATCCGGTCGAGTAGGTCGTGGAGTTCGGTGCGGGTGAACTTCCACTGGAACGGTTTCGCGGTCGCGTCGTAGCGTTGCTCGAACGCGGCGAGCCGTTGTTCGACGTCATCCAGGTTGATTGACACCACTGATCCCAAGCCGTGCCGGACAGGTGTCACGTGCGCGAGCGACCCGCTCCGGCCTGCCACATGGATCTCGGCGGCCGCCGTGCGGGACGCTCGAACGGCGGCTGCCGGCACACCAGCGGCCGGACCGCGAGAATCCCGAGGTGCGCGCTGTACGGAGGCAGCGGACTGATCCGAAAGACGCTCGCGTTTCGGTCGGTGGTGATGTTACAGCGTGACGCCGTCGGTGTAGGTCAGGAACGGTGGGGCGGGTGGCAGTTCGCCCTCGTCGATCGGTTCGAAGATGTCGCGCAGTGGCGGTGCGCCTCTCGCCGCGAGCAGGTCGGCGCGGGTGCGTTCCTGGGGCGATGATCGTGGCACCGGGGAACCAGCCGTTCCCGGCGGTGTGGTCGGGATGGCTGTGGGTGTTGAGCAGCGTGTGGACGGAACCACCGCTGACGGTCCGGACCCTGTCGAGGAAGGCGCGGGTCCGCCGTTCCGTCAAGCACGAGTCGATCGCGACGACACCGCCCGCGCCGACGAGGAACCCGGTGTTGTTGATCATCCAGCTGCCATCGGGCTGGATGTAGGCGTAGAGCCCGCCGCCATGCGCCAGGACGTCAGCGTCGTGAAGTTCCAGCTCGAGGGTGACCGGATCGGCGTGCTCACCGACACCGGCGCATTGCTACGACCAGTTCGGCCGGCTCGGACTGCCGCAGCACGGCAGGGGTAGTCCGATGTGGACGCTCACGCCACGCGGTGGTGCGACGCGTTCGGCGAAGCCCCTTCGAGCGGGCGCGGCTGGAGCTGCCGGGACGACTAGAACCTGATCCCGCCCTCGATGTCCCCCGCCTGAACTACCTTGCCGGACACGTTTCCCGTGATCACGTTGACCACACCGCGGCGGTCGGCGGTTGCCTGCCGCCAGATGTGTCGCATCTCGAGGCCAAAGGCCGGGTTCTCCACTTCCGCGGCAGCGAGGTGTGCGGCCAAGGCCGCCACCTCGGGCGAGCCGGGAGCCGCGTCCGACGCCTTCTCGAGCGCCGCCGCGGCCTCCCCGCGACCGGTGAACCTGCGCTTCACCAACTCGTAGAGCGATGTCACGGACTTCCCGGCGAGTGCGGCGGCGATCGACATGAGAACCGGCTCAATCACGGAACTATCCCTTCATCGTGGATCGCGAGCGCGATCGCATTTCTGAGCTGGAGCGCCCGCGGCGCGTGTTCGACCGCGGTCGGCCATCGCTGGTCACCGGAAGGGCCGGGGCAGCACGTTCGCTCGGCCTCGCAGGCTGCCACCTCGTCGACCTAGGACGCCTCTGCCGGGCCTCTCCCCGACGCGAGGGTCAGCGGCCACGGTCTGCCGATGAGCGCGACAATGCGACGCCGACCACGTTCCCACTCGCGCCACCGCCGGGTCCGGCGGTCCTGCTCCCGTGTGATCCACTCCCGGCCCTCAGCGGCGACCGCTTCGAGAATGTGCAGCGCGATCGCGACACCGGACGAATCGAGCGCCATTGTGTCCAGAGCGGACTTGTCCTCGGCGGTGCTGTCGTCGATCAGCCCTTCGTAGTTGTCCACGACGACTTCGATCGTCTGGTCATTGACCAGGGCCAGCTCGAAGGTCCGGCTGATCACGAGCGCCGACTTGTCGGTCAGGTGCACGTCCCGCCCGAGGAGTACGACGTGCTGCTGGCCTTCGGCCGACTGGAAGCCCTTCTCGAGCACCCGAGCGGACGCGAGCGCGTCGTATCGGAACGACGTGCGCCGTTCGTCGTAGATCGCACCCGTCAGGAAGTTCAGGTCGACGTCGACCTCCCGGACGCCGTGCTCGGTGAGGAGGAAGACCAGCACGACGTATCTGGAGAAACGGGGTGGACCGTTGACGACCCTGGCGCGCATGGCACGTGGTTTACCGGCCGTCAGCACGACATGAGCGATGATCTCCCGGCTGTTCAGCTCGCAGCGGCGCATCGCCAGGGTCTTCAGGTGCGACTTGTCGTACTCCAGCCAGTGTGCCATCTCGGAGTCCGTCGGCCGATCCCGCAGGCGCTGCTCCCACCGGTGGAACTCGCGCTTCTCACCTTCGAAGAGCTCGTCGAGCACCTCCTGCTCCCGAGCTCTCGCACGGTGATCGCCCAGCAGGTACATGACACCCCCGCCGACAGCACAGGCCGTCAGCACCTGCGGGACAGAGAGCAGCGTGGGCAGAAAGCCCAACGCAACGGAGCTCACGAACTGCAGTACGGCGCCACTGGCCGCGACGACCGCACCAACTCCCACCGACAGGACCGTGGACGGACTCGGGCGGAGCGTCCGGCGAAAATCGGGCAGGCTCCCGGCTCGCCACTGCTCGGCGGTCTGCTTGGCGTACCACCGGATCAGCCAGTTGAGAGTGGTCACCTCCACTCGTCCAGCGCTGTACAGCCGTACCAGCCGCCAGTGCAGCGCGGCCTGGATACCCTTCGTCTTCATCGCCCATTCGCCCGTGTTCCTGATCGGCCCGCGAACGGCGAAGTAGTAGCGCACCCGTTTCCACGTCGCGGACGCGAACTTCTGCGTGGCGTTGAGCGCTATGCCGAGCTCCTCGTGCTCGTCGAACTCCGCCGGGTTCCTGCCGTGCTCGGCTTCCCGCATCCGCCTGCGGATGTAGGAGGTCAACGCTTCCGACCCGGACCATACGACGACCAGCGCGCCAACCACGAACAGCATTCGGGGCCACAGGCTTCGCCAGGACATTCCAGAGGTCCTGACGTCCAGTGTGGCGAACAGGCCGAACACGACGACGCCGAACGCTGTCACGGCCCATGCGAACGACCGTGGCTCTCCGTCCCGCAACGGGGGCGGCGTGCCGCGTCGCGGTGACGTCGGATCGGGGTGGAAGTACTTCCACGCGCGGTCTGCTCGGTTGCCCTTCGCACGTTCCGCGGCGACGGTCGCGGAGTTCAGCCGGTCGAGCTCCTCCTGCACCGCTCCGCTGAAGATCATGTCGAGGTGCCGCGTGATCTCGGCCTGCCGTTGCTGAACGAGTGCCCGGAAGTCGTCGAGTACGACCCGCAGCGCGGCGTGTCGCGGATTGGGTGCGCTGTCGGGATCGACTGCGCACTGCACCAGCTCGCCGATGACCACGATGGCCGCCCACCATTCATCGTGCGGCTCGCGCTCGGCCACACGTATGGCGTGTTCGAGCTTGTCCAGCTCGTTGGCTCCCAGTTGGTTCAACGAACGTTCACTCAGGACGGAGATGGCGTAGTAGTACGCGACCTCCGTGGAGGCATACCCCACGTTGAGCGCCTGCCTGATGAGATCCTCCGCCGGCCTCGGTACTCCGCCGTCGATGAGGTTGCGTGCCACTTGGAACTTCTTCTCGGGGGAGTCGTCGGCGGCGACTTGGTAGATGGTTTCGTGCTTGTGGAAGACTGCGTCACCTTCAACGTAACCGATCTGGGCATCAACCGTCGCGTTTCCGGTCGCGGTGTTGGTCGCCTGTGAACCGCCGGCCGGCTTGGGGTCAGGCATCACGATCCGCCCTTGCCCGTGTCCGAGCCGAACTGGACACTGCCGTGCACCACACCGATCTGCGCGACGACGTTCGCGTTGCCCGTGGCCTCGTTCTTGACGCGATAGCGCTTCTCGTCCGCCCCACCCCGGTCGGACCGTTCTCCGGTGTCCACGATTCCGGAGATGACGGCCACCGCGAACGCGGCGGCGTTGTCGGCCGCGACCTGCGGCATCCCCTGCCGGTCGGTGAACCGCTTCGTCCTGCTGGCGAAGTCGCTGATGCCGCGGATCGTGATGGAGAGCGTCGACAGGTTCAGCTGGCTCGCCTGGGCGACTCCGGCGCTTTCCATCTCGACGGCCACCGCGTCGTTGTAGTGGTCGTGCAACTGCTTCGCGACGGGTGACGCCGAAGACTCCAAAAGTACCTCGCCGGCGGCGATGGGGCAGAAATAGACCGTCGGTTTGCCCGACATCGCCGACCACCGGACATCATCCTGGTTGACATGCCGGGCCACCTGTTCGAGCTCGTGTGAGCTGTCCCAGGCACGTGGCCGAGCCTTGAACCCGTCGTCTCGGCTGCTTCCGCCGTGGTAGCCGTAAACCCGCGTCGCCACCACGACGTCACCCAGCTGGAGCCACCCGTGCAGCGCTCCGGCGATCCCGACGAACATCACGGCAGTCGGGCAGAACTCGTTGATCGCCCGCTCGGTGATGGTCGCCGCCGGCGCGTTGCCCTCGCCGATGACCGCCAGCCCGACCTGCCGGTCCGGGTGGTCCGCGAGCGACCCGACTTCGAACAGTGTGCCAGCGTTGTGCCGATGCGTTCGCACGTCGGTCAGGTGTCGTCGAACCGCTGTGAATTCTCGTTGCAGTGCGGTGAGGATCACGATCATTGGCTCGCTCCGATTTTTACGGTCCCCCATGAACCGAAGTCTCGACGGTAGACCGCGACCCTATTTCTCGTCAACATGACGGTAATGTCGATCATTGCTTGTCGTCACGTTGACGATAACCTAGACTGCACGCATGACATCCGAAGACGGCTGGACGATCCCCACGGTGGCCGTCGCAGTCGACCTGGCAATACTCACCGTCCAGTCAGGACAGCTGCAGATATTACTCGTACGTCGTGGCATCGAGCCGTTCCTCGGGACGTGGGCGTTACCCGGCGGCTTCCTGGCATCCGAGGACGAGGACATCGACACCGCGGCGGCGCGGGAGCTCGCAGAGGAGACCGGGCTGGCGGTGGAGCGCCTGCACCTGGAACAGCTGCGCACCTACGGCGCTCCTGACCGTGATCCACGGCGCCGCGTCGTCACGGTGTGCTATCTCGCGCTGGTGCCTGACCTGCCGTTACCGGCGGCAGGCGGTGACGCACAGGCGGCGGAATGGAAACCCGTCGACAAGATCCTCAGAACAAGACGACCGCTCGCTTTCGACCACAAGAAGATCGTCGGCGACGCCGTCGAGCGGGCACGGAGCAAGCTCGAATACACCAACCTGGCCACCGCATTCTGCCCACCGGTGTTCACCGTCACCGAGCTGCGGAACGTCTACGAGATCGTGTGGGGGCAGCAGTTGGACCCGCGCAACTTCCACCGCAAGGTGACCAGCGTCGAGAACTTCCTCGACCCCACGGGCGAGCAGAGCATCAAGAACGGCGGCCGCCCGGCAATGCTTTACCGGCGTGGTTCGGCGACCGTGCTGTACCCACCGATCCTCCGGGGCTGACAAGGCGCCGACACTTCACGTCGGGCGGCATGGGACGGCCCTCCCCCAGAGGCGGCGGACACGCGCAGTGCGGGGCCCGCCTCCCACTCCTCGGCCAGCACCCGCAGCGAGACGTCCGGCGCCTCGCGCCGGGCCAGGTCGAGCAGACCCGGGCCGGTGCCGCGCCGACCAGGTCCAAGGTCTGGACGGTGAAGGTGCGCCGCAGCGCGGCGAGGTCGGGGTGAGCAGCGCCGCCAGCCGGCGCACCACCGCGGCGGTCTCGTCCCGCGGCGCCTCGGCGCGAAGGGTGGCACCATCGCCTGACCTGCCCGCAGCAGCAGATCCCGCGCGGCGAAGCCGGCGGCGGCGTGGGGTCCGCGACATCGAGGACCTCGCCGCGAACCCGCGCGCCGGGGGCGGGCAGTGCGTCGAGCGCGTGGGCGACGCGGGTGTTCACCGAGGAAGACTGGACCAAAAGAGAACCGGAAGGCAACCTGGGTGATCCGGTCAGGTGTCGGCCTTTCGGGCGTCAGCAGACCCGCTCTCCGTGCCCCGCCCTGTGGCTGTGCGCTGAATGGCGACTCCGCCTGCGCGATCAGGCGCAGCACGGTGCTTCTGGCTGTCTAGCGTTCTTCTCGCGCACTCAACTGGTGCGCCTGTCGAGGGAGGGAACTCATGAGGATGACCCAGGCGGCGGCACTTGTCGCCGGTGTGGTGCTCAGCGCGGGGTTGGCGGCCGGCACGGCCAAGGCCGATACCGTCGGGCCGTACAGCTACGTCCAGCTGAGCGGCTGCACCATTGGCAGCACGCACGCGGTCCTCTGGTACAACAACGCCAACGGTCAGTGGCACGGCCAGATCACCGGCGGCCACTACAACGACATCATCTACCTGGACTACTCCGACTCGCCGCAGCTCGGGTACAACACGGACGTCAGCTCGGTGGGGCCGGGCCAGACCTCGGTCAACACCCCGGACGAGGTCGCCGGGTGGGGCAGGGTGGAGCTGTTCCCGGCCAGCGGTGGTCACTGCGTCGGTGTCTGGCACGTCGCGCCGTAGCGCCTCCGGTCCGCTCCCGTGCTCATCGGGAGCGGACCGCCGACCGTCGCAGTTCCTCGGCGGTGGCGCCGAACTCGGCGCGTAGCGCGCGGCCGAGGTGCCGGTGGTCGAGTAGCCCCCAGCGCGCGGCGATCGCTGCCGTCGTGCGTCCGGCGAGCGTGGGATCCAGCAGGTCACGGCGGATGCGGCGCAGCCGTTCGTGTCGTACCCACGCGGCGAAACCGCGTTCGTGCCGCTGGAACAACCGGTGCAGGTACCGGGGTGAGATGCCGTGCCGGCGGGCGACCGACGTGACCGACAGGTCGGGGTCGCCAAGGTTGGCCAGCACGTGGACAACGATCTGATCCAGCAGTTCGACGGTCACGTCGGTCCGTCGCGCCGGCTCGTCGGTGAGTGTGCCGGCCAGCAGCGTGGCGAGCGCATCGCCCAGCCGTGGTCGGATCGCGCCCGTCAGCTCGTCGGCGTGGTCGCCGATACCGCACAGCAGGGCCGCCAGCACCGCTCGCATCCCGTCGTCCCCGGCGAGCGGCGCGGCGATGTGGTGGCGCAACCGGTCGGCGTGGCGGCCAAGCATCGCGCGTGGCACGCTGGCGGCCACGACGTCGCACCGCTCCGTCACCCTGATCGAGTAGGGTCTGGTGGTGTCGAACACGACCAGCTGCCCCGCTCGCACGCGGCTCTGCCGCTCGCCCTGCGCCACCGTCCAGGACCCCCGCCGATGCCAGGTCACCTTCACCAGCTCGGGGTCGGTCGAGGTGATCCACTCCGCCGGCCGGCACACCTCATGCGGCTCGCTCCGCACTCTGGCGACCGCCACCCGCCCAGCCCGGACCGCGACGACGCTGGCCCAGAACGGCGCCGTGTCCGGAGCCGTCACCCGCAGCGGCACCAGGGCCGCCGACGCCGCCTGCTGCAAGTCCTGCGCCGACGCGCACTCCACCGAAAACCCGCTCACGCGCTTCCCCTCTCCACACGCAGACCAGTCGATGGACAACGCTAGGGACGCGGCGCTACACACCGCTTACCTGCGCGGGCGGTTCGAGTAGCCGCCATGAGGCGAGGGCATGGCAGGCTGCCCGCTGGCCACTGCCACACCTGCCAACAACCCATCCCGACACCCAGATCAAGCACTTGGCGGCCGCATCATCGACATCAACCCCACGCCGGCGAAGTTCGTGCGAAGCGCCCTGTCGGGACCATATCGGTCGGAAAAGCTGCCAGGCGGACCTCGACGTGAATGCAGCGCAAGCCGCCCCAGGGGCACGAACGCACACTTCGCGAACCGGGGCCGTGGATGAGTCATCGGCGGCTGGAGCCGTCTTTCACCCACTGGCCGTCGCGTCCGCGACCTCGCCATCACCGCCGAAGCCCTGTTCCGACGACCACCGTTCCCGGCCAATCGTCGACCAAGACGGGGCAGGTCATGGTCGAGCCGAGTCCGCCAGTTACACGCTTTGACGATCAGGTCGAACCGCCGTCAGATACAATGACCGCCCTGGCGGCCTCGTCGGCATCGTGATCGCGGGCGTCATCATCTCCGTGTTGCTGAACGAAGACGTGGTGGAGTGGTACCGGCGGTGAGTAGCGCCAGAGTGTCAGTAGTGTCTAATGCACGATCAGATCGGTCAGCCAGGTGCCGATGTTCACGCCGGCGCCGCTCAGCGCCAGGCCGATGAGGGCCAGGGCGACAACCACACCACCGAGGCGCCGCATGACTCCCGCGTTGTCGCCCTTGGCGCCGCCGAGCCAGAGAATTAACAGCGCTACCAGCAGAAGAAACAGCGGAATGACGTTGTCGAGAATCCAGTTTTGCAGACCGCCTGTGCCCAGCGTCGGTGGCCCGTCAGGTGTCGGTTGAGCAACTTCGAAAGCCATCGACACGGCGGCCGCGCTCGCGCGAATATACATGGGTGATCCTCATCGAGTCTGTGGCGCTTCGCTGTCGCTCAACGTACTTCGTGGCTGTTGGCTGGGAGCTGGCTCGACCCGACCGGTCGACGGACGGTAGACAAGCTGTGTCCGGGGACCTTTGTAGTCAAGGTTCTTCGGGCGACCGTAGTCACGATCACCGGCGGGTGCTGTGTTCGGCGTCATCATCGCCCTCTTTGGTGTTGCGTGGACATCGTCGTGGACATTTCGCCTGTTGGCTGCCTTGTCGTTTCCTTCGAGGATCACGGTTCGACGCCGCCGCGCGTTCGAAGTCGATGACCTGGTCGCCCCGGCAGGGCTGTTACCCGTGTGGCGGGGTTGGGCGACAGCGGGGACGGGTGGTCGTGCCTCCGGCCGTCCGGCCGTGACCGTCCTGGTTTTCTCCTTGCCGTTTGCTCTTTCGCGGACTCCGCTCCAGAACCCACCTTGTGCCGACGCGGAGTTGTGCGATGGGCGATTGGGTCGGGTCCGGCGGGTGCGCTCGGCTGTCGGGTTGGAGATGCCCACCGCGCCC
This sequence comes from Actinophytocola sp., assembly GCF_045807065.1. Lineage (GTDB taxonomy): Bacteria > Actinomycetota > Actinomycetes > Mycobacteriales > Pseudonocardiaceae > Actinophytocola. The sequence goes on along the minus strand of NZ_JBJMIE010000042.1, from coordinate 50,782 downwards.
ATGGAGAGGTCGACCATCTGCCAGATGCGTTGCAGTGGGCGCCCAGCGCGGATGAACACCAGTGTGACGATGGCCCCGAGTAGCATTTGGACCGTGAGGGACAGGTTCATGCCAGGGCCGAAGATCAGTTGCAGGAACTTGGAGTGCACGCCGGCCAGTATCGCGAGTACGAGGACGTTGAGCACCACTGCGGCGGCCGCCTTGCCAACCCGTCGAAGGATCTCGTGGTGGACCACGGCGACCAAGCCGATGATCGGAGCGGTGAGTGTGAGAATCCGCAGGAGCAGTTGGGCCAGCAGCACGGCGAACTTGGCGAACAGTTGGAACAGTGAGTAGACGAGCGCTTGCAGGAATGACAGGAACCCGGCACCCATGCGAGATCCGTCCGTGCCGGTGAAGGTCCCGGCGGTAGGCCCGAGCTGGTAGACGAACTGCTTGTACCGCGACTTCTTCCCGTTCTCTGTCTGGTTCCTGGATTTCTCGTTGGTGCTCTGCGCCTCCTGTTCCCAGGTCCACGCCTGCGCGTCGAGCAGTGTGCGGCCGAGCTTCCGCGCCTGCTCGGTGTCCGGACTGCCGAACTCACCGCGCAACCAGTTGTCGTACACCACCTTCGTGTGCAGCTCGGTTGGCAGTGTGTCCCTGGCGTCACCCTTCTTCTCCGGCTCGACAAAGCCGTTCTGGATGCCCGTGGTGACTCCGACGATCGTGTCGTCTATCCGGCCGTAGTTGCCCACCATTACCACAGTCGACGACGCGAACCACATCCCGCAGAGCGCGAAAAGTGCTCGCTTCGACACCGAGGCCAGGTCACCGCGCCAGATATGCCGGAACATGAGTACGGCGAGAACCAGCAGGAACAAGCCGGCGAGCTTGAGGTAGATGTTGTCGAACACCTGTTGGGCGAGGTCTTTCACCTTGTTGTTCAGACGCTCGAGGATGCGACCGTCGTACAGCGCGTAGTGTAGTGAGTTCGTGACTCCCACCACGAACTTTCCCAGGTTGAACAACTGGTTTCCGGTCCAGGTGTCAATGGTCGTCATCGGGTCGGTGACCGGCTTCGGGAGAACGCAGTTGTCGTCGTACACCTGCCAGACCATGCCCGCGTAGCCGTAGTCGCGGTACACGCTGCCCTCACTCCCGTGGCCTCGTGACGGGTCGACCGCACCCACCAGACCCGCACCTGGTCGCTGTATGTCCGGCGCGTCGGTACACGCATTCCTCACGGCTCGGTCAACCGCGTCGAAGACCTTGTCGCACGCCTCGGGCAGGTAGGGCATACTGGGGATCTTGCCGAGAATATCGGTGCACGGGTTCGGTATGTCTGGAATGGAATGACGACTCTTTGCCTCGGCGGAGGTGCCCGGTGTCATGTTGAACGCGAGAATCGCCGACACCAGGATGACGGATCGAGTCCGAGCTCGTAACCGCGGCTTGCCAGCGGTTGTGCGCCGACGTCGCCTGATGCCGACCACAGCGACCAGCAACACCGTCATCAGTGTCAGCACGTACGTCTCCGCATACTTTCGATGCCTGCCAGGTGATGGTCGTTTCGTCCTCGGTCGTCGACCTACCCGAGCGGTTCGGACCGGGCCGGTTCCGCGCTGCTGAACGGTGCCGCACCAGCGCTCCACCATGTTGCCCGCTCGATGTCGGCAAACTGTTGTGAGATTGTTGAACAGTTGATGACTGGGATACCCGTGGTTATCCGGGTGCTGTCTATCAGAGGACGCGCTGTGGCGACGAGATTCAGAGTTCTGGGCGATGTCGAGGCGTGGGTCGACGGACGGCAGGTTGACCCTGGTCATGCCCGTCAGCGGGCCGTGTTGGTGGCTCTGCTGGTCGATGTTGGCCGTGCGGTACCGACCGGGGTCCTCGCCGAGCGCGTGTGGGGGGAGCGGTTGCCGGCGCGGGCCGACCGTTCTCTTGCCAGCTATGTGTCACGTCTTCGGCAGGTGCTGGCGGGTGCGGAAGATGTTGGCATAGAACGGCGACTGGCCGGCTATGTGGTGACGACCGCGCCCGAGTCGGTGGATCTGTTCGTCAGTCGACGCCTACTCGCCCAAGCTCGCTCGGTTGGAGCTGATGACGCCGCCGCCGAGCTCTTCGCGCAGGGACTGAACCTGTGGCGAGGCGAGGCCTTCGGCGGACTGGACACTCCGTGGATCAATGCCACCCGGCTCGCGCTGAACCAGGAACGGCTGGCCGCCGAGCTTGACCGGACCGACGTCGAGCTGCGGCTTGGCCGCCACAAGGAGTTGCTCGCCCGGGTGTTGGCGCAAGTATCGGCATACCCCTTGGACGAGAGGTGCGCCAGCCAACTCATGACAGTGCTGTACCGTTGTGGACGGCAGGCTGAGGCCCTTGAGTGTTATCAACAGATCCGACTGCGGCTCGCAGAACAGCTCGGCGTCGATCCCGGCCAGCCGTTGCAGCAACTGCACCAACGAATTCTCAACGCCGACCCGACGCTGATCATCTCCACACCGGCCCCCGACACCGGTGTCGCGGCAGGGCACGCCACCGGAACTCGGACACATCGACAACTTCCGCGTGACCTGAACACGTTTGTCGGCCGGGACCAGGAAGTGGCCACCCTCACCGGCCTCCTCACCACGGAACCCACGTCGGCGGCGGGACCGGTCGTGGTCATCCACGGCGCGCCAGGAGTGGGTAAGTCGGCGCTCGCCGTGCGTGCGGCACATCTGGTGATGCCACGTTTCCCGGATGGGCAGCTGCACGTCAACCTGCGTGGCGCGACACCGGGCATGCGGCCGCTGTCCGCGGTGGAGGCCGTGCACCACCTGCTGCGGACGCTGGGCGTCGCCAACACGGAGATACCGTCTGGCGTAGAAGAAGCGGCCGCACGGCTGCGTACCGTGGTGGCCGGGCGGCGGCTGCTTATCATGCTGGACAACGCCGCCAGCACCGGTCAGGTACGACCGCTGCTGCCCGGCGGTCCGGACACCGCTGTGCTGATCACCAGCCGAAGCCGTTTGGCGGCACTCGAAGGCGCGACTCACCTGGTCCTCGGTCCGCTCACTCCCGACGAGGCCCGTATGATGCTCGCGAGCCTGCTTCCGGACATTAGACCGGTGGAGTTCGAAGCGACCTACCGGCTGGCGGAGCTGTGCGACCATCTGCCGTTGGGGCTGCACGTAGCCGCTGCCCGGCTCAACGCCCGACCGAGCTGGCGCGTGCACGACATGGTCGACCGGCTGGCCAACGAGCGGCACCGGCTCACCGAGCTCGCCGCCGACGACATCGCCTTGCGCAGCAGCCTCGCTGTCAGCCACACCGCCCTTCACGACAGTGCCAACCACATCGACCGGAAGGCAGCCCGAGCACTCTGCCTCTTCGGACTGCTACCCAGCACCGACACCGACTCGGACCTCGCCGCCGCAGTGCTCGACACGACGCCCGCCGAGGCTGACCTGATCACCGAGCGCCTGCTCGACGCGCACCTGATGGAGGAACCCAAGCCCGGGCGGTTGCACATGCACGACCTCACCAGGCTCTTCGCGCACGAACTCGGCACCAGAACCCTCGCGCCGGCGGAACGACACATGCTGATAATTCGCGTGCTGAGCTACTACATCGCCACGACCTGTCGAGCCAATGCGCTGGTCTACCCACATCGAGCGCACCACCCCGCACCCGAGGTTACCGCGCCGCCCAAACCGTTGGCCAACCACGACGAAGCGCTGCAGTGGCTCGACGAACAACACCACAACATGGTCGCGGTAGTCCTACAAGCTTGGCAGGGTCCCGCCGAGGAGGTCCGCCTCGGCGTCGGGCTCGCCCTGGCTCTGCACTGGTACCGCTTTCTCCACTCCGGCGTGAGCGACCTACCCGACACGATCAGCTTCCTCGACAGCGTCGTCGCAGCAGCCGAGCGCCTCGGGCACTCTGTCGCGCTGGCGCACGCACACGGCAACCTGGCCATGCATCTGAGCCAGATCGGTCAGCTCGACCAGGCACGTGCCCACCTTCTCGAGGAACTGGCCATCTGCCAGGAGATCCGCGACCGGTTCGGTGAGCAGCGTGCGCTGGGCAACCTCGGCCACACCCATCTCGCCCAGCGGCAACCGGAGCAGGCCATCGCCTACCTTCAACAACAACTGGACCTCGCCCGGGACATCGGCGTGCCCCTCGGCCAGGCTTTCGCGCTGGTCAACCTCGGCAAGGCGAACCACCAACTCGGCAATTCCGGCGAGGCCATCACCATGGTCGAGAAAGGGCTGTCCTGGTATAATAAAACCGGCGATCACTATCGGCAGTGCGACGCACACGAGATACTGGCGAAGATTCATGTCGACCGAGGGAACTACGAGCAGGCGATCACGATCATGACCCGCGGGCTCGACCTCGCCCGTAGACACACATATCGCTACGGGGAGATATGGGCACTCACCACGCTCGCCAGAGCTCACCGGCTACACGGTGAACCGGACCGGGCGCGCTACTACGCGGAGCAAGCCGTGCGGCTCAGCCAGGACCTGCACGGTACCCAGGTCAGGGCAGACGCATTCGACGAGTATGCGCGACTACCCGGACCCAAGAAGCCGCCACAGCCATGACAGACGACGGGCAGTCCGCTGGGTGTGGCCGGGGACCGACGGCGCCGATCCCCGGCCGATCGACCTACGGCATCATCCGGCAACAGGGGATGTCGCCGGCCACGAAGACTTCGACCGAGCTTCGAGAATGTTCGGCGGTGACCGACCTGAGCGCTGAACCTGCGACCGCGAAGATGAGAACGAGTGCCCCACCAACAAAGATTTTGAACATTTCTGCGATCCTTTCACTATGCGTTTTCGGGCACAGGAGGATCCGGCCACGTGATTTGTGGCAGTTTCCACCTGGATTGTGGCGAGATGGGATGCCGCTCGAATGCGAAATAGCCGAGGCTTTTCTTACTGCTTTGCGTCGTGGTCAACAAAGCAGGTTGCCGTACCGGCACGTTGTCGTGTGAATTTGTTCGGTCGGCGGGCCTCTCGGGTGCTTCCAGGGCCGGTTCATCCATCCTCCGCTCACCGGCACGTCGAGGGCGAGATATTCGGCACTCTCCGGTCGTCGCGAATTTTGCTGAGGAATGTTGTTCATGCGGCAATAGTGCGATACAACGAAAAACGCGCACCAGCCTGACCACAGCGGCACCGAGGAGTTTGTGATCACAGTGCCCCGGCACGTCCTGCGCGGCCGGCCCCGCCCGCCGGCCCCGGTGCACATCCTGGCCGCGCGTGAACTGACAGCCGCGATGCGGCAGCTTCGGGTGGCCACCGGCGACAGCCTGTCGAGTGCGGTGGCGATGCTGAACCCGGCGATCACATCCCTGTATCCGGGCGCTACCTGGGCCGACGCAGGAACGCACGTACGTGCGCACCCACATCTGGTTGACGAGGCCTTCCTGCAGGCTTTGGAGAAGGGCCATCATTCACGGCTAGATCTTTACCGGCTGCCCGCGTGGATCAACCTCACAAAGGTCGGCGACAGGACCCGGCTCTACACCAGCCGGGTGCCGGGATGGCTGGTTCGCGCCTACGATCTCGCGTTCGGCGCGGATGGCTACCTGGTGGACATGTACGCCTGGAGCAACGCCCTGTTGGCCGACCAGCTCCGGGATGTCCCCCGGCGGCTGCGCGACCTGCCCGCGCACGTGCCACCGGGTCGAGAACTCGACTTCTTCACCGAACACTTCCCCGATACCGACGGTCGCGTGTCCGCCGTGCTGGCGGCTCAGGCCGAGGCTGTCGTCGGGTTGCGTGACGTACGTTCAAGCCCCAACGCGCCGTGGTGGCCGTCGGCGGCGGACGAGTCGAGCGCCGAGGACGAAACCCCGGAAGGGCTACTTGTCGCTCCCGACAGCCAACTGGTCGCCAGCTGGGTACTGCACAACACCGGCTCGGTGCCCTGGCGCCACCGGGTGGTGTACCGGGTCGGCAGTTACTTGGGCGGAGTGCGGACGCCCGCGTTCATCGTCATCCCCGACGTCGACCCCGGCTCGTCCGTGCGGATCCAATGTCCGATGCGGGTACCGAAAACCCCTGGCACCTACCGGGCCTGTCTGAAGCAAGGGTGGCCGGATGGCACCTACTGCTTTCCGACCACACTGCTCGGGCTGTTCGTCACCGTGGTCGTGGCACCTGCCGATCTGATCGATCCGCTGCCGGAATGGGTTGATCATGCCGGATGAGTACTCATCTGACCAGCGACGCCACACGTTGCGGCGGCTACGCGGTGACATGTCGTTGCGGGCGTTCACAGAGCTCCTTGCCGCCAACGGCCTTGCGGCAGGCCGGCTGAGCCGGCACCGTCTTCGCGACGTCGAGTCCGGCGACTCGGAACTGCCCGACGCCCTGTGGGATGACATCGCGGCGGCAATGATCGCCAGTGGCCGTGCGGCAGGCGACGTGGCCGGACTTCGGATGGCCGGACTCCCCATCGAGCCAGTGCCCGTACCCACTCCCCGCCAGCGGCTCGAACGGTGGACCCGTGCGGCGGACCAGCTCAGCGACAATCGGTGGTGGCGATACCCGCTCACCTTGGTCGCACGCGCGACCAATCCGGCGAACATGGGCCAGTACCGCGGAATTCTCGCACGTCATGGCGTCGACCGCGTGCGTATTCTCCACGAGGCACGCAAACGCTTCGAACGCGGCGCGGCCACCGCCGGACAATGGCAGGCGAGCCCGGATGACGGCGTAGCCGTCGACCGCGTCCACTCCGTGCTCGCCGCGGAGATGACACGAGGCGAGCTGTTCCTGCTTCCCGTGCGGCTGTACAACACGGGTTCGGTTCCGTGGCGTGACCGTTTGCTGTATCGGATCGGACCGCCGGTCTCGTCGGCCACGCCGTTCACGCCCCCGATGCTGCCGGTGCCCGACACAGATCCCGGCCACGCGTGCGACATGCAGATCCCCGGGCGCGCCCAGTGGTTCCTGAGCAACGCCGTGATCAACATGGTCATGGTGTTCCCGGACTTCTCCTCCTGTCTACCCGGCCACCTGCCGGTCTGGGTCGACACACGCGAGCCGGAGCTCGACCACTCCCTGCCACTCCCACCGGGGTTTCCCGAGGCCCCACCAGCGAAATGAATCCCTACGATCGAAGCCAGCCGGTGACGACCGTGACCAATCTGCGCATCTCGGAAACCTGGAACAGCCAGCAGAAAACCACGTACGACACCACCGCACAACAGCAGCCGGCCCCGAAATAGAGCATTTCGGCGACCTTCGCCGTCGGTGCCGCAGCCAGCATATAATGCGTGAACACCGCGGTGAACACACTTGCCGCCAGCCCGGCCAGCAGGGCACGCGACATCGTCCGCGTGGCGCCGTGTGCCCAGATCACTATTTTCCGTCGCCGGAGTAGGTGGCGCGCGATCGCGATCTCGAGCAGGAAGGATATCGCCAACGCTCCCATCGTCCCCGCCGTGGCGTACCTCGGGTGAAGGACGACGAAGGCCGCGATACTGAGCACGATCCGGAGAAGATAGGTCGGAAAACCCAGCAGTGCCACTGTGCGCAGATCCTCGAATGCCCAGAATGCCATGAGAACAATCTGACTGAGCGAGAACGGAACCAACGCGACGGCCGCTACGGCGATGACTGGCGCCATGCCCGCCAGATCGGCCGGGCTGAACCGCCCCCACTGGAACAGCAACCGGCCGATGTCGCCGCTCAGCACGAGGAACACGACGGATACCGGGACCAGCAACAGGACGCAGTAGACACAGGCGAAGTCGGCCTGTGCCGCCACGTCACCACGGTCGAGGCCGTGCGCCGCCTCGCTCATCCGCGGCAACACCACCGTGTTGATCGACAAGGTGATCACGCCGTGCGCCGCGGCCATCAACAGGTAAACGTTGTTGAAGATGAAGAGACCGGCATAACCCTGGACGGATGCGCGGTTAGCGAGGATGGCGATGACGACGATACTCGCCTGACCTGAGCCCGCGGCGACCAGGCCCCAGAGAAAGTTGCGGGCCACGCTCCGCAGCGGCAACAGGGAGAAGTCAAATCGCGCTCGAAAAGTGACTCTGACCGACCGCAGGAATGGAATCAGCACGACGACCTGGAATATCGATGCCATCAGGGTGGCACCAGCGATGAGGATGGCGATCCACCGCGGGAACGTCGCCGGCGAGTCCTGACCGTCGCGCAGCGAGCCGGCGACGTACCAGGCAATGGCGGAAACGAGCATGTTGGCACCGACGGGGGCCCACGCCGCGGGACGGAACCTCCGATGAACGTTTAGCACGGCCGAGTACACGAGGTACATACCGGAGAAGATGAAGGTGGGAATGACCAGGTACAGGAACTGGGTCAGCAATGCCCGCGCCTGGACGTCCGCGAACAGGTTAGCGAGAAGATCCACCGACAGCCACATTGCTGTCGCGAGAATGCCCAGGCACACGAACGTCAGCGTGACGAGACGCTGAACGAACAAGACTTCATCCTCGCCGGACTCGAGCACGGCGCCAGTCAGGAGCCGTACCAGAAATCCACTGAACGCGGCACCCAATATCACTGACTCGACGACAGCGGGCACCAGAACGGCGTTGGCATAGATATCCGCCACCAGGCTACCGCCGAGCGCGGCTCCGAGACTCGCCGTCCGAACGTACCCCGTCAGCCGGCTGACCGCGCTAGCAACGGCAACCCCTCGCGCCTCGACCAACACCGACTTGCCCCGGTCAGACGGCCGACGATGCATATCGACATTCAAGCACCGCTTCCCCGGACGACGGTGCTGACGTGGGCGCCTGTCCATGAACTGTCGTGGAAATGGGCCATGACACCGGCCATACCACGCAAGTTGAGCGTGAAAGCCCCGATTCGCATGGCCTTGTCGCGATCTCGACCGTCGCGTCCGCTGGAGAAGACCGTGCCGGGGCCCGAGGTCCTTCACTCGCACGGTGCAGCGGTACCACCACGTGCGGAACCCACCAGGCCTTACTTCGCTGGTTATGCGTGATTCAACACGCACGCAACTATCGGTCAACATCGATCGGCGAAAGTGGTGGCGCAGGGGGGAGGAGGCTCCGTGCCAGTGGTGTATCCCAGCCGATGTCCGCTGGCACGGAGCTTTAAAATTACGTTGTCGCATAGAAGGCACGCACCAGGCGTGAGCGGTTACTGAAGCTTTTTCATCCTGTGGTAGCTGGGCGATCCAGATCGAGGCGCTGTCGCTGGCTTCGAGGATCTCGTCGGCAGTCCAGTCCAGGTGCTCGCGGGTGCGGGCGTCGGCCGGGAGGACGATAAGGCCGTCGGAGATCTGGGCGACGCCGAGGCGTTTGAGCTTACGCCAGATCGTGATCCGCGGTGTGGAGGGCTCGCGGGGTATCCGGTAGGACAGCAGCACCCAGTCGCCGGGGCCGCCAGGCTGGGACGCTCGGATCACCACGACCACCACCCTCCGCGCAGCACACCAGGACACCACCGTCTGCACTGTAACCTTGGTTGCTTTGAGCCCGATGATCGTCGGTAGCGGAGGCGGGTGCGATGAGGCTGGCCGCGCGCTCTCGCAGGCTGCTGGTGGCGGCGGGTGCCGTGGTGGTCGCCTTGGTCGTGGTCCTCGTCGTGGTCACACGCAGCGGCGGTGGGCAGCCGTCGACCGCGGCGTCGCCGTTGCGGACGGCTGGCGAGATGGCGTTGCCGGGGGATTCCTCGCGCTTCGACTACGCCAGCCTGGACGCCGACCGCGGCTTGTTGTTCGTGGCGCATCTGGGCGCCAGCGAGGTCATCGAAATCGACATCCACGCCCACCGAGTGGTACGCACGATCCAGAACCTGTCGCAGGTGCACGGGGTGCTGGTGGTGCCCGCGTTGCATCGGGTGTTCGCGACCGCGACCGGCGCGAACCGGATGGTCGTCCTGGACGAGGACACCGGGACCGTCGTCGGCCAGGCGCCGACGGGCGAGTATCCGGACGGGCTGGCCTACGACCCGCGCCGGGGTGCGATCTGGACGACCAACGAGTCCGGTGGTTCGGAAACGGTGATCGACGCCGCCACTGGAGCCGTGCGCGGCACTGTCACGTTGGGTGGTGAGGTCGGCAACGTCGCCTACGACCCGGCCAGCGACCGGATGCTGGTCGACGTCCAAGGCCGGGATGACCTCGCCGTGATCGACCCGGCTGACCTCACAGTCGAGCGACGGGTCCCGCTGCCGGGTTGCGACCACGACCACGGCCTCGCCCTGGACACCACGGACCGGTTGGCGTTCGTGGCCTGCGACGGCAACGCGACCCTGCTGACCGTGGACCTGAACACTTGGCAGGTGATCGGCACCAGCATGGTCGGCGACGATCCGGATGTGTTGGCGTACGACGCGGCTGCGCACCGGCTCTACGTCGCCGCGGAGAGCGGCCCGGTCACGGTGCTGGATCTGCGCGACCGCCGGCTGACGGTGACCGGGTCGGCGCATCTGGCCGACGGGGCGCATGTGGTAGCAGTGGATCCGGGCAGCCACCACAGCTTCTACCCGGTACCTACCGGGGCGGACGGTCGTCCCGCGCTGCTCGAGCAGGAGCCTGCCCGGTAGCGCGGGGCAATCATCCACTGCGGTCAGCTGGCGGGTTGCACGTGGGCGGCGTCCACTGCGGACCGGAGGGCTTTGGCGAAGGTGACGCCGTCGTCGACGGCCCAGAAGTGGGCCGATGCCGGCGGTGTCCAGGTCGATCGGCGGCTGGGAGCCCGGTGGTGTCGGGGCTGGGATGGCGGTGGCGTCCAGCGCGGCCTTCACGCCCTGGGCGAGCGCGGCGGGGTTGCCGCTCATGGCGTGGAGGTGGGGCCGCCAGATCAGCGGGTCCTGCTGCAGCAGGTGTTTGTGCAGTGGGCACGGAGGACGGCTACGGCTACGACGTCGTGCGCCGGTTGCGCCTGGCGGGGCTGACCGAGGTCGGGGACGCCTCGGTCTACGGCACGCTGCGCCGGCTGTACAACCAGGGCGCGCTCACGTCGTACGTGGTGCCGAGCGAGGAGGGGCCGCACCGCGAGTACTACGGCCTGAACGACACCGGCCGCCGCCGGCTCGCCGAGTCGTCCGCCGTGTGGCACGGCTTCGCCGCCACGATGACCGATCTGTTGGGAGCGAACGCGTGAACACCAACCACGCCACCGACACTCACGCCGAGATCTGCGTCGCCGAGCTGCGGCAGGTGCTCGCGACCTGCCGCACGCCGAGGTGGACGCGATCATCGACGACATCGCACCGCGGCTCGCGGACACGGCGGCGGCCGGCGAGCTCGGCCACCGGTCGAGCTCGCGGCGGAACTGCGTGCCGCGGCCGGCTTCCCGACCGGCGGGACCCGCCGGACACTCGCCGCGCGAGTCGCGTTGTGGACGCTCGTGATAGCCACCGGCACCGCGCCTACGGCGGCTTCATCTGCCACCAACTGGTCGGCGACGACGCCCGCTACTCCATGCCGGTCATCGCCGTGGCGCTCGTCGGCTCGTGGTTCCTGGTCGTCCGGCTCGGTCGCGACGCCGCCGCCGTCGAGCTGCCCGAGGTCCGCACCGTACGGGAGCTCCTCGTCGGCGCGACGTCCCCTCGAATGCTCGACGCCCTGCGGCTGGTCGAGCTGGGCTGGCTGCTCGCCCGCTTCCCGCTGATCCTCATCGGCACCCTGCTGCTCGCCGTCCAGTTCGGTTGGGACACCACGATGCCCGCGCTGGTCGCGGTCGCGGCGGCCGGCTACCGCTCCCTGACCGACCGGCGTTTGGCTGTGGCTCAGCGTGCCGGCCGGCGCGTGGGCGATCGGCACGGCCCCGCGGGTGACGACCTACGTCTCGTTGTTCGTGGAAGGTCACATCGGCTACGTGAACGGCTGGCCGGCGCCGGACGTCTACCTCGCGGGTAGGCGTCGGGGGTCGGCTTGGCATGATGCCGACCGCCACTTGATCATGTCACCGGGAGGAAGCCGCGTTGGTCGCCGTACGAAAGGCTGTGCTCGTCGGTCTGGTGGTGGTCAACGTCGCCGTGGTCGCGTGGGTCCTGCTGTCATTCCGGGACGGGGTGCTCGGCAGCGCCTACCGCATGGACCTGGATGTCTACCGGGTCGCTGTGGACGTGTGGTGGCGGGGCGGTGACCTGTACGCGGAGTTGCCCACGCTGCAGAACGGCTGGCAGCTGCCCTACATCTACCCGCCGTTCGCGGTCGTCGTGCTGGCGCCGTTCGCCGTGGTGCCGTTCTGGCTGGCCAGCGCGGTCTTCGCGCTCGTCACGATCGCGGCGGTGGCACTGGTGCTCGTGCTGGTGCTCCGCGCCCTGGACGTGCGACCCACCGCACTGCTGGTCGGCACGCTGCTGCCGGTGTCCCTGGCACTGGAGCCGGTACGCGAGACGCTGTACTTCGGCCAGGTCAACGCGTTCTTGATGGTGCTGGTCGTGGCGGACTGCCTGGTCCGCTCCCCACGTTGGCCGCGCGGCGCGCTGGTGGGCATCGCCGCGGCGGTGAAGCTGACGCCCGCGGTCTTCGTGCTGTTCTTCCTGCTGCGCGGCGACCGTCGGGCCGCACTCACCGCGGGCGTGTCGTTCCTGTGCGCGACGGCCGTCGGGTTCCTGGTGAGCTGGTCGAACTCCGTGCGGTTCTGGACGCACGAGGCGTTCTTCTCCGCCCAGTTCCGCGGCATGTCCAACGAGATGAACCAGTCGCTCAAGGTGCTGCTGGTGCGGTTCGGCGTGGACCCGAAGCTGCTGTGGCCGCTGCTCGCGGTCGCGGTGCTCGGCGTGACCGCCATCGGCATGCGACGGGCGTTCGCCGCGGGATGGCCGGCGTGGGCGTTGAGCCTCAACGCGCTCGGCACGCTGCTGTTCTCCCCCGTGTCGTACTCGCATCACTGGGTGTGGATCGTGCCGATCCTGCTGACCGGCGGCGTCTTCGCCTGGCGCACCCGACGCGTGACCGCGATCGCCGCCGTCGCCGCGGGGACGCTGCTCTTCGCCCTCGCGCCACACTGGTGGTGGGACCCGAAGGCACCATGGGGCGTCTGGCGCCTGCTGACCGGGAACGCCTACGTGTGGGCCGCGGCGGTCGTCCTCGCCGTCGCCGCGTCGCCGCTTCGGGAATGGCGCCGCGGTCGTCGTCGGGGGAACGAGCCGGCCCGGTCAGCCGAGCTGTGACCAGGCCTCGTTCACCACGTCCGCGACGGCTCGCGGGTTTCCGCCGAGGTCGCCGTTCGCGTGGGTGACGGTCACGGTCAGCTCGGCGCTCGTGCGCTGGCAGTTGACCACGAACGTCTGCCCGGTCGTGTCGTTCCGCACCACGCACGACACCGGGCCGAACTCGACCATCTCCTCCGGGGGCTTGTCGACGCCGAGGTACCCGGGGTCGGAGTAGGCCACGTACTGCGGCGACGCGCTGGGCGAACGCACCACCTCCAGCGAGAACATCGACTCGAGCTCTTCGTTCGCGTACTGCTGCACGACTGCACCAGCGCCGTCGCGGCTCGCCGACAGGCGGGCCGAGCTCTCCTTGTCCCACGTGGCCTGGTGGTCCACCAGCTTCGTCATGTCGCCGCTCTGGCCGTTGCGCTCGCGCACCTTCTGCAGGTCCGGGTACCGGTAGTAGTCACCGAGCCGCGCCGGCGCCGAGACGGCGGCCGACGAGCCGCCGCCACCGTCACCACCGAACAGCAGCCACGCGCCACTCGCCAGACCGGCGCCGACGACCACGCCGACAACGCCGGCGACGACCGCGACCGCACGACCGCCGTTCGGCGGGGCCGGGGACTCCGGGTGCGGTTCGTACCACCCGCCGGTCTCATGCGGTTCCATCGACACCGGATCTCCTGTTCCCCCGGCACCAACACCGGTCGACTCGACACCTGGCTTGAGCTGGGTCCGCCGACACGCGGACCCACGCTCAAGTTAGCGGCGGGGGTCGGCAGATGCGGTGGGAACGGCGGAGATCGTCACGTGCCCGTGACGGCCCGCACCTCCCGCTGCAGGATGTCCTGCAACGGCGCGTCGTCGCTGTTGCTGAGGACGACGCCGACCCAGCCGGTGTACGGGTAGATGTTCCAGCTGGCGGCGCTGCCGGGGTTGACGCCGGAGTGGCCGTTGGTGCCGGTGCCGGGGGCGGCCACGAGCGTCGCCTGCCGGGTCCACTGCTCGTTGTACTCGTGCACCTCCTCCCGGCTGTAGAAGACGCGTTGCAGGTCCTGCGGTCGGCGTGGCCAGGCTGTGCGTTCAGCAGCGGCGTGCCGGCCGCCACCACGCCGGCGGCCGCCAACCCGCCCCACCCGAGCAACCGCCGCCGGTCGACACCACGTACGGACTCCGACGAACTGACCGTCGATGCGCTGTGATCCATGCCCGCCACTGAAGACGCAACACCGTTGCACGCCGTATGCGATTCCGACATCCGCGATACACGGCTACGGGTGCACGGGGTCAACGCCAGGCGGTGACGGTGACGGGGTCGTTCGTGGCGATGTGGCCGGGGGTGAGGACGGTGGCCTTCAGGCCGAAGCTGACGCCGTCGGGTTCGCGGCGGTAGTCGGCGAGGGTGCGCAGCGGTTCGGGGCCGCGGCGGTGGCCGGTGGCCTGGTCGGTCATGGTCATCGCGCAGCGGATGGCCAGTTCGCTGAAGCCGACGCCGGTGGTGCCGATCGTCATGTGGTGCACGCGGTCCTCGGTGTGTGGGGCTGGCCAGCCGGTGATGACGATGTTGGGACGAAACCGGGTCATCGGCACCGCACTGGCGCCGCGGCGCTGAATGTGGGTGTTGAGCAGGTCCAAAGAGGACTCGGTGGTGATCGGCACCGTGGTGGGGTCGGGCCGGCGGGCACGCGCGGCCCTGGCGGGTTCACGGACGAGCCGAGCGGGCCTGCCCAGCACGTCACCGAGCCACCTCGCGACATCGTCACCCTGGTCGATGCCGGTACCCGGCCACTTCTCGACATCGAGCTTGACCAGAGTGTCGATCGCCTCGCGGCCGGAGTCCCCGCCGTCGTCCTCCCGGGAGAGCGCGTAGGCCTCGTCGATGAACAGCACGCCGCCCTTCGCGCTGTCGGACCGGTTCCTCGTCCTCGGCGTGTCATCGTGAACCCGCCTGATCTTCTCGACCAGCTCCCGGTCCCGGGCCGCACCAGCGGACTCGCGGCGGGTCTTGGCGGCATAGTAGGTCGACGGTGCGATCCCGGCAGGCGTGTGCTTGAGCGCCTCCAGGACCGGCTGGACACCGTGTTCCTCCCGCTGGGCGTCGACGAACTCGACCTTCATCGCGACGGACGGTCCAGCTCCGCCGCAAAGAAACTGGCCGCTGACTTCAAATCTGGTTCACACGCCGCAGCTCACGGTTCTCCCGCTCCAACTCGGCGATCCTGGCGGCCTCGGTCGAGGTCGTCCCCGACCGCACCCCGCCATCGGTCTCGGCCTACTTCACCCACGTCCGCAACGCCTCCGGATGCACACCCAACTGGTCCGAGATCCGTTTGATCGCCCCACCAGCAGACGCCGGATCCCGCCTGGCCTCGACCGCCAAACGCGTCACCCGCTCACGCAACTCATCCGGGTACTTCCGTGGTGCCGCCATAACTCCAGATCCTCCGGGTGTTCAATGTCTCCATCAAACCCGGGGCGGGACACTCGGCCACCTCAGTCTCCTGTCCGTCACGTATGAGGTTCAGCCGGGTCCATTGCCGGCGGAACTGCCTCAACCTAGCCGAACCCCTGTCAATGTGGGCTAGTCACGGGGATGATCGGCGCGGGTCGAGTCGGTGCCGACCGGCCAGAGGAAGGGGAACCAGGATGGGTAGGACGCCGCTGCGGCTGTACATGTCCATGTCGGTCGACGGGTACATCGCCGGGCCGGACGACCGGCCGGGCCAGGAGCTCGGCCGCGACGGAGGGCGGCTGTTCAACTGGCTCGACGACCGGATGTCCGAGGGGATCAACGGGCAGGTGTACGCCGAGGCCAGCTCGACCGGCGCCGTGATATCCGGACGCCGCACCTACGAGCTGGCCGGTCGATGGCACGGCGACCACCACGACGGCGTGCCGATCCACGTGCTCACCCACCACATCGACCCGGCCGACGAGCCACCGGGCAGCGTGAAGTACTACACCGACGTCAACGCGTGCGCCGACGAGGCCCGAGAAGCGGCGGGAGATCGAGCCGTGCTGGTCCACGGCGCGGGTGCGGCGCAGGCGTTGCTGGCGGCCAGCCAGCTCGACGAACTCGAACTGCACCTCGTCCCCGTACTGCTGGGTGACGGGCGGCGGCTGTTCGAGCCGACCGGACACGGCCACATCGAACTGGAGCTCGTCCGGCGGCTCGAAGGCCGCGACGCCACACATCTGCGTTACCGCATAGTCCATTGAGGAACCCGGCCATGACTGCCGCATTGCGGACGGTCGACGCTCAGTCGGTGGGCTGGGCCTTGGTCGTCGCCGCCGGTGCCAGGACGGCAAGGTCTGCCTCCGCGGCCGTGTACCGGTCCCTGAAGCCGAAGGCGCTGGGCGACGGCCCGTGCGCGCGCAGGAGTTCCAGCCGCTCGACCGCCTCCTCGACGGTGGGCACGTGGCCGGCCGGAACCCACCACATAACCTGGAACGCCGTCTTCGGCAGCTCGAACCACTCGGCGCGGCGCCGGAGCACGTCCAGGTGACCGCTGCGGTAGACGTAGTCCCACAGGCTCTCGCGGCTCTCCCAGACCGACATGTTCACGATGACGTCCGCGCCGAGTGAGGTCCGGATCGCGGTGGCGTCGTTGCCCCCGTCGCCGACCAGTCGCCACACGAACCCGGGCGACCGGTCGGCGACGCTGTTCAGGGTGTCCAGCATCGACGTGAAGCCGTGCGTGCGCGGGTCGTCCAGAGGGTGTCTCAGGGTGCCCACGTTGAGCTGGGCGAGGTGGTGTCCGCTCATGCCACTCACCTCACCATCCCGCACCTTCTAAGTCAATCGTCATTATTTTTAGAAGTCTCGACCGCGACACAACACATTCCAGGCCGCGGATCCATGCGGGCCCGCAGCCCTTCGGCGCCCTCGACAAGCCCCTCTAGCAGCGCCAGGTTCATGCCGCAGATCAGCGCGGGATGCCGCTCCGAGAGGACGTGGAACGGGCAGTTGACCAGGCGAAGGACGGCGCCGTCCGCCCGCGGCTCGTAGCCGCGCGCGGACAGCACGGCCCGCATCGCGTCGAGGTCCTCGATCGGTCCGGCGGCGGCCAGCGCGGCCCGCCCCTCCCGCGCGGCGGCGGCCCGCAACTCGTCGTCCAGCCGGGCGCAGTCCGCCACCTCGGCCAGCAGGTCGGCGGCGGTGCGGTAGTCCCGAGCGGGAACCGAGACGTGGTGTTCGGCGCCGGACCGGCGGTAGAGCTTGGCCGGCCGACCCGCGCCCGGACCCGAACGCCCGGTGAGCCGCCGGCTCTCGGTGACGAGCAACCCGGCGTCGACGAGCTTGTCGAGGTGGAACGCGGCGAGCGTCCGCTGGATCCCGGCACCCTCGGCGGCCTCGTTCCGGCTCACCTCGTGGTCCTGGGCAACCACGTACTCGTACAGCCGCCGCCGGACAGCGTCCTGCAGCACGACGATCGCCTCGATGTCCTCCATCCCACCATTCTAAGAACAACGCAGGCTTTCGTTAGAAACGGTCGCCAGAAACACCGCCTCGGCCCGGCAGCCCCAGGATGGCGTCAATGACGGTGTTCTGGCTGCTAGTGCCCCGCGGCCGGCGGTGGGTTGGGGTGCGGGTACTCGTGGATGAGGTCCCGGATGTCGTCGACCGGCTCGTCGGCCGCCGCCCATTTCGCTCGAATGCGGTCGAGGTAGGAGCGGACGGTGGGGATGGCGATGCCGAGGCGGCGCGCGGTGGCCGCGAGCGTACTACCGGTGCCGTAGAGGTAGAGGACGTGCAGCTCCTGGGTCGACAGCTCGGGCGGGTCGTCGTTGATGAGGGTCATCAGCTCGGTGGTCAGCGCCAGCTGTCCCTTGTGGACGGTGCGGATGGCGTCGGCGAGCTTGTCGGCTTCGTCGTCCTTGATGAGGTAGCCGGAGGCGCCCGCGCGGATGGTGGCGCGGACGTGGCGGCGGTCGCCGTGTACGGAGTGGACGAGGACGGCGATGCCGGTGGCGCGTAGCGCCGCGACGTTGGCCGCGGGGTTGCTGCCGTCCTCCAGTCGCAGGTCGAGCAGGACGACGTCCGCGTCGCCGGGAGTGGCCGCGAGGTAGTCGCCGACGGTGGTGGCGGTCTGGGTGAGGGTGATGTCGGTGGTGTCGGCGAGCAGCGCCTGGAGACCGGCGGGCACGAGCTTGTCGTTGTCGATCACGGCGATGCGGATCATGCCGGCCACCGCAGGTCGATGCGGGTGCCTTCACCTGGCTGGCTGTCCACGGCGGCCGACGCGCCGATCTCGCTCATCCGGTCGATGATCGAGTGCCGGATGCCGTACCCGATTTCTGTGGTCGCCGGGTCGAACCCCTTGCCCTGGTCGACGATCGCGACGGTCACGACCTCCCCACTGGCCATCGCGGTGAGGCGCGCACGGGTGGTGCCGGCGTGCGCGGCGACGTTGCTCAACGCCTCGGCACTGGCGAGGCGCAACGCCTCGACCACGGTGCTGGGGAGGTTGTCCGGCAGGTTGGTGAAGTGGTACTCCACCCGCAGCCCCAGTGCGGCGCTGCTGCTGCCGGCCTCCATGAGGGCCAGTGACAGGTCGGTGAGGGTGCCGCCGGTCTCGTCGGGGGCGGCCCCGCGCAGGATGTCGACGCTGACCGCGCACTGGCGTCGCACCGTAGGATCGGGATGTGCGGCGGGTCCAGGACCGGCGATCGCGGTCAGGATGCGCAGCGGCCCGTCGTGCAGGGCGCGGTAGCGGCGGACCTGCTCGCTGAAGTGCCTGGCGCGTTCCTCGGTGTGCGCGCGCTCGGCGGCGAGCCATTCCCGTGCCGTGATCACCTGCGTGGTGGCGACGTCCACCTGATGTGCCACCTGCCGCAACCGCTTGATGAACACCAGGCAGCACACGGCGAAGCCGACCTGCCAGCCGACCGTGCTGACCAGTGACGCGTCGTCCGCGCCGCTCTTGGAAAGCGGCGCCTGTCCGACGACGTAGGCGATTGCGAGCGCGGTGCAGCTGACCGCGGTGCCCCGCGCCGAACCGCTGACCAGCGCCACGGATGCCGCGACGCTGACCATGATCGGCTCCAGGTAGGAGTTGGACACGAGCGAGAAGGCCGTGTTGTCCACCGTCAGCGGCAGCATGATCATGGTGGCGACGGTGACCGCGACGTCCGCGACCATCACCTTGCCGGACACGGCCGCGCTGCGGAGCACCAGCGTGATCAGCACCGCGCTCCATGCGAACAGGGTCGCGTACACGGTGACGGCCAGCGCGACCCGCGCGTAGGCGTGGACTTGTACGGCACCGACGATGCTGATGGCGACCATCGCCAGTGTGGCCAACCGGGAAAGCACCACCACCGCCGCCACGATCCCGCGCACCTGCCGATGCAGGCTCACCACACCTGGCTCGCGTGCCGGCAGAGCTTCGCCCTCCGACATCGCCGACTCGGTACGGGTACTCATCCCCTCCAGCCTGGCATCGGCTCCCCGATGCGTCCATGCCGCACACGTGCGGCATGGACCGCGCACGCGAGACCACACCAGGATTCGATGCTGGAACTCATACCCAGGCGTCATTCGAAAACGCTGCTGAAGGGTCGAACAATGTTCATTCCTGCGCACAAAAAGCGCGGTTCGGGTGAGGAATGCACGAGAATGCCGCGAGCGCTGTCCGTGGCGACAGTGGGCGTGGTGTCGGTCGGCGCCGCGCTGGGTCTGCTGCCGTCGGCGTCCGCGGACCCGGTTTCTGCGCCGCCCCACAGTCTCGCCGTGACGGTCGACGTCGTCGGCGACTCCTACATGGCAGGCGACGGGGTCGGCGCCGACTACCTCGACCCGGCCGATCCACGCCACCGCTCCTCGGCCGCACCGACGTTGCAGGCGCTGTCCCGGGTGGCGAGTGACAACGTCCAGCTGAAGGTGGACGCGAACATCGTCGCGGCCTCCGGCGCCGAGATCGCCAACTTCTTCCAGGCACAGACCGGGCTGAACCACGTCGTCGTCAATCCGGCACAGCGCGACCAGGTCCGTCCCGACGCCCAGTTCGTCATCGTTGGCTTCGGCGGCGAGGACGCCCAGCTGGCGACGGTGATCGCGAACGCGAGGCGCACCGCCGGCGGGCCGAACGCGTCGCTGGACAAGGTCGTCCACGACCTCGGTCCGTTGCTGGACACCGGCGCGTCGGACGAGGAGTACGTCGAGCAGGCGAAGTCGTCGCCGATGGGGCAGGCGCCGACCCTGGTGTCGCGGATGCTGCAGGTGGTGGCCGGCGTCCGGGCCAGGGCACCGCATGCCACGATCGTGGTCACCAACTACCCGCTGGCCGTGGACCCGCAGAACCCGCACGCCGCGAGCACGATCGGTGAGGACGACCTGACCACCGTGCGGAAGTTCGGCTACGACCTGAACAAGGCGATCGACCGGGCCGTGCGGATCTGCCAGTGCGCGTCCCTTGTGGACATGTCCGGCGCGGTGGCGGGCCACGAGGCGTACACCACCGACTCGGCGTTCAACGAGCAGCTCACCCAGGCCGGTCTACCGGCACCGCAGGCACAGTTCCAGCCCAACGAGAAGGGCGCGTCCCTGATCGCCAACCCGATCGCGGACACCATCGCCCAGCTGCTCTCGGTCACCGCACCGGCGCCGAGTGACGGGCGGATGACCACGCCGGACAACATCGACGTGCGGAGCGGCGCGTCCGACCGGGATGGCGACCGGGTGTCCGACGCCGAGGACCGGGCGCCCGACGACCCGTCCCGTTCCCAGGACGCCCCCGCGCCGGGCGACAGGCGGTCACGCCCGCCCGTCGCGGTCGACGTCGAGGGACTTCGCGACACGCGGCCGGCCCACCCCAGCCGCGGTGGGGACGACGAGCCCCCGCGCATGGAGCGCGTCGACTACCAGGTTCCGGCGCGCGAGGACACCCTCGTCGTCGGCCCTGTGGCCCTGTCGGTGGAACCCGCCGCGGCACCGCCCGAGCCCGGTGGCCCGGACGCCGGCGAGGACGTGGCTGTCCAGGAAGACGCCGCCACGCCCATGATGGCCTCGCTGGACGGTTCGGCCGTCGACGGGCCCGTCACCGCCGACGGCATGATGACCCTCGCGGCTGCTGACATGCCCACCACGCCCCCGGCCATCTACGGTCCTTCCGTTCCCGGTCCTGGCGACACGGTCGCTTCCCGACCGTCCAAGGCACAACAGACGCCGCCCATGCCCACCCCCAGCCCGATCCGCGGGTATGACATCGGCGAGACGCCGATCCCGGAGTTCAGTCTTCCCGGCTACTTCGGGGACGTCCCGAACAGGGAAAACACCATGCGGCAGCTGGACGCCGCCGACTATCTCACCCAGTTCGTGCCGAACAACGATCCCGTCACCGTCGACACCGCCGGCACCCTCACGGCCGCGGGGAAGGCCGGGAAGGGTGGGGAGAAGTCGAACCAGTCGGCCAAGGCCGTCAGGGACGCCGAGAACGGCACGGCCGAGTTCGAGGTGACCAGTCGGGACGGAACCACCTACGAGATCCCCGGGGGCTTCGCGCGGTACTCGAACCAGGACGCGGACCGGACGAGCGCCAAGGTGGGACCGCAGTCGCTCGAGCTCGGCAACAAGATCCCCAACTTCAGCAACATGCAACCGGGTGACTCGATCACGCGCACGCCCGCCGGCAAGGTCACCGAGTACGGCGTGGGACGGCCGGTGGGCAAGTTCGCCGAGGTCAGCGTCGGCAAGGGCTATGAGGGGCCGCAACTGACCTACACCGTGAAGGCGCTGGGCGACGGGCTCTACAGCCTCACTTACGGTCAGGCCGACTCCGCACGCACCCGCTTCACCGGTCAGGCCTCGTGGATGGCGAACACGGTCGGCAACAACGTCGACTCGACGGAGACCAACCTCCACGGCACCGAGGTCGTGTACGACGCCAAGACGCCGGAGGGACTGAACGCCCTCCGGACAGCCCGCGAAAGCCTCGAGAACCAACAGGTTCCAGTCCAGGAGCCGGGCACGTACTACACCGACGTCAGCTCGAACAAGCTGGAGGGCGTCAGCTACGCGGGCGACAGGGTCTCCGGGAAGAGCATTCCCGGCCTGCCCGAGGGCGAGGCCAAGGGCGCGGTCAGCCGGACCGGGGTCGTCACCACGAACTACACGCTCATGAAGTCGGTGGACGGTGACCCCAGCCACGCCGAGCCGGTCGGCTACACGAAGACGGAGATCAGCCGGCTGGGCACCGGTGGTCCCTTCGGAGACGTCTCGGTCCAGTACGGAGGCCACACGATCTTCGGTGGCGAGTCGGTCCCCGTCGACGCGACGATTCGTAGCGTCAAGGACAGTGGCGTGAACGTCAACGAGGTGTCGTTCCGGGCTCTCGGCCAGAACTACACCCTGTCCCAGGGCGACATGATCCAGCGGGCGCGGGACCTGGCCGAGACCGACCCGGACACCGTGGCGAACAACCGAGTCCTCAGTGACCTCGCGGACCGCATCGGGGTCCAGGCGGCCATGACGAATCCGCCCAACTCCCTGAACCTGCCGGGTTTCGCCCTCACCAACAAGGACATCAACGACGCCCTCGTGGCGTTGGTGACCCCGCCGGTCCCCGAGCGCAACCCGTTCGCACCGCCGCCCGACCCGGAGCGCAACCCGTTCGCACCGCCACCGCTGCCCGAGCGCCGGGCGGACGACCTGACGCTCGACCCCGAGCAGCAGACGGCACTGGCCGATGTCGACCCCGATATGGACACCGAGACACCGTCCGAGCTGAGTGCCGAGGCTCCCACCCCCGACGACACCTACGACGACGGGTATGCCCCGACCCGGGACTACAGCACGGAAACCACCGACACCGTGGTGAGTCCCGAGGCCCCTGCGACCACGACCGACACCCTCGGCGGGTACGCGCCGACCGGCGACTACAGCACCGATACCGACACCACGACTACCAGTTCCGACAGCGAACCCGCCTCCAGCGACAGCGCGGCGACCTCCTCGATGGACGGAGACACCTCGACCAGCTATGGCGGCGACACGTCGTCGACCAGCAGCGAAAGCAGCAGCATGTCCAGCGACAGCAGCGGTATGTCCAGCAGTACGTCCAGCGACAGCAGCACGTCCAGCGACGGCGGCGGCTTCTGACCTCTTGTCCCGAAGGGATCGGCGCCCACCGGATGCCGATCCCTTCGGGAAGGGCATGGCGACAGGCGTCAGGATCCGCGCACCAGCGGCGACGATGGAGGCGCTAGCCGACCATCGGCGGCAGCGGACGTCCGCTGCGAGACGGGGTTATGGTTCTCACGTGGTCTGCTCGGCCAGCGCGACGAAGATGCCCGCGGGCCGCGCAGATAGGCGAGCCGGTAGCTGTTCTCGTACGACACCACCTCGCCGACGAGTTCGGCGCCGCGTGGTTTGAGGCGGTCGATGACGTCCTCGATGTCGTGGACGGCGAACATGACGCGGTGCATGCCCAGCGCGTTCACCGGGGGTGGGCTCGGCGCCACCTGGGCTCGCCGGCGTGTGATCCGGTTGGAGGGGCGCCAGCTCTCGGTCTAGTCCAGCACGGCCCGAAGTTCGGCCGCGAAGCGCGCGGGGTTGTCGACGAACCCGGTGTGCCCGCCGCTGAACATGGTGGGCTCGATCCCCAGCTCGAGGGCCAGCGCCCGGGACGTGCGGTCGCACAGCTGTCCGGCCGAGTCCTTGCCGATGCCCACGACGACGCGTGGGCTCGCCGCCCGCAGCGCGGACAGGTCGGGCCGCCAGGCGATGGTGGCCCGCATCTCGTGTGCGAACCAGCGCCGCTCGTCGGCCACCTGCTGGGCGTCCCGGTCCGGCCGGGACATCATGTCCAGCACGCCGTCGGGCAGCTGGATGCTCGCCGTGACCATGAACTTCGCCCAGGCGCCGCGAACGTCGCCGCCCAGGTAGGTGGCGATCGTGTCGTCGGTGGCCGCGAGCAACGCCTCGCGGTCGGGCAGCAGCTGGGCCAGCGGCGGCTCGTGGGCGATGACGGTGTGCACCCGTTCGGGGTGCGCCTGGGCCAGCGCGAGCGCGGTGACCGCGCCACCACTGGAGCCCAGCACCGCGGCCGGACCGGCGTCGACATGGGCCAACAGCAGGGACAGGTCGCCGGCACGCAGGTCGGGCGTGGACTCGGCGGTCGGGTCGTCCAGCGGGCTGCGGTTGATGCCGCGCGGGTCGGTGGTGAGCACCGTGTGGTCGGCGGCCAGCGACTCGGCCAGCGGCGCGAACGCGGCGGCGTCCATGGGGCTGCCAACGAGCGCCACCAGGGGGCCGGCGCCGCGGAGTTCGTAGTGCAGCCGTACTCCCGGCACGGCAAGGCTGCTGGCGGTGGACATCATGGGTGGCTCCCCTCGAAGTGACTGTACTGAACGGTACAGGTCAGTTTTGATGTACGCAACAGTACAGTTATGCTGGTGGTCATGGTCGCCACCGGAACCGAGCCGCCCTCGGGCAAGCGAGCCGAACGCAGCCGCCGGGCCATCGTGGCCGCCGCGCGGGCGGAGTTCCTGCGAGACGGGTTCGACGCGAGCATGGACACGATCGCCGCGCGCGCCGGCGTGTCCAAGGTGACGGTGTACAACCACTTCGGCAGCAAGGAAGACCTGTTCACGGCGGTCATCGGCGAACTGGGCGACGAGACCAGCGCCCTCACCATGGACGCCGCCACCGCGGTCCTGACCGACGCCACCGACCTGCGCGCGGCACTCACCGAGGCCGCCCGGTCGCTGATCGCCAGCGTCACCAGGCCGGACGTCCTGGCCATGCGCAACCTCATGTCGGGCGAATTGCGCCGGTTCCCCGACCTCGGCCGCACCTGGGAACGGCGTGGCCCAGCACGGTTCGCGGGCTACTTCGCCGACTGGCTACGCGACCAGACCGCACACGGCCGCCTGGAAGTGCCCGACCCGGAGGTGGCCACGATCCAGTTCTACGCGCTCACCGTGTACCCGCACCTGGTGGCGGCCTCCTTCGGCGACACACTGCCCGGCGACCTGGCCGACCGGCTGACCACCGGCGCCGTGGACACGTTCCTCGCCCGATACGAACCCCGCTGACGGTCCACATCGGACCAGACTTGTTCCCGCGACCACTCTCGCACCGTTCGCACTCCATAGCAACTGGACCGCGGCCTGATCCACTGATGGGAAAACGGCGCCGAGACACACGAGAACTGTCCATAGTGGACCTCGCTATCGTGAGGAACTGATCGAGATCCACCGCCAGGACGAAGCGGAAAACGGGACCGAGCCTCCTCCGTCCCGCTGGGCAGGTGCGACGCTCAGCAGGTGCGACACTCCCGAGGAACCCAGATGGTGAAGGTGACACTGCCAGCCGAACCGGCTGCGTCCGTCGCGGTGACCGTCACGGTGTAGCGGCCGGCCGTCGCGATCCCGGAGATCAGGCCCGTCGACGGGTTGATGTTCAGCCGTGTGCTCAGCCCGGCCGCCGCCCACGTGTACGGCGAGGCACCGCCAGTCGCGGTCATCTGAAGCTGCACCGAATCGAACTCGACGAGCCTCTGGTTACCCGGATTCACCACGGCCACCGCACTCGCCATGGTGATCTGCGGTGTCGTCTGAGCGGCGGCCGGGGCGGTCGCCAGAGCGAGCGCGGCGACAAGGGCCATGGCGAATCCGGCTAACCGGCGGATCACGGAAAGTCTGTCCATGACGGCTATCTTGGGCCGCCCCGACCGGCACCAACACCATTCAGACCGTGTTTGCGTTGTACGGCCTAGCAAAATGAGCCGGACGGCTCCACCCCCAGCAACGAACCGCGAGGACGTGCACTGGCCAGCGAGGTCGGCGGTGACAGTCCTGGCTCGGTTGAGGGCGCGTTATCGCTTGTCCACGGTGGGGACGGGCAGCGGTCGGCGTGGGACCGGCTCGGATACGACGATCGACGTGGTGGTCTGGCCGAACATCAGGAACCGATCGAGTATTTCTTCGAGTTGGCTGATTGACGGGCCGTGCATCTTGAGTAGGAAGCAGTCCTCGCCGGTGATGCGGGAGCACTCCACCACCTGTGGCGTGTCTCGGGCCGCTGCCGCGATCTTGGGGAGTTGACCGGGGCCGGGGCGGATGCGCACCAGCGCCGTCACGGGCATGCCCAGGGCGGCCGGGTCGACCTCCATCCGGAAGCCGGTGATCACACCGGTGCGTTCCAGGCGTTGTACACGCTCAGTTACCGCGGGGGCCGACATGCCGACGCGGCGGGCCAGTTCGGACATCGACAGCCGCGGGTTCTCGTGCAGTTCGTTCAGCAGTCGCACGTTCACCTCGTCCAGCAGCCGGGACCGCTCGGGGAAGGAATCTTGGCCGGTTGGCCTTGAAGTTCCAGGCAACTCAGGCCTTCTTCCTGGATAGTGCCATTCCGGCCTCGGGGTATTGCTTTGGAAGATACTCCGCATGACGACACCGTCCGGGATCGCGTCTCGGATGCCGGCGCCGGTCTACTTCGGCGTCAGCGCGGTCTTCCACTACCTCGGGCCGGCCTTCGCCGTGTTGCTGTTCGCCCGCGTGGACGTGCTCGGCGTGGCCTGGCTGCGGATCGCCAGTGCCGCCGTGGTGTTCGCGGTGTGGCGCAGGCCCTGGCGGCTGGTCCGGCGTCTCGCACCGCGCCAGCGCCGCGTGTTGCTCGGGCTCGGGGTGGTGCTCGCGGTCATGAACACCACGTTCTACCTCGCCATCGACCGGCTGCCGCTCGCGACCGTCGGGGCCATCGAGTTCCTCGGCACGATCGTGCTCGCTGCGGTCGGGGTGCGCAACGCCCGCAACCTGATCGCCCTCGTGCTCGCCGTGGGTGGGGTGGTCGCGTTGACCGATCTCCAACTCGCCGGTGCGGCGCTCGGCTTCGTCTTCGCGTTCGTCAACTGCGCGCTGTTCATGCTCTACGTGGTCCTCGGCCACCGGATCGCCAACACCGGCGCCGGCATCGACCAGTTGGGCGCCGCGATGCTGGTCGCCGCGGTGGTCGCGACACCGTTCTCCGTCACCGCCGCCGCGCCGGCCTTCATCAGCCCGGCGGCGCTGCTGGCCGGGGTGGGCGTGGGCATCTGCTCGTCAGTCATCCCCTACGTGACCGACCAACTCGCCATGGCCCGGTTGCGCCGGGACACCTTCGCGCTGATGCTGACCATCCTGCCGGCGGTCGCGACGGTGATCGGGATCGTCGTGCTCACCCAGGTGCCCACCATCCGGGAGCTGACCGGCATCGCGCTGATCGCCACAGGCGTCGCCGTGCACCAGGAACCCCAGGGAGAAGAGGAAAACTGATGGACTACACCCGGTTGGGCACCTCCGGCCTCGCCGTGTCCCGCATCTGCCTCGGCATGATGAGCTACGGCAGCCCCACCAAGCGGGACTGGATCCTCGGCGAGGACGCCGCGGAGCCGATCGTCCGCCACGCCGTCGAGGCGGGCGTGACGTTCTTCGACACCGCGGACATGTACTCCGACGGAGCCAGCGAGGTGATCACCGGCCGGTTGCTCGCCAAGCTGTTCCCCCGCCGCGACGACTACGTCCTGGCCACCAAGGTCTACTTCCCAGTGGGGCCCGGTCTGAACGACAAGGGCTTGTCCCGCAAGCACATCATGGCCGCCATCGACGCCTCGCTCGACCGGCTGGGCGTCGACCACGTCGACCTGTACCAGATCCACCGCTGGGACCCCGAGACCCCGATCGAGGAGACCATGAACGCCCTCGACGACGTGGTCTCCGCCGGGAAGGCCAGGTACATCGGCGCGTCGAGCATGTACGCCTGGCAGTTCGCCAAGGCACAGCACGTCGCCGATACCCACGGCTGGACCAGGTTCGTGTCGATGCAGAACCACTACAACCTCGTCTACCGCGAGGAGGAACGGGAGATGATCCCCCTCTGCCTCGACCAGGGTGTCGGCCTCATCCCGTGGAGCCCGCTGGCACGCGGACTGCTCACCGGCACCCGCGGACGCGGCGGCGCACAGACCACCGTGCGGTCCGGCTCCGACCCCGTCGCCGACAACCTGTACACCGACGACGACTTCGACGTGGTCGACGCGGTGCGCACGGTCGCCGCCCAGCGCGACCTGCCGCCGGCGCGGATCGCCCTGGCCTGGCTACTCGGCCGGCCAGGGGTGAGCGCACCGATCATCGGCGCAACCAGAACAGAACACCTGACGGACGCGATCGCCGCGGTCCATACGGGACTGACCGAGGACGAGGTGGCCACGCTGCACGCACCGTACCGACCGCACGCCGTGCTCGGCCACCATTGACTGTTCGCCGGGGCGGACGGACTCGTGGGAGCGGTTCGCGCTATTTGACGCTTCCCGCGAGTAGGCCGCTCACGATGTAGCGGTTGAGGGTGAACCCGATGACGGCGGGTACGGCGATCGCGATTACGCCCGCGGCGCTGAGCAGCGTCGTCGGTACCACGTGTTGTCCTTGCAGTGCCTGCACGACGACGGTCAGCGGTTGGGTGGACAGGTCGGTGGAGAGCACCAGTGGGAAGAGGAACTGCGTCCACGAGAACAGGAACGTGATGATGGCCGTCGAGATGATGCCGGGGCGGGCCAGCGGTAGGAGCACGTGCCAGAAGACCTGCATCCGGTGTGCGCCGTCGACGAGGCCCGCTTCCTCCAGGGAGGCGGGCAGGCTCTGCAGGTAGTTGTACATGATCCAGGTCGCCAGCGGGAGGAAGCCGGAGACGTACACCAGGACGATGCCGGTGTAGGTGTTGACGAGGCTGAACTCGGTGAGGATCTGGTACAGGGGTATCAACGTCGTGTAGGCGGGGAAGGCCATCGTCGCCAGGGTCGCGTAGAACAACACGTTGCGGCCCTTGAACTTCATGCGTGCGAACGCGTACGCGGCAAGGGTGGACAGCACGACCGTGATGATGGTCGCGGCGGCGCACTCGACGACGATGTTGACCGCGGAGGCGCGGATCTGGCCGGGCACGGGGCCGGATCCGCTGAGCAGTGCCTCGTAGTTCTTCAGCGTCGGATTGGGTGGCAGGTAGTGCGCCGGTTTGCTGCCGAGGTCTGCCTCGGACTGCAGGCTGATGTTGATCGTCCAGTAGATCGGGACGAGCGACCACAGCAGGATGAACGCGATCCCGAACCACCGCAGCCGGATCCGCGCGCGCATCAGTACTCCACCCGTCGGTACACGAGCTTCACCGCGCCGAGGGACAGCACCAGCGTGGCCACGGTGACGAGCAGTGACAACGCATATCCTTCGCCGAAGTTCAGGTTCTGGAAGCTGACGAGGTAGGTCTGGATCATCACCGACGACGCGGTCGACGCGGCGCCGTTGAGCACGTACGGCTGGTCGAAGACGTTGAGTGTGGTGATCACCGCCTGCACCATCGCGATCGCGATGCCCGGCCGGGCCAGCGGCAGCGTGATCCGCCGGAACGCCTGCGGGCCCGAACAGCCGTCGAGCCGGGCGGACTCGTACAGGTCGCCGGGGATGTTCTGCAGCGCGGCCAGCACCAGCAGCGCCGACAGCGGCGTTATCTGCCACACCTGCACGATCTCGATCAGGAAGATCGTCAGCCACCGGTGCTGGCCGAGGAAGACCTGGTAGTGGTCGATCAGGTGCAGGGAGGTGAGCACGCTGTTGAGCAGTCCGGTGTTCGCGTCCCAGATCCCGGTCCACACGATGCCTTCCACGACACCGGGCAGCGCCCACGGCAGCACCAGGATCGCGATGAGCACCGAGCGCCCGGCGAAGCGGTGCTGGAGGGTGACCGCCATCGCGATGCCGAGGATGGTGGACAACGCCGTCCCGATCACGACGTAGCCGAGCGTGTTGACGACGGTGGTGCGCAGCAGCGGATCTCCGAAGATCTGCCGGAAGTTGCCGAGGCCGAAGAACCGGGTCGGCGGGTCGAGGGTGTCGACCTTGAAGAACGACTCCACGACCGTGAAACCCGCCGGCACCAGCGCCAGGCCGACGATGAACAGCGCCAGCGGCGCGACCAGCACGTACGGCAGGAGATCGAACCGGCGACGGCGTTTTCGCTGCCTCGGGCTGGGCTCGCTGGTCGTCACCGGCCTGGTCGGGAGCCGGGTACTGGTCACTGGCCGCTCGCCAGCCGGTCCGTGGTGCCGGCGATGGTCTTGATCGCTGTGTCGACCGACATCGCGCCCGTCGCGGCCGCGTGCAGGTTCGTGTAGACGGCGGTGGAGAACTCCGGGTACCACTTCGGTGCGCCGCCGGGGAACACCGGCCGGGCCTGGTCCTTCAGCAGCGAGGCGAGCGTGTCCCCGCCGATGATGTTGCCGTTCTTGTTGAGCTGCTCGACCGCGCTGAGGCGGGACGGCATGTTGTAACTCTTCCACGCCTTGTCCGGCCCGTTCAGGCCCGCGAAGTCGGCCTGGTTCTCCGCCGAGGTGAACCATTCGATGAACTTCGCCGCGGCCTTCGGGTACTTGGCGTTCACGGGGATGCCGATGCCGTCGGGGTTACTCATGTTCGGCCCCGGTCCGCTCACCCCGGGCGTCGGCAGGTAGCCGACCTGATGGACCACCGTCGAGGATTCCGGCACGTCGTACAGGCTGCCGACGTTGCCGGAGTAGTCGCCGAACACGCTGGCCGTCTGCCCGTGCGCCATCAGGGTCTGCTGTCCCTGGCTGTCGGTCACGTTGATGTTGCCTGGCGCGACGAGGCCCTGCTTCAGCGCGTCGACCATCCACTGTGCCGCCTTGTACCCCGCGGAACCTCGGCTGGCGAACTGCGGCTTGCCCTTCTCGTCCAGTACCTTGCCGCCGAACGCCGCGGTGGTCTGGTACCAGTAGGTGGACAGGCCCTCGGCCGCCGCGAACGGGATGTTCAGCGGGTACTGGACGGCGCCCTTTGCCTTGATCTGCTTCAGATCCTGTGTGTACTGGGCGATCGTCGTCGGCATCGACGTGACGCCGGCGTCGGCGAACATCTTCTTGTTGACCGTGGCCACGAGGAACGACGCGTCGTACGGGATGCCGACGACGTGGCCGTCGGTCGTGAACGACGACAGCTGCGGCATGTCCGAGGTCAGCTTCTTGGTGTCGAGGTATTTCTCCATGGGATAGAACCAGTTGAGCTTGCCCAGCTGGCCCACCCGCGACCAGTCGACGTCGGTCGCGTCGGCGAAGTAGGTCTTCGCGGTGGCGGCCGCCGCGATCTTCGTCTGCAGGCTGTCCCAGTCGAGGTTCGTCCAGTTCACCTTGATGCCGGTGGACTTCGTGAACGCCTCCAGCGCCGCCTGGGGCGGCGACGCGGCTCCCAGGGTGACGTTGATCGTGACGCCGGTCGTCTCCTGGGACGCGCCGCTGTCGCCGCCCCCGCACGCGGTGCCCAGCAGGGCGAGGCTGGACAGGACGGCGATGCCGGCGGTCAGCCGGACGTTCCTTCGCGGCGAGAACATGAGCGACGCCTCTCACAACTGGGACTGGCCGGGCCGGCGAACTCCGAGCATTTCGATCAGAAAACGCGCAAATATTTGCGCGTTACATGATCGGTCCGAATGTTGAACTGGACTATGGCACGCGTTCATCGGCTGGTCAACAGAGCGAAGTCCGATACTTCCGCTTTGTTGGGGTTAAGACCGGGTAACGCTCTCCTGTGCGCAAATTGCGCGCAGGACGGGGAAGCTATGCGCACTCTGCTTGTTCGTGCGATACCCTCGGCGCCATGCGGCGCAACCAACGTCTCAACCAGATCCTGTCCACTGTGGTCGCGCACGGGTCGTTGGAGGTTCCGGAGCTCGCCGAGATGTTCGACGTGTCGCATGCGACCATCCGGCGCGATCTCGAGCTGCTCGAACAGCAGCGGCTGGTCAGCCGGACCCGGGGCGGCGCGACGATCCACGCCGCGTTCAACGACCTGCCGCTGAGCTACAAGACCACGCAGGACCTTACCGAGAAGCGCAAGATCGCGCACGAGGCACGCAAGCACCTGGCCGGCGCCAGGGTCATCGGGGTGACCGGCGGCACCACGGTCACCGAGTTCGCGCGGCTGCTGCTGGAACACGAGGGGCTCACCGTCGTCACCAACGCCCTCAACGTCGCGCTGCACCTGCTGGACAACCCGCGGCTGCGGGTGTTCTCGGCGGGTGGGGAGATCCGCAGCAGCAGCCAGGAGGCGGTCGGCCACTCCGCCGAGACCTTCCTGTCCGAGTACAACCTCGACGTCGCGTTCGTCGGCGTGGACGGGGTCGACGCCGAGGCCGGCTGCACGAACTACGACCCGGCGGGATCGCGTGCGAACGGGGTGATGCGCAGCCGCGCGCGGCGGACCATCGTGCTGGCCGACGCCACGAAGATCGGCCGGGTCGCGCTCGCGCGGGTGTGCGAGATGGGCGAGGTGGACCTGCTGATCACCGACGACCGCGCCGACGAGGCCAAGATCGGCGCGATTCGGGCGCTCGGCTGCGAGGTCACGCTCGTCTGAGGTACGCATGATCAAACGCGCAGTAAACGGCGTAGAAGTTGCGCGTTTGAGTCGAGTCGTTGTTTGCTTCGTGCAGTCGGTGTCATAGTGCGAGCATGACCAAGGTGGCGTTCATCGGCGCGGGCAGCGTCGAGTTCACCCGCAACGTCGTCACCGACCTGTGCGGGTTCACTGCGCTGCACGGCCAGCTGGACCTGATGTTGCACGACATCGACGAGGAGCGGCTCGGGTACGCGGAAGCGTTGGTACGGCGGATAAACCAGCAGACCGGCGCGGGTGCCCGCGTCGGCTCGAGCCTCGACCGGCAGGCCGCGGTCGAGGGCGCGGACTACGTCATCAACGAGATCCAGGTCGGCGGCTACCGGGCCACGCGGACCGACTTCGACATCCCCGCGCGTTACGGCGTCCGCCAGACCATCTCGGACACCATCGGTGTCGGCGGCGTCTTCCGTGGCCTGCGCACGATCCCGGTGCTGATGGCGATCGGTGAGGACCTGGCGAAGGTCGCGCCGGACGCGTACCTGCTGAACTACAGCAACCCGATGGCGATGCTGCCGTGGGCGGTCTACGCCGGGACGCCGTTCGCCCGGGTCGTCGGGATGTGCCACTCGGTCCGGGACACGCACCGGTTCCTCGCCGGGGTCGCCGGCCTGCCGGTGTCCGAAGTGGACTTCCTGACCGCCGGCTTCAACCACCAGGCGTTCGTGCTTCGCTTCGAGCACGACGGAACCGACCTGTATCCCCGACTTCACGCCGCGATCGACGCCGATCCCCAGCTGCGGCGCAGGGTCCGGGTCGAGATCTTCCGCCGCTTCGGCTACTTCCCCACCGAGTCCAGCGAGCACGGCGCGGAGTACGTGCCCTGGTTCATGCGCCACGACGACGAGATCGAGCACTTCCGCATCCCGGTCGGGGAGTACCTGCGCCGGTCCGAGCGCAACCTCGACGAGTACGGCGAGACCCGCAGGGAGCTGGAGAGCGGCGGCCCGCTCACGCTGACACCGACCTCGGAGCTCGCGTCGGAGTTCATCCACGCGCACCAGACCGGTGCCGCGCGGGAGATCTACCTCAACGTCCGCAACGACGGGCTGATCAGCAACCTGCCGGCGGAATGCTGTGTGGAGGTACCGGCCGTCGTCGACGCGTCGGGGCCGCACCCGCAGCCGGTCGGCGCACTGCCACCGCAGCTGGCGGCCCTCAACCGCACGTTCCTCAACGTCGTCGAGCTGACGGTACGCGCCGTACTGGACGGCGACCGCCGGCACGTGCACCAAGCGGTACTACTCGACCCGAACGCCGCCGCCGTGCTGACCACCCGCCAGGCCGAGGCGATGTGCGACGAGCTGTTGGCGGCGCACGGTGAGCTCATCCCGGCCGCGTTGCGCCAGCCGAGACGTCCACCGTGCTGACCGTTGCCGTCTCGCGGCGGCGCCGATCTGCCCGGCCCGGTCTCGTGTGAGCGCGTTCACTCGCCCGAGTCAGTGGTTGGCGCCTCGGAAACCTGGTTGGGCGGCCAGCACCAGTGCGAGGAAGGTGATCGCGACGCCGGTGAACGTGGCGGGTGAGGGCTGCCGGCCGGGGGTGAGTGCGTCGAGCACGACCGCGCCGAGCAGTTGGCCGGTGACGCTGGCCAGGCCGAAGACCAGAACACCGATGTGCCGCACGGCGATCGTGGCGACCGCGATGACGCCGATACCGATCACTCCGGCCAGGTAGAGCAGCGGTTCCGTCGGGAGGCGGCCGGGTGGGCCCCCGCGGAACACGACCCGCACGGTCAGGGCGAGGGTGAGTGAGACGGCGGCAACCGTGAAGTTGATCAGCGTGGGCGGCCACGGAGACCTCGCGACCGCGCCGACCCGCCCGTTCAGTCCTGACTGGACCGCGATCGCGATCCCGCCGATTAGTGGCAGCACGACCAGTGCCAGGGATCCGGAGCCGTCCCACGCTCCGTGCCCGGCGATCGCGACCGCCACCACACACACCCCGGCCCCTGCCGTCCGCGCCATCGTGATCGGCCGCGGACCGCTGGGGCCGCCGCTCCAGAAACGGTCGACGACCAGACCACCGACGGCCGTGCCGCCCACGACGGCGACAGTGAACACGGCGACCCCGACGGCTCCGACGCTGATTCCCTGGCCGGCCACGAACACCGCGCCGCAGACACCGCCGGCCAGGTGGTACCAGCGCAACTCGCCGGTGCGCACTGCCGTGCGGATCAGATCCAGCCCGCGTCGGCCGGCCGGGAGCAGCGGGACAACCACCAGCAGCAGGACGAGCCCGACCGTCGTCGACGCCAGTGTCGCCGCGATACCGTCGCCCACCCACGAACCGAGCTCCCCGTTCAACCGGGCCTGCACCGCCAGCCCGACGCCAGCGGTCACCGCCCCCACAACAGGGACAACGCCGCGTGCCGTCGACGACTCCGGCCCCACCAACTCATCACGCCCGGTCACTGGTCCCACGGTGACAGCCCCGACCCCCGTCCGAGCCGACATGTCACGAACACCACAGACCCGTCCCAGGCCGACAGTCACACGCCGGCTCGTGCGGTGCCTCAGTGGGTGAGTATCGCCGGGTCACTCAGGCCTGGCTTGCCGTTCTCGACGTGGCCTGCGAACCGGCGGCGGAACGTCCTGTCCTTGTCGCACGTCACGGTCACGTCGTACCAGCGGTCGGTGCGGTCCAGGTCGACCGTGTGCGTGAGCGTCGCGTTGCGGTGCAGGGTGAACGTCCGCTGTCCGCCGTACGCGCTGGTGACGGTCAGACTCACCGTCGTGGTCGACGGGTTGTGCAGGGTCAGGGTCAGGGCCTCCCGGCCGCCGTTGTGCCGGGCGGTCACCTCGGCCACCGGCGCCGCGCCCGCGAACGTGCGCAGGAAACCGTTGGGCCCGAACACGGTCAGGTCGTACGCACCGGTCCACGTGTCCGTGACCGTCTTGCCCGCCTCGGTGGTGTACGTCCACGGGCCGTCCGTGCGGTTCGCGGCCGTGACGTGGAACGCGCCGCCCGCCGCCGGGCCGGTGCCGAAGGTCAGCGTCAGTGCCGACCGCTGCACGTGGGCGTCCACGAACGGCTGGTACTGGAGGGGTCTGGTGTGGCGCCGGCCGCGTTCCTGCACCGGCAGCTTCGGGTCGGCGGGCACCGGCGGCACGTAGTCGGGGTGGCGGTCGCGGTCGGGTGGCTCGTACCCGCCGGTGCCGGGCAGTCGCGCGGGCCGCGGATCGGCCTGCGCGAAGTCGAACGCCGAGGTCAGGTCACCGCAGACGGTACGGCGCCACGGCGAGATGTTCGGCTCGTGCACGCCGAAGCGTTCTTCCATGAAGCGGATGACCGACGTGTGGTCGAACGTCTCCGAGCAGACGAAACCGCCCTTGCTCCACGGCGACACGACCAGCATCGGCACCCGCTGCCCCAGCCCGTACGCGCCGGGCACGCGGCTCGCGTCGCCGGGATAGAGGTCGAGGCCCACGTCGACGGTCGACCTGCCCTGCGCGGGTGAGAGCGGCGGCATCGGCGGGACGACGTGGTCGAAGAAGCCGTCGTTCTCGTCGTAGGTGATGAACAGGGCCGTCCTGCTCCACACGTCCGGGTTGCTGGTCAACGCGTCGAGCACGCGCGCGACATACCAGGCGCCGTAGTTCGCCGGCCAGTTCGGGTGTTCGGTGAACGCCTCCGGCGCGGCGATCCAGGAGATCCGCGGCAGCCGGTTCGCGCGCACGTCCGCTTCGAGGATGTCGAAGAAACCCTGGCCCGACTTGGCGTTGGTGCCGGTGCGCGCCTTGTCGTAGAGCGGGTTCCCCGGCCGCGCGGTGCGGTACTGGTTGAAGTACAGCAGCGAGTTGTCGCCGTAGTTGCCGATGTAGGCGTCGTTCGTCCAGCCCCAGGAACCGGCGGCGTCCAGGCCGTCCCCGACGTCCTGGTAGATCTTCCACGACACGCCCGCGCGCTCGAGGCGCTCGGGGTAGGTGGTCCAGCCGTAGCCGGCTTCGTCGTTGCCGAGCACCGGTCCCCCGCCCGTGCCGTCGTTGCCGGTGTAGCCGGTCCAGAGGTAGTAGCGGTTCGGGTCGGTGGAGCCGATGAACGAGCAGTGGTAGGCGTCGCAGACGGTGAAGGCGTCGGCGAGCGCGTAGTGGAACGGGATGTCCTCGCGGGTCAGGTACGCCATGGTGGTCGGCGTCTTGGCCGGGATCCACTGGTCGTACCTACCGCCGTTGAGCGCGCGGTGGCCGCCCTGCCAGTCGTGGTTGAGGTCCTGGATGAACTGCAGGCCGAGGTCGTCGGCGGCCGGGCGGAACGGCAGGACGTCCCTGGTGCCGTCGGACTGGTGCCACACCGACCTGCCGTTCGGCAGCGACACCGGGCGCGGGTCGCCGAAGCCGCGGACACCGCGCAGCGCGCCGAAGTAGTGATCGAACGACCGGTTCTCCTGCATCAGGACCACGATGTGCTCGACGTCGCGGATGGTGCCGGTGCGGCGGTGGGCCGGCAGGGCGGCGGCCGCGGCTATGCTGTCCGATAAGGCGGTGAATGTCGCGGTCGCGCCGGCCAGTTGCAGGAACCTGCGGCGGTTGAGTCCCGTGGTCTCTGACATGGGGCAACATCAGCAGCCCTCGGTGACGGGCCCGTGGCCGGCGGACGAACCTCTGTCGCTGCCGATGCCAACAAACGTCCTCAGCGGACCCGGTCGACCTCGATCGTGAGCAGCACTCGCGTACCGCCGCGCCCGAACGAGTAGGGCTTGCCGGTGTACCGGTGTGACAGCTTCTCGATGTGCTCGGCGGCACCGTCCGTGGAGATGCCGACGACCCGGCCACGGACGTCGAAGTAGCGCACCGGCCGGTCCGGATCGGCGATGTTGAGCGCCACCCTCGGGTCCCGCCGCACGTTCTTGATCTTCTGGAACCCCTCGACGGTATTCACGAGGATGTGCGTGCCGTCGGTGTCGACCCAGGTCTCGGTCAGCTGGGGCGCGCCGTCGGGCATGACCGTCGCGACGAAGCAGAGGGCGCGGTTCCGCAACAGGTCGAGCAGTTCCTCGGGAAGGTCCACGGCTTGATCGTCCTCCAGGCGCCGCCGCCGCGCCGATCGAGGTCGCGTCCGTCACGGTTCGGGTAGGTGGGTCCACACCTTCTTCGCGACCGCGGTCGCGGCCTGGTCCCGGACGACACGATCACCGCGCAGCCCGGGTTAGCCGACGCGCACCCGGTTGCCGTCCCCGGCGGGCCGCCACAGGAAGACCGAAAGTCTCTGGTGGCGGGCAGGTGTCATCACACGACGATGTCACAGGGAACCGCACGTGACCGCCGGCCATCACAGGTCGCGTGGAGAGCAAGACGCCCAGCCAGGTTGTCAGGTCCTGGTGGTTCCGCGGCCTGGCGGTGCTCACTGCGGTGGGTATCGCGGTGGGGATCTGGTCCCTGGCCACGCCGTCGCTACCCAGTCAGCATGAGGCCGAGCAGGACGTGGCGTCGGGCGTCGGGCGGGAAGAGCACACGACGGTCACCGCCCACTGCACCGTGCCCGACGACTCCGGCTACACCTGTCGCCTGCGCGACGCGGCCGGCCGCTACGGCTACTCAAGCACGTTCTTCCACGACGAGCGCCGGGCGAACAACAGCCGCATCACCACGCGGTACGGCATGACCACCTGGAGCTTCCCGCTGAACGCCGACGGGACGGGTACGACGACGCTGGACGCGGCCCCGCCCCGCGACCTCAAGTCCGCCATCTTCGGCGTGCTGATGATGGTCAGCGGCGCGACCGGCCAACCGGACGCGTACAGCCTGTACGGCGCGATCGACTGCGGTGACTACGTGACCAGGGAGGCCACGGCGTGCACCGTGCGCGCCCCGGTGCTGTCGGCCACGGTGCGGGTGGTCGACGGCTACGAGTACGAGCTCACCTACCGTGTGGCGTTGCCGAGATCGTGATCTGGGCGGCCGGGGACTTCGTCGTGTCGAACGCGAAGCGGCGGCGGACTATGCCGGCCGGGGCCGGTCCGCGCCGATGGCGACGCCGACGATCGTGCAGGTCTCGGTGCCGTGGTTGCGCCAGGCGTGCCGGGTGCCGTTCTGGATGACCACGTCGCCTGCTCGCAACACCGTCCGCTCGCCGTCGTCGAGTTCCAGCGTGACCTCGCCCGACGCGACCAGGACGTAGTCGAGGCTGTCGGTGGTGTGCATCCCCGGGGCGTCGGGCTCCATCGTGGCCGCCGCGCCCGGCATCTGCCGCTCCAGCTCGTCCCAGGCCGCGGCCACGTCGAGGTCCGGGGATGGGACCAGCTCACCGGGCGGGATCGTGTTGATCATGAAGCGCGATCCGTCCCGAGGCGGGAAGTACGCCTCCGCGCCGCGCGGCGCGCCGTCGTCCGGGAACGTGGGCCGCTCGTCCCGGCCCCACAGCCGGTAGGCCGCACAGCCGGGCATCAGCTCGGACGTGATGGGCTCGACCACGCCGTCGTCGACCACGCGGGCCCTGCCCTCGGCGTCGTGCCCGGTGACCACTCGGCGAACTCCCATGCGCTCCACTCCTTAATACGCCACCGTATTGATACGGTACCGTATCCAGCGCTGGCGGGACCGTCAATACGCACGCGTATCCTGTGGCCCGTGGTGAGCGAGTCGACCCGGCTGTCCGCCCGGGACTGGGCGCGGGCCGCGCTGAAGGCGATCGCGGACGGCGGGCTGGCCGCGGTCGCGGTCGAACCGCTGGCGCGGACACTCGGCGTGACCAAGGGCAGTTTCTACGCGCACTACCGGAACCGCGACGAGCTGGTCACGGCCGCGCTCGCCGAGTGGGTACGAACCCACGGCGACGAGGGGCTCGCCGAGCTCGCCGCGATCACCGATCCGGCGCAGCGGTTGCGCGACCTGCTCACCACGGTCGTGCACGCCGTCCAGCCGCTGGCCCCATCGGTGCACCTGAGTCTGCTCGGCGACCGCAACGACCCCCGGGTCAGGAACGCGGTCCGCCAGGTGAACCGGGCCCGGCTGGACCTCCTGGCCCGCACGTACCGCGAGCTCGGCCTACCGCCGGACCGGGCGGTGTCCCGGGCGCGGGTCGCCTACGCGGCCATCCTCGGACTGCTGCACCTGGCGCAGACCGACCCGGACGCCCCCAACTCCGCCGCACTCGCCGACGAGGCGACGACGATCTTCCTGCCGTCGTGAGGCACGCGCGTCCCGCCTCGCGTACCTTCGCTACCAGCGCATACGCTGAATCCGACCGGAGGAGCTGGACATGCCCCATGCCGTGGACTTCGACACCGTGTCGACCGTCGGCCTGGAGTCGTCGCCGGTCGCGCCCGCGCTCGCCGGCCTGCGGGCGAACGAGGCCCGGTACTTCAAGAACAAGTACGACCACGTCTTCACGGTCGAGCCCGCGAGCGACGCCGGGCCGACCATCGACTGGGTGGCCCGGATCCTCAAGGAGGAACGCGGCATCGAGATCTCCGCCCGCCCGCTCGAAGCGACCGCGTTCGAGGTCGAGAACATCCGGATGGCATACGTGTTCTACGAGAACGGCCTGTCGATCAACGTGATGTACACCCTCGAAGACTCCGGCAAACGAGCCGTCGGCTTCAAACTCTCCGACGGGATGGAGGTCCCCGCCGAACTCTCCTCGTTCAAGTTCGCCCGACAGAAGTCGAAGCTGGCCGGAACCATCCGCGGCTCCTACTTCGTCATCAAGAACGAGTACTGACCCCGGGGGCGGCGTGCTGCTCAGCCCGCCCTGCGTTCGAAGGTGACCAGGACCCCGTCAACACCTCCCGGCCCGATGCGGCCCTTCACCTCCGTGGCCGTGATGGCCTTCAGTTGCCAACCCTTCGCCGCGTGCTCGTTGAGCACGCTTTCGAGCTTCGCGCCGGACATCTTGCCGCCGAGCAGCTTCTCCCGAAGCTCGACAACCTTGTACTCGTACTTTTCCGCCATACCCCGAATGATGGCGCAAACCCCCACGCGCCGCCGGTCGGAAGTTTCGTGGACGGGTAGCGTGCGCGAGTCTGGACCGGGTGTCATGGGCTGTCCTGAGCGGGTCATGATGAACGCGGCTGCCGCGCTGAGCATTCACGTGACGGCCGCCTCGGCAGGTCTTACCGCCGCCAACTTCAGGCTGCAGAAAGGCGCCTACAACCCGGCCATCGCCGAGCTTGACGGGGTGCTACCAAGGCGAAGCTCTCCGATGTCGTCGACCCCGAAGCGCCCTTCCACCCCGCCTGCGGCTGACCCGTTGTCCGGTCCCTGATGTCCGGCGTCCGAACCACGAAGCCGGACAACGCATCGCGCGCTAGACACGGCGTCATGAGCCGTGAACCAGACAGGAGACAACGATGCGCGCGACCGTGATCGCGGCTGTGCTGACGCTTCTGCTCAGCGGGGCTGGTCAAGCCACAGCGGAGCCCGCCGATGCGTTCCAGGTGTTCCTGGACCCCGCGGGGTCGGACACCAACTCCGGGCTGAGCGCCTCGGCGCCGGTGAGGACCCTGACCCGGGCACAGGAGGTGCTGACCGCGGCGCAGCCACAGACAGATGTCGAGGTCCGGATCAAGCAGGGCACCTACACCGCCCCGACGACCACCTGGACCTACATCGTGCCGGGCCACACCGTGAACTTCATGCCGACCGACTACGAGTACGGCGACGGAGTCGACGACATCGCGGGACGCCCCGTCTTCCGCGGCAACGGCACGGCGGGGTACTGGTTGCGAGGCAAGATGCCCGACACCATGCCGCAGGGCGGCGACGGCGGCCTGCGGTTCTACTATCTGCGGGTGGAACGCTACAGCGAGGGCGGAATCGCCCTGGCGGGCCGCTACCAGACCGTGGACGGCCTCCGCGTCCCGGCGGACGCGGGCTTCAACCACAACAAGGTCTTCGGCATGGAACTGGTCGACATCGGCTCCAAGTGGTCGTCGGCCGGCTACGCCTACGGCGGCGTGGACCTGGTGAACTCCAGCGGGAACGTCATACAGGACAACCATTTCGTGCACCTGGAGAACACCGGCAGCCAGACGGCGCTGCTGCACGGCGTGTACATCGCGCACCACAGCAGCGACAACGTCATCGTCAACAACGAGTTCGCCTATGTCAGCGGCGACCCGGTCCGCGCCCGCAACGACAGCAACCACAACGACATCTACGGCAACGTCCTCGAACGCACCGGCCAGAAGGGCCAGTTCTCGGACTGGTTCTGCGACACCAGCACCGGCTGCGTCGACTCGACACACCCGCGCGAGTGCGCGTCACAAGGCAACCTCTTCCACGAGAACGACAACATCTCCGGCTACGACGGCGCCTCCCTGTCGAACTGGGCCATGATCGTCGGCAGCCTCACCTACTCCGGCGCCGCCCCGTGCACCAACGACGGCGAACAGCGGGTTCGAACGTGGGGCAACACCTGAGTTCTTGCCGTGCCTCCTTGCCGGGGCGTCCCGGCAAGAAGGCAGAACGGATGCCTGTACTACCGAGTGATGGTGAGGGGCACCGCTCGGCGCGGCGCCCCTCAGTACCGTTCCGGAATGGCCCGGTGCCTGCCCGCACTTAGCGGAGTTGACCTGCACTGGGACGACCAGCTCGTGCGGGTGATCCGCAAGGGATCGAGGCCGAGCAGTGGCTGCCGGCCAAACAGGAGTCGTTCGTGTGGCTGCACCGGCTCCGTCACGACAACGACAGCACCATTCCCCTGACCGGGCGTTACGACACCACGAACACGTGGTCGGCCCACCGTTACTGCACCTGTTCCAGCACAAGCCCAACGGCTGGAAGTGGGAAGTCCCACGCGATACCACCATTTACAAGTTGCTCGACCAGGCCCTCGGCCACACCAGCTTGACAGCCGCCGACAACGAACCGCTGCGTTACCGGCCCCACGACTTCCGGCGGATGTTTGCCACGGAGGCCGTCACCGGCGGCCTCCCGGTCCACATCATTTTTGGCCAAACAATCCCGTCTAGTGCATGATCTCCTCACCAGGACGGGTTCACACCAGCCATTGTCCCTGCTAGTTGTGGGAAGGTGAGAATTCCCAGGGTGGGGCCGATTCGCTCGGTTGTGGTGAGCACCGGCGATCTCGAGCGGAGTGTCACTGCTTACCGGGACGGGCTCGGGTTCGGTGTCGTGGCCGTCGGCGTGATCGATGATCGGACTGCGGCACGCTGGCTTGCGCCGGCTGTGGCGGGCGCGCCGTACGTGACGGTTGCCTCGGCGAGCGGCGTGGGTGGTGTGATCCAGATGGTGGAGGGCGCGGCCACACCTGGCTACCTGCCGATGCGCAGTTTTGGCTGGGCGGCGCTGGAGTTGTCGGTGGCTGACGTCGATGTGGTGTTCGCTGGCCTTGGCGCGGGGTTCACGACGCTGCGCGCGCCGGCGCCGCTGACCGGCAGGGCGGGAGCAGTGCTGCGGTCGGCCCAGGTGGCAGGGCCGACCGGCGAGGTGTTGTACCTGACTGAGATTCGCGGCGAGCTGCCGCCGTTCGAGTTGCCGGGCCGGCCGGATCCTGGTGTTGGTGCGGTGGATGGTGTCTACGGCGTCGTGTATGCCGCCGAGGATCTGGAGCTGGCTCGGACCTGGTGGGAGGAAACGTTTTCGGTGCGCCGCTGTTCGGACCGGTTCGGTGCGATCGGTGTGCTCAACCAGGCATTCGGGTTGCCCGCGTCCGCCGTGCACCGGCTCAGCTCGGTTCAGCTGGCTGGACGGAACCTGGTTGAGATCAACCAGTATCCGCCGCTGGCTGTCCGGCGTCCGGTGCTGTCCGGTGCCCTTCCGCCGGGAGTCGCCGTGGTCGTCGTCGATGCGCCGAAAAGCGCGCCGCGCGTGCTGGTGACCCCGGACGGTGCGATTCTCGAGTTGCGGCCGTCGGCCTTTCGTTGAGTTGATGATGAATACTGGCTAGCGTTTCTCTCGCGG
This sequence comes from Actinophytocola sp., assembly GCF_045807065.1. Taxonomy (GTDB): domain Bacteria; phylum Actinomycetota; class Actinomycetes; order Mycobacteriales; family Pseudonocardiaceae; genus Actinophytocola. The sequence continues at coordinate 7,371 of NZ_JBJMIE010000042.1, read as the reverse complement.
CGACGGGTCGGGCGAACGAGGGAGTTACCGATGCTGTGTTCCTCGACAGGTCCTGGCTGTCGCCGATTCATCGTCGTGTTGTCGATCGGCATGCTGATGATGTCCGGCTGCGGTTCCGACGGCGAGGGTGGCGACGCCGCGACGGCCGGGGTGCTGCGTGTCGGGGTCCAGACCTTGCCGCCGGGTCAGGGAAATCCGTTCAGTGCAGTGGGCTCTCCGAGCATCTACACCTGGTCGCCGATGTTCGATGCGCTCACCGTGGTGAACGCGAACGGCGAACCGGCCCCTGCTTTGGCGCGGAAGTGGGCGTCGACCAGCCGCACGACGTGGACGTTCACCCTGCGTTCCGGTCTGAGGTTCAGCGACGGCGAGAAGCTCGACGCCGCCGCGGTCGTGGCCACGTTCGACTATCTTCACTCCGACCCGGGCAGGGCCACCGTCGTCGGGAAAGAGCTGCTCACGCTGAGCGCGAGCCGGGCGGTCTCCGCAACCGAGGTCGAGTTCACCACAGCGGCGCCGGATCCGATCCTGCCGAACCGGATTGCCACGATGTACATCGTCGCGCCGAAAGCCTGGGCCGAGCGGGGCCCGGGAGGGTTCGCCGCCAGTCCGGTGGGTTCCGGTTCTTATCAGGTCGAGTCGTGGAATCCGGGAAAGGTGACCTTCACCGGCTTCAACGGCTCCTGGCGTAGACCCGTGGTGCCTCGACTCGAGATCACCGAAATTGGTGAGCCGGCGGCCCGCCTGCAGGCTCTGCAGTCCGGCCAGCTCGACCTGGTACTCGGCCTGTCCCCTGACCAACAGGCACGGATCACCGCGGCTGGCGCCACAGTCCAGGTCACCCCGGCCCCGCAGGTGATGTCCCTGGCGTTCGTCACGACCAGGGGCAGCACACCGCTGAGCGACCGGCGAGTGCGACAGGCGCTCAACTACGCCGTAGACAAGAACTCCATTGTGGACAACGTCATGGCCGGGCTTGGCCGGCCGGCGAGCCAGGGCGCCACCCCCGGTGCCTTCGGCTACGCCGAGGACGTCAAACCGTATCCCTACGACCCGGCGAAGGCCAGACGGCTGTTGGCCGAGGCGGGCGTAGGCAGTGGTTTCGCGCTGCCCGCCGAGGTCGTGGTCGGCACCTACCCCGCCGACGCGGAGATCTACCAGGCGATGGCGGCCGACCTGGCCAAAGTCGGGGTGCGGGTGACGTTGCGTCAGGTGCAGTTCGCGGCCTGGCTGGACAAGTACACCAAGGGCACCTGGGACACGCCCGCGTTCGGGTTGTCCTGGAATACCGCACCGATCCTGGACGCCTCCCGTCCGTACGCCCTGTTCTCCTGCGCGAAGACGCCGGCGTTCTTCTGCGACGAGGCGGTAATGCCGTTACAGGCCAAGGCGAGCACCGAATTCGACACCGGACGGCGGGCAACGCTGCTCGCTGACCTGGCCAGGGCAGCGCACGACAACCCACCAAGCCTGCTGCTGGTCGAACAGATCGACCTCAACGCGACCGCCGGTGGGGTCAAGGGCTACCACGACGTCAACCGGGTGATCAACTACCACGAGCTGACCGTGGGCTCGTAGCGACGTGGCGCGCGTCCTGCTCAACCGCGCCGCGCAGTTGGCGATCCTGCTGATCCTCATTTCGACGGTGCTGTTCTTCGTGCTACGGCTGACCGGTGATCCGGCCGTCGTGCTCGCCGGCTCGGACCCCACCCCGGACGCGGTGGCCCGGATCAGCGCCCACTACGGGCTGGACCGACCCTTGCCGGCGCAGTACGCGACGTTCGTCGGCAACGTCCTGACCGGAGACCTCGGCACGTCACTGGCCACCGGTCAACCTGCCCTGGACCTGGTGTTCGCCCGGATCACCCCGACCCTGTCGCTGGCGGCCACCGCGATCACCGTCGACGCGGTGCTCGCCGTCGTGGTGGGTACCTGGCTTGGTGCCCGCACCGGCTCCATCGGCCGCCGGGTGGTCAGTTCGGGCGTCTTCGTCGCCCAGGCCGTACCCGCCTATGTCGTCGGCCTCCTGCTCATCCAGGTCTTCGCCGTCGACCTGCGCTGGCTGCCCTCGATCGGCGCCGCCGGACCGGGCAGCTGGGTGCTGCCGTCGCTGACGCTGGCTGCTTTCCTTGCTCCGCAACTGATCCGGATCGTGGCTACCAACGTCGCCGAAGCCATGCGCGAGGACTACGTTCGTACCGCGTTGGCGACCGGTGCCGGCGGTGCGGCCCTGCTCGTCAGGCACGTGCTGCCCAACGCCCTGCTGGCCACGGTCGCCGTCATCGGCACCCAGTTCGCCTACCTCATCTCCGGTGCCCTGCTCACCGAGGTCATCTTCGGCTGGCCGGGGCTCGGCCGGCTGCTGGTCGAGGCGGTCACCCGGCTGGACTTCCCGGTGGTCCAGGCCACCGTCGTCGTCGTCGCCGTCGGCGTGTTCGTCGTCAACACCGGGCTGGACCTGGTGTTCCGGATGCTCGACCCACGCCTGCGGAGCGCATCGTGACCGGGCGGCGGGTCGGCCTCGGCATCGCGGCGCTGCTCGGCGTCCTCGCGGTCATCCAGCCGGTGCTGGCGCCCGCGAACCCGTACGCCGCCGACCTCCCGCACCGGCTGGCGGCTCCGGACTGGCCTTCGCACCTGCTCGGCACCGATCAACTCGGTCGCGACGTGCTCTCCCGGGTGCTGGCGGGGTTCCCGTGGTCCCTGGGTATCAGCCTGGTGGCGACCATCGTGGGCGCGGCCATCGGCACGCTCGTCGGGCTGCTTGCCGGCTGGCGCACCGGCTGGTCGCGTGCCGTGTTGACCAGGCTGATCGACCTGATGATCGCCTTCCCGTACCTGGTGGTCGCGGTCGTGGTCGTCGCGCTCGCCGGTCACGGGTTCTGGCCGCTGGCGCTGACGCTCGGCCTGGTGACCTGGCCCAGCTACGCGCGGGTGACCTACGCCGAGACGCTCAGCGTCCGGACCCGCCCCTACGTGCTCGTCGCACGCCTGACCGGCGCGGCGTCGGCACGCATCCTGGTCACCCACGTGCTCCCGGCACTGGGCGCGACCCTGCGGGTGCTGTGCGCGCTGCAGTTCGCCGAGGTGATCATCGCGGAGTCCGGCCTCTCGTTCCTCGGTCTCGGTGCCCCGCTCGGCACACCGACCTGGGGCAACATGCTCGCCGACAGCCGCGCGCACCTGGTCGACGCGCCCTGGCTGCTGCTCGGACCCGGCATCGCGATCGTGCTGGCGGTGACCGCGGCCAACCTCGTCGGAACCGACTCCGCGATCCGCGGCCAAGTGCTCCCCCGCCGGCGCACAGCAGGCCCCGGTCCATCAAGAGCGATCGGCGAGCCGGACGACGCCGCGGCGATCACGGTGCGGGGGCTGACGGTGACCTTTCCCGGCGGCACCGGCCCCCGTCCGGTGGTTCGTGACGTCAGCCTGTGTCTACGGCAGGGCGAGACGCTCGGTCTGGTCGGCGAGTCCGGTGCCGGCAAGACGACGCTCGCGATGAGCCTGTTGGGGCTCGTGCCCCCGCCCGGCGTGGTCACCGGCTCGGTGCGCGTGACGGGCGAGGAGATCCTCGGCGCGGACGAACGCCGGTTGCGCTCGTTACGCGGCGCGCGGATCGCGATGGTGTTCCAGGACCCGATGATGGCACTCAACCCGGTGCGGACCATCGGGTCGCTCCTGGTCGAGTCGATCCGCCGACATCAACACCTGTCCAGGAAGGACGCACAGGTGCAGGCCATTCGGACGCTGCGACGGGTGGGTATGCCGGCCCCCGAAGAGCGTGTGCGGGCCTACCCGCACACACTGTCCGGCGGCCTACGCCAGCGAGCCGTGATCGCCCTTGCGCTGGCCAATTCGCCGGCAGTACTGGTCGCGGACGAGCCCACCACCGCGCTGGACGCGACGATCCAGGCCCAGGTTCTCGACGTACTGCGCGAGCAGGCCAGCACCACCGCCATCATCCTGATCACCCACGACCTCGGCGTCGCCGCGCAGACGTGCGACAGCGTCGCCGTGGTCTACGCCGGGCGGATCGTGGAGATCGGACCCACCGCGAGCCTGCTGGCCATACCGCGCCACCCCTACACGCGGGGGCTGCTGGCCGCCCGGCCACACTTCGCCACCCCCCGGGCACCACTGCACCCCATCCCCGGACAACCACCGGCACCGGGCCAGGAGCCGCCCGGGTGCCGATTCGCCCCGCGTTGCCCGGTCGCCGAAACTCGGTGCGAGGGCGACGAACCCGCGCTGCGGGCCGTCGGCGACGTGCAGGTTGCCTGCGTCAAGGCCGGCGATGCCGATGGCTGAGCCACTGGCTGAGCCACTACTGCGTGTCGAGAACCTCACCGTCACGTTCACAGCCGGAGGCCGGCCGCTGCGCGCCGTCGACGACGTCTCACTGACCGTTCACAACGGGCACACGGTGGCGCTGGTCGGGGAGTCCGGTGCCGGCAAGTCCACGGTGGCGCTGGCCGTGATGCGGACCCATCGCCCGGACGCCGGCCGCATCCACTTCGCCGGGCAGGACATCACCGATCTCAACACCCGCGCATTGCGAGCCGTGCGGCGGCGAATGCAGCTGATCCCCCAGGACCCCTATGCCAGCCTGGATCCGCGGATGCCAGTGGGACGCATCGTCGCCGAACCGCTACGTGTACACCGGATAGCCGGTGGCCAACACATCGCGACCAGAGTCGGCCGGCTACTGACCGAGGTCGGCCTCGAGCCTGACGCCGCCGAGCGGCTTCCCGCGCAGTTCTCCAGCGGACAGCGCCAGCGCATCGCCATCGCCAGGGCGCTCGCCCTCACCCCCGAGCTGCTCATCGCCGACGAGCCGGTCAGCTCGCTGGACGTCTCCGTACAGGCGCAGATCATCAACCTGCTCACCGGCCTGCAACGCACGCGCGGCATCGCCTACCTCGTCATTTCGCACGACCTCGCACTCGTGCACCACATCGCCGACCAGATCGTGGTGATGTACCTCGGTCGCGTGGTCGAACAGGGCAGCACAGAAGACATCGTGGCACGCCCACAACACCCCTACACCGCGGCGCTGCTGTCAGCAACGCCGGTGATCGGCCGCACCGGCCGGGAACGGATCGTGCTCCGCGGTGAACCGTCCTCAGCCCTCGACCGGCCCTCCGGATGCCACTTCCACCCACGCTGTCCCATTGCCGAAAGCCGTTGCGCCACTGAGGATCCCGTACTGAGCGAGGTGGCGCCCGGGAAATGGGTCCGGTGCTTGTTCCCCGGCCGGCTGATGCCGGGCAGATGAGGAGGACCCGAGTGGGGCGGCCGTTCATCGAGTTCATCCAGGCACAGGCACTTCCCTGGCGACGCGACACGGTGCCGGGTCGGCACTCGGTCGAAACGCGCGAGCTCAGCGCCGACGTCGACACCGGGGCAGCCAGCCTGCTCCTGCGCTACCCGCCCGGATGGCGGACCGTCGAGCCAACAGTCCTGAGCATGGACGAGGAACTGTTCGTGCTCGCCGGCGACCTCACCATCGGCGCAATACGCCATACCCGATACGGATACGCACACCTGCCAGCCGGCTACCACCGCGACGGCATGGCCTCCGCCTCCGGAGCCATCGTGCTGACCTTCTTCTCCGGCCTGCCCACCGCGGCAGCGGATCGGGACCGGCTCGTCGAACGACGAAGCGCCCTCGACGGGACATGGAGCGGGAACTTCCACCCGCGGTTCCCACCGGGAGCCGGACGCAAGTTCCTCCGCCAAGATCCGCACAACGGCGAGGAGACCTGGCTGCTGGGCACCATGCCACTACGCAACGGACAGCGCCCGGAACGCCACCCCGTCGTCGAGGAGATGTACCTGCTCTCCGGCGAACTGATCGGACCCGTCGGCGTGATGCGCCCCGGCGCCTACTTCTGGCGACCACCACACGAATGGCACGGCCCGTTCGGCACGCTCACCGGCAACCTGATGCTGTTCCGCACCAAAGGCGGCCCACTGTCCACCACCTACACCGAGCACGAAACCCACTTCACCTGGTCGCCGGACCACCACCCGATCCTGCCGGACCACCTCCGCCGCTACGGCACCCCCACCGCGAGCACAACCGCATACTGAGCAACGCCGACGAGGGACCGCATCCTGACCGAGGCAGCCCCTCGAGCCGCGAGCTACCCGGACGGTGAGTTCGGCACACACTCAAGGACCAGTGGCGGGTTTTTCGGCCGTTCGGCTGTAGGGGCCATGGTCCGGCGGTCTTTCGTTCGACGCCGCCTCCTCCAGCGGGCTGGGCGCCCATCTCACTCGGGTGGCTTCGGCCTGCCGTTGCGCGGGTTGATCTCGATATACGTCTTCTGCCCTTTCCACTTGGTGATCGGGTTGATGGATCCGGCGCCGTCCGGATCCGAGGGACCGTAGGACGTGATGACGTCTTTCTTGCTGCCCGCGACAGTGATCGCCACATCGCCATTCTTGCGATAGTAGACATCCACCGGTAATCCGTTGTCGTTCACTCCGGTGAAGATGTTGTCTGGTTTGTTGAGGATTTCAGCCTGCATTTCCTGGGTCCATTTGTGGCTGGACTGCGCGTGGCCGGGGCGGCCTGCCACGCCTTCAGCCTCCCGGGCGCCCGCCACCTCTCGCGGCGCGAGTTGCCTGCGGAAGTTCGCGCGTATCTCCGGCGACTGCTCGATGCGGGCGCGAGTGGCGGCCTGGACCGGGTTGTCTCTGGCGAACGGGCCCTCGAGGATCCGCTCGTTGGGCAGGTCGCCTTCGGTGATGCGGCGGAGGGTGGTCTCCACCGACTCGATCTCGGCGCGGATGGCGTCGACCCGGCGCTGGGTCTCCCTGATCAGCTCCTGGTTGCCGAGGTCGCGTGCGGTGGCCGCGTCCTTGCGTGCCTCGTCGAACCGCTCCTTCAGGGTCTTGCCCGCGTGGTCACGCAGCCGTCCCTTCAGCTTGCCCTCGAAGGACCTGTCCTTGCGGGCCGCACGCACGGCCGGGTCGCCGAGCAGCTCGTCGATGGTGTGCAGGCGGTCCTCGACCTTCGGCGTCCGAGGGCCGGACCCTGCGGGTTTGCCAGACGCCTCGATGGGTTTCGGCGGGGCCTGGAGCTCACCCGTGCGACCGCCGAGGAGCTTCACCAGCTCGGGCGCCTTGACCGCGCCGGTCGCGACCAGCCTGCGCAGCGCCGCGACCACCTCGGCCGACGACAGCACCGACACGGTGGCGGTCGCGGTCGCGCCACCCATGCCACCCATGCCGCCGATGCGGGGTGAACCACCACCGCCGCCGCGGGGCGGGGCGCCGAGCACCGGCAGCATCCAGATGTCGAACGCCGTCCACGCCAGCATGGCCACGTGGAGCCAGCCCGCGAACCGCAGGTGAGCCTCGATC
>NZ_JBJMIE010000041.1:0-4217 GCF_045807065.1 Actinophytocola sp. | reverse complement strand
GGCGGCGGATCCGCGGCGGCACCGGCCCGTAGTCGAAGTGCGCGTCCGGGCCGGGGGCCGCGAGGACACCGCTGTTGAACACGCCGCCGACGACCACGCCACCCCGCGCTCGACGCACAGCGGCAGCAGCCGCGCCTCGGCCGTGCGGTCTAGCAGCGTGTACCGGCCGGCGACGAGCACGGCGTCGATGTCGGTCTCGGCGACGAACCGGGTGAGCATCTCCGCCTGTTCATGCCGACGCCGATCGTGCCCACCGCGCCGTCCGCCCGCAGCTTCGCGAGCGCCGGGTACGCGAGGCCGCGATGTCGAAGTAGCGGGTGCCCGCCTCCCACGCCGCTTCCAGCGTCGCTTCGGCGGTGTGGTCGTCCAGCTCCTCGTACAGGTCGCCGATCGACGCGGTGCCGAGCCCGATCCGGCCGGTGGCGCTCATGCGTGCCCGACCACGTGGCGCTGGCGACCGAGCCGGTCGATCTCCACCTCGACCACGTCACCGGCGCGGAGATACGGGAAGTCGTTGGCGCCGAAGGCCACCCCGGCCGGGGTGGCGGTGTTCACGACATCGCCGAGGTCGAGCACCATGAACTGACTGAGGTACCACACCACGTGCCGCACGTCCTTGCCCGGCCGCGTCACCGGCGGCCCGACCCGCAGACCGGTCGTGTCCACCTCGGACAGGGTGGGCAGCGCGTCGCGGGCGGCCGCGATCCCGTTCCCGGCCAGGAACGCGCCGTCGATGTCGGCCGTGACCGGCGACAGGTCGAGGGCCCGGCCCTGTTCGTCGAGCACCACGGGCCGTTCGGCGCCCTCAGGTCCCCGTCGCTGGAATCTCATCGGTCTCCTCGGTGGCCGTGCTCAGGCGGGTGTCGTGCACGCGGCGCAGCCAGCGTTCGGTCGTGGTGATGTGCATGAGCGCGGCGGCCCGCGCGAGCGCGGCGTCGCCGTCGGCGAGCGCGTCGAAGATGGCCTCGTGCTCGGCGAGCGTGCGGTCGGTGGCGCTCGCCTCGACCATGCCGCGCCACACCCGGGCGCGGAAGGTCCCGCTGGCGATTCCGTCGAGCAGCGTGGTGAGGGTCTCGTTGCCGGTGGCCGCGACGACGGCGCGGTGGAACGCGGCGTCGTGCTTGTTGAGCAGCTCGACGTCGTCGGCCGCGGCCCGCATGGCCTCCAGGTGGCCGCGGATCTCCGCGAGGTGGTCGGCCGACATGCGTTCGGCGGCGAGGCCGGTGGCGACCGGCTCGAACAGCCTGCGCACCTCGGTCAGCTCCAGCAACGTGTTGCCGTGCATGAGTTCCACGGCCAGCCCCAGGCCCTCGAGCAGCACCGCGGGCTCCAGGCTCGTGACGTAGGTGCCGTCCCCGCGCCGGACGTCGAGCACCCGGGCGACGGCGAGTGCCTTCACCGCCTCGCGCATGGGAGAGCGGGAGATGCCCAGCTCCGCCGCCAGCTGCTGCTCGGGCGGCAGCCGCGAGCCCGGCGGCAGCTGCCCGGACTGGATCAGTGCCCGGATGCGGGCGATCGCCTCGTCGGTGAGTGACACGCGGCGACCGTACCCGCAGACATGTGACGTCTGCAATCCTCGCCTACCTAGTCCTCATACGTCTGTCGCGGCCAAATGGCCGGATCGCGACGAAACGCAGGGAAGTCTGGACTTTCTCCCTGACCTCAACTACATATACATATGTTGTTTCTGGTCCTGGCGAGTCGAGGTGGACTACCCCGTGACAGAACTCATCGCCGCGGTCGACGCGGTGGATGTGCGTTTCCCGACCTCCCGCGAGCTGGACGGGTCGGACGCCATGAACCCGGAGCCGGACTACTCGGCCACCTACGTCACCGTGCGCACGAGCGCCGGTCGGCAGGGCTTCGGCCTCGCGTTCACGGTGGGCCGCGGCAACGAGCTCACGGTCGCGGCGGTCCGCTCGCTCGCACCGCTGGTGGTCGGGCTGCCGGTCGCCGCCGTGTTCGGTGACCTCGGCGCGTTCTCGGCCCGGCTCACCGGCGACAGCCAGCTGCGGTGGCTGGGCCCGGAGAAGGGCGTGATCCACATGGCGGCGGCCGCGGTGGTGAACGCCGTGTGGGATCTGCGGGCCCGGCAGGAGAACAAGCCGGTCTGGGAGCTGCTGGCGGACCTGACGCCCGAGGAGCTGGTGTCCCTCGTGGACTTCCGGTACCTGGTGGACGCGCTGACCCCGGCCGAGGCGCTCGACATCCTCCACGCCGCGGCACCGGGCCGCGCCGAGCGCAGGGCCCACCTGCTCGACCACGGCTATCCCGCGTACACCACGACCCCCGGCTGGCTCGGCTACACCGACGACAAGCTGGTCCGCCTCGCGAAGGAGGCGGTCGCCGAGGGGTTCACGCAGATCAAGCTGAAGGTCGGTGTCGACCAGGCGGCCGACGAGCGGCGGCTGCGGATCGCGCGGGCCGCGGTGGGACCGGACGTGCGGATCGCGGTCGACGCCAACCAGGCCTGGGGCGTGCCGCAGGCCATCGAGTGGCTGCGCCCGCTCGCGCCGTACGACCCGTACTGGATCGAGGAGCCCACCTCACCCGACGACGTCCTCGGCCACGCCGCCATCCGCAGGGCGGTCGCGCCGATCAAGGTCGCGACCGGCGAGCACACGCACAACACGGTGATGGTCAAGCAGCTGCTGCAGGCCGGCGCGATCGACATCCTGCAGCTGGACGCGAGCCGTGTCGCGGGGGTCACGGAGAACGTCGCGATCCTGTTGCTGGCGGCCAAGTTCGGGGTGCCGGTGTGCCCGCACGCGGGCGGGGTCGGGTTGTGCGAGATGGTCCAGCACCTGGCGATGTTCGACTACGTGGCCGTCAGCGGCACCACCGAGGACCGCGTCGTCGAGTACGTCGACCACCTGCACGAGCACTTCGTCGACCCGGTGGTGATCCGGCGCGGTCACTACCTCGCACCCCGCACGCCGGGCCTGGGCGCGCGGCTGCATCCGGAGTCGGTGACCCGCTACAGCTTCCCGGACGGGGCCGAGTGGGCGGTGGCGGTGGCCGGATGACCGTGGCTGTCCCCGGTGCCGGCAGACGGGACCTACGCCCGCGGCCGCGGGCCTGATTGCACAGCAGACACAAAGGAGTGTGCGGAATGAGACTCCGCGACCTTGGCGCGGGCCTGCTCGCGTTATCGACGGTGGCCGTGCTCGCCGCGTGCGGGAACACCGGAAGCGGCGGCTCGACCGTCGGCGTCGACTACCCCCGGTCGGACACGGACTTCTGGAACTCCTACATCGGCTATGTCCCGAAGTACGGCAAGGACCTCGGGCTCGACCTCAAGACCACCAACTCCCAGAACGACGTCGCCAACCTGACCTCGAACGTGCAGACGTTCATCAGCCAGGGCGTCAAGGGCGTCGTGATGGCACCGCAGGACACGGCCGCCATCACCCCGGCGCTCAAACAGCTGGCCGGCAAGAAGATCCCCGTCGTGAGCGTGGACACCCGCCCCGAGGCCGGCGACGTCTACATGGTGGTGCGGGCCGACAACCGCGCGTACGGCGAGAAGGCGTGCCAGTTCCTCGGCGCCAGGCTCGACGGCGCGGGCAAGGTCGTGATGCTGCAGGGCGACCTCGCCTCGATCAACGGCCGCGACCGCACCGAGGCGTTCAACGACTGCATGAAGAAGGACTTCCCGAAGATCCAGGTGTTCGGCGAGGCCACGAACTGGGACGCCAACACCGCCTCCCAGAAGCTCCAGACCGACCTGACCGCGCACCCGGACATCAGGGGCGTGTACATGCAGTCGAGCTTCGCACTGCCCGGCACGCTGCAGATCCTGCGCCAGCGCGGGCTGCTCGTCGCGCCGGACGACCCCAGGCACGTGTTCGTGGTGTCCAACGACGGCATCCCGGAGGAGCTGAAGGACATCGCCGAGGGCAGCATCGACGCGACGGTCTCCCAGCCGGCGGACCTGTACGCGAAGTGGGCGCTCCAGTACGTCAAGGACGCGATCGGCGGCAAGAAGCACAAGCCGGGCAGGACCGACCACGACAGCACGATCATCCAGGTGCGGCCGGGCCTCATGGAGGACCAGCTGTCCGCGCCGCTGGTGACCCGTGACGGCGCGACGTTCGGCGACGTGCGGAGCGTCAGGTACGACGACAAGTCGCTGTGGGGCAACAACTCCGATGCGCGCTGAGACGGCTCCCGTGGTCGAGGCGCTCGGCATCGCCAAGCGCTTCGGCTCCACCGTC
>NZ_JBJMIE010000040.1:0-12888 GCF_045807065.1 Actinophytocola sp. | reverse complement strand
GCACCTCCAGACCGGGCAGCGGCCTGCCGTCGCTGTGCGCGGACCAGTCCTGCGGGTCGTCGGCACGCACCGCCGTGCCCACCACGTTCTCGGTCATGCCCCAGACCGCGCGCAGCGGCACGCCGAACGTCTCCCGCACCATCGACACCATGTCGGACGGAATCGTCGCGCCACCGACCATGACGGTGCGCAGCGAGGTCAGATCGCGGGGCCGCTCGCGCTGGGCGGCCATGAGCTCGGCGAGGTGCGGCGGGGAGGTCAGCAGCCGGGTCGCGTCCGCACGCGCCATCAGGTCGAGCATGCGGTCGGGGTCGGCGACGTCCTGGAACACGCCGGCGCCACCGGTCAGCAGCACCCCGAACACCGACCACAGCGGGCCCGCGACGTGGCTCAACCTCATCGTGGACACGGCTCGGTCCGCTCCCGGTGCCCGCATCGCCTCCGCCGTGAGCCCGCTGGTGCCGGCGTAGATCGTGTTGCAGGTGTGCAGCACCCCCTTGGACTCACCGGTGCTGCCTGACGTGAACAGCACCACCGACGGCTGGTCCGGGGCCACGGGCGACAGCGAGGAGAGGTCCGGGTCCGGCCGGTTGGTGAAGCACTCGTGGAAGTCCGCCGCGCCGGTGTCCGCGGCATCCCCGAACACGACCCGCTGCCGCAACCCCGGCAGCCGTGGCGCCATCTCGGCGAGCGCCCGCGCGTGACCGTAGCCGGCCCAGGTGTCCACCGTGACGCAGACCCGTGCCCCCGTCCTGGCCAGCACCTGCTCGATCTCCCTGGCGCGCAGGTGGGGCACGATCGGCTGGGCGACCGCACCGACCCGCAGACACGCCAGCAACAACGCCACCGTCTCCCACCAGTCCGGCAACTGGAAGGCGACCACGTCACCGGCCCGCACACCGAAGTCGTCGAGGCCGCCCGCGATGCGCCGGACAAGTTGGTCGAACTCGCGGTAGGAAACCACTCGTACCATGCGGTCACCGGCACGACCGTTGATCATCGCCGGCTCGTCCGGGCACGTGTCCACCAACTCCGCCAGGTCGTCGAGGAAAGTGGTGTCCCGCCACCAACCGTTGTTCCGGTAATGCCGCGCCAGCTCGGGATCAATCGAGGGTCGAACAAAGGTCGTCATTTCTGCAGCCTCCACGGAGTTCCAGGACCAACTGCGACACCCCCAAAAATTTTCTGCACCACGCTAGCGGGTCTTCCGCAGCCACGACCAGAGATACTCTGTTCGAACCCAACGCCTGGTACGTCGGCAGGCCATGCGAATACACCGACAGAGGTACACCAGATTGGGCAACTAATCCTCGATGTTCGATATCCGAGTATTCGGAAATGCAAAGCCTCCGCGCAACCACCCTCGCGAATCCTCGAGCCGGTGTCATCTGCCATCGTCTGGTTTGGAACTGGGCGCCAGTCCAGCCCGTGCCCGGCATGTAGGTCATCGATGCCGAGTTCGAGGACACGGCGGTGGTCGCGCGGGTCGATCGCGTCGGCGTGGTGTCGCCGGTGGCCTCGTCGTTATGGGCGGGGATCTCGATGTTTGAGGGTCTCGCGCCTGGCGGCTACTAGGGCGTAGCTGGTGAGAGCCACGGCCCCGGTGCCGGCGAGCGCCCACTGCGGGCCGGCGTGCTGTGTGATCGGGCCGGCGATCGCGGAGCCCAGGGCGGTGCCGGCGGCGGACGCGCTGACCAACCAGGTGTATGCCTCGGCCAGGGAGTCAGCCGGGGCGAGGTCGTCGAGCAGGAGGTACGCCGAGATCATCCTCGGTGCGTAGGCGAGGCCCACGAACGCCAGCAGCACACCGAGTTGCGTGACGGTGGTCGCCAAGGCGAGCGGGGCCGCCGCGGCGGCGAACAGCCCCGCGAGCCACAGGTAGCGACGATCGGCGTCAGAGGTCCACGTGCGGCCGCCGTAGAGTAGGCCGCTGGCCATACTGCTGGCGGCCATGACCGCCAGGAGCGTCCCGGCAGACTCACCGTCTGGGCCCTGCGTGAAGGCGGGCACGGCGATGTAGAGCATGCCGACCACCATCCCGGCGGCCAGCAGGGTCAGCACCAGCGTGCGCATCCCCGGTGTGCTCAGTGCACCGAGCAGGCTCGAACCCCGGGCAGGGCGTCCCGTGGCGGCACGCGAGGCCGTGGCCGTGGCGAAGACAGTGGTCCCGGTGAGCGCGGCGACCTCGGCGAAGACCAGGATCGCCATCGGCGGGGCGACCAACAACAGTGCGGAGGCGATCAGCGGGCCGGCCACTGAGATGAGGTCCTCCAGCAGGGCTTGCAGCGCGTACGCGGCGGGCAGGTCACGCGCCGATCGCACCAGCGTCGGCCATATCTGTCGCATCGATCCGCCGAGTGTCGAACTCGTCGCGCCCACCATGGCCACCAGCGGGATCACGATCAGAGTGCTCGGTTTGGCCCACACTGCCAGGAGGAAGGCGGTCATCGTCGTGGCCTGGACCACGACGAGGGGGATCAAGGTGTGGGACTGTCCCCAACGGTCGACCGCTCGCCCTCGGAACGGGGCGCTGCACGTGATGCCGAGCATGAGCGCGGCCAGCGCTGCGCCCGCGGCCGAGTACGAACCCGAGTGCTGATGCAGCACGAACACGATGCCCAAGGGAAACATCCCGTTGGGCAGTCGGCCGACGAACATCGCCGCGACCAGACGCGGTGTCCTCGGAGTCCGCAGAACCCGGAGATACCCGCCGTAAATGTGCCAACCCGCGGATGTCACAAGAGCCTCCTGAAGTCACTCAGCCGAAAGTGACCTCAGGGCTTTTGTCCCGTTAGTTGCGGCGCGGGCACGCCCGACGCTGGCATCGCTTGGTCGCGGACCTCGCGCCGCCATGACCTCGATGCCGGCTGGAGCGGAACCCTAGATGCAACGGTGTCGATCTTACCACTGCCGCTTGCGCCTGTAGGGCGCGTCCAGTCCAGGAGATACCGTCCCGGTGGTGCCTGGACGGGTGTGCGCCGCAGGATCGCCTTCGAGTTCGCGGTGGGCGCCGTCGAGTCGCACCCGCCGCAGGTAGCTCATCGGGGTCCTGTCCAAGTGGCGGCGAAACGCGGCCTGCACACACCCGCCGACATCACTACGGCCTGACAGCCGCCAAAGCCGCCGACCGACGCACCGTGCTCACCGACGCCCGCCGCGGACACCCACACCGACGATCGTGACGTCACGCCACGCCGGGTACCGCGGCAGCGAAGCCCCCAGCTTGTCGTGAATGGACAGTCTGCCCTCGGCCTCCAACTGGAGCACCACCACAGACGTGAAAGCCTTGGTGTTGCTCCCTGTCTGCCACAACGCTCGTCATCGTCGCCCCTTCATCGGTCGAACTCGGTGACGACGACGTCAGGGACAACCGGCCCACGGGAGAATCGAGCCAACCCCCATGCCGATGACATGCCGGCATGTCATCGGGCAGCATGACGAGCGCCGTTCGCTCGGTATCGGCACCGTGGGGCGGGGTCAGCGCAGGATGACCAGTGGCTGGTCGCGTTCGGTGTGGAGCCGCCACAGTTCCTGGGCCACCGTGTCCGGTTCGTGCCGGGCTCCGGGTCCGATCGGTCCGACCACCGTGACCTGCGCGACGTGCACGCCCTCGTGGGTGAGCGCGTCGTGGAGCATGCGCGTGTAGGCCGACTCGGCCGCATAGGCGATGCCAGAGACCGCGCGGTCGCGGTGTGGTTCGACGGCGGCGCCGCCAGTGGTGAACAGCAGGGTGCCGTGTCCCTTCTGGCGCATGTCCGGCAAGACCGTGCGGACGGCCGCCACGGCGGCGACGACGTTCAGCGCCAGCGCGCCGGCGACGTCCGACGGCCCGGTGTCGAGCACTGGCTTGATCCACGCCACGCTCGGCCGCGGGCTGAACAGCACCGCCTCGATCGGGCCGAGTCGCTCGCGCAGCGCGCCCAGCGCCGCCGCGAGGGCCCGCGTGTCGGTGACGTCCGCGGTCTCGGCCGCTGTCGTGAGGCCCTCGGCGGCCAGCTCGGCGGCCAAGTCCCGCAGGTGCTCCGCGCTGCGCGCGATCAGTCCGACGGGATGTCCCTCGCAGCCGAACCGGCGGGCCGCCGCGGCGCCCAGGCCCGGCCCGGCCCCGATCACGACGAACGCACCCGTGCCGCTCACGCCTCCTCCAGGTCCACGCTCGTGGTCAGTGCCTCGTTGCCGTCGATCTCGCGTCGCATCCGGTCCAGGTGGGCGCGTGCTCCGGCGAGCGCGTCGGAGCCGAGCAGCAGCCGCAGGGGCGGCGTGTCCATGTCCACGACCGCGGCGATCGCCGCGGCGGCCCGTGCCGGGTCGCCAGGCTGGCGGCCGGACACGGCCAACGTGGCGTCGCGACGCTTGCCCGCGGTCTGCTCGTAGTCGTCCAGGCGCGTCGGGGACTGCCGCATCGACGCCCCTGCCCATCGGGTGCGCAGGCCACCCGGCTCGACGATCGTCACCGCGATGCCGAGTGGCGCGAGCTCCGCGGCCAGCGACTCCGACAGGCCCTCCAGGGCGAACTTGGTGGCGTGGTAGTAGCCGGTCGCCGCGAAGGCCGCCAGACCTCCGAAGGACGAGACGTTGACGATCCGTCCCGAGCGGCGGGCCCGCATGCCGGGCAGCACGGCCTTGAGGACCGTCACCACGCCGTGCACGTTGGTCTCGTACAGGGCGCGGACCGCGGCGTTCTCGCCCTCTTCGATGGCGGCCAGGTAGCCGTGACCGGCGTTGTTCACGAGGACGTCGACGCGACCGAACGTCTCTTCGCAGGCCTGGACGGCCGAGGCCACCGACGCGGGGTCGGTGACGTCCAACCGCAGCGCCAGCGCGCGGTCGCCGTGTCCGTCGGCGAGATCGGTCACGGTCGCGCGGTCGCGGGCGGTGACCGCGACCCGATCACCCCGCCCAAGGGCGTGCTCGGCCAGGGCGCGGCCCAGACCGCTGGAGCATCCGGTGATCAGCCACACCGGCGGTTGGCGTGTTTCGTTCGACATGCCTCCATGGCACCAGCGGACCCGCAGGCGTGCCACGCCCCCTTGAGGGTGGCTCCCGCAGGGTCAGCTTCGCCGTGGCGCACGAGTGGCCAGGCCCGCGAAAAGCGGTAAAATCACACTGGATGGCACCTGACGACAACCGGCTCGGCTCCTTCCTCCGCGGTCGCCGGGAGAAGATCGACGCCGCGTCCGCCGGCGTCGTCGCCACCACGCGACGGCGCATCACGGGGCTGCGCCGCGAGGAGCTGGCGCTGCTGGCCGGGCTCAGCCCGTCCTACTACACCCGCATCGAGCAGGGCCGTGACCGGCATCCCTCCCGCGAGATCCTCGAAGCCCTGGCCCGCGCGCTGCGGCTGGACGACACCGAGCGGACCTACCTGTGGTCCCTCGCGATGCCGGCGCTGGCCCCGGCCGACCCCCACGCAATCCCTGCCCCGACCGTTCGGCCGGGGGTGCTGCACCTGCTGGAGCGCTGGGCCGACCTGCCCGCCTTCGTCGTCGGCCCCAACCGGGACGTGCTGGCCGGCACCGCGCTCGCCGCCCGAGTCAACCCGGCGTGGAGCCCCGGATGCAACCTGATCGAGTTCACCTTCCTCGACCCGCGCGCACGGGAGGTCTACCCCGACTGGGACGACATCAGCCTGCAAGCCGTGGCCGGCCTGCGCGCCACCGCGGCCACGCACCACGCCGAACTCACCGCGTTCGTGGCAAGCATGCGCGAGCGTAGCGACACGTTCCGGGCGCTGTGGGACTCCCACGACGTGTACGACCGCGTGGTAGGCGAAAAACGGCTGCGGGTCGACGGCATCGGCGTCCTCCGCCTCAGTTTCGAGACCTTCGCGCTCGCTGGACCCGAGGACCATGTGCTGTACGTGTACTACCCCCAACCCGGCAGCACAGACGACGAAGCACTGCGCGGCCTCGTCTGAGCACGCCCGGTCGCTGACATTCCGTCCCACGCCGTTGGGGCACACCCCGCCACCACACAGCCGCCCAGTCCTCAGTCCGGCTCGCCGAACCCCACGCGCCCTCACCCGAACAGCCCTCACGCCAACAACCACGGCCATCCCGCCGAGGACGCTCACTCAATCGGCGACAACGTACCCGAACTGCGTCGGCACACAACGCTGTGGAAATGAAGACCGCGGTCTACACGCGACAGACCTGTCCCTCGAAACGAGCCATTCCAACGGTGTGCGGACTGTTCCCGTCCTCGTCCGCCTTTGTCCAGACCTCGGCGACGGCTCCTTCAAGTCCACCATGTTCCACCACTTCCTTCCTTTCACAGTGTCTCCACCAGAGTGGCCGCACGCGCTTGCTCCACGGCGACAGCGACGTCCTCCTCGGTGAGGTCGGCGTTGGGAGTCGCGGCCGCCGTCACACCCGACGCCGCGGACTGCGTCACGCCGGCGGCGACATCCGCGATGTTGCCCGCCACCGACAGCGACGAAGTCAACAGACGCCGCCCCGGTGACCGACAAGCCCTCCCAGGTGTGCCGAAGATTCGACTCGATCCGATGAGTACAGCCGAGTTCGTGGCCTATCTCCGCGACGCGGTCAAGTCAAAAGGCTCTGAAGTGAGCGAAAGGCAGGCCCCCGGTCGGCACCACCTGCGGCACGGAGCCTCCGTGAGCACGCCGACGAGGTCCGTTCGTGAAAGGCATCAGGCGGCGGTTCGGAGTTCGGCGATCTGGAGGAAGCCGGTAGGGGTGTTGGGGGCGCGGCTGGTCATGACGAGCCTGATCCGGGTGGTGCGGACCGGGTCGAAGGTGATCGTGGTGGGCTGGTTGGACGCGGTCGCCCAGGTGATTCGGACGTTCCGGGCCGGGAGGAACCTCCGACCGTCCCAGTAGGACAGTGCGACGCCGGCGGGGAGGGCTCGAGCTGTGTCGATGGTGAAGTACGCGGTGGCGGTGCTCAACGCCTGGGGGTGTGGCCAGGAGACCGATACCCAGTCCTGCTGGTGCGCCGCGCTGACCGCGGGGAGCAGCGCGGTGGCTGCCTTGCGGTAGAAGTTGGACCAGCCACCGCTGGCGGTGTTGCCGTCCAGCATGGCTGCCGGAAGCGTGTTCGGTGCACCCGAGAAGCTGGCGTCCGCGGTGGGACCGCCTGACACTGCTTCATCCACTGGGGACACCGCGACGGCGGGTGCGGTGTCAGCGGTGCGGTCTCGGCCGGAGGACGTGGCGCGTACGGTCACCCGTCCGGTGCGCAGGCCTGGCGAGTTGGCCGTGATCGTGATCGGCCCGGCCCGGTCGCTGGACTGTACGATGGCGAGCGCCTTGCCGGCCCACGCCGTTCTGGTGGTGGACTTGTAGTTCTCAGCGCTTTCCTGGCGGCCGTTGTCCAGTCCGACCAGTCGTCCGTTGTGGACGGTGAAGGTGATCGGGTTGACCGCGCTCGGCACCACGGTGCCGGCCCGGTCCACCACGTCGACGGTGACGAACGAAAGCGAGGTGCCGTCGGCGGTGATCCTGCGCTTGTCCGGAGTCAGGCGCAGGCCTTCGGGAGCTCCGGCGGTGACGACCTCGTCGCTTGCCACGACGTGCCCGCCACGCTTGGCCACGGCGACCAGCTTGCCCGGCGCGTACGGCACCTCCCAGGTCAGGTGCAGCTTGCCCGCGCTGCCGCCCGGACTGGTGTAGCTGCCGGGGAACGGGCCGGTGGTGACGTTCTTGTCGTCCCCCGTCGCCTCGGTGGTCTCCAGGTACGCCCGACCGTCGGCGGTCGTCTTGTGATCGAACGTGCGCACACCGAGGGACCTGCCGTTCAGGAACAGCTCCACAGTGTCCACTGTGGAGTATGCCCACACGGTGACCGGTTCGCCGGGCTGGTGGTCGGTCCAGTTCATCGGCACCAGGTGCACCATCGGCTCGGTGGTCCACTGGCTCTGGAACGCGTAGAAGGCGTCCTTGGGGAAGCCGGCGGTGTCCACCGCGCCGAAGAACGAGGCCTTCACCGGGAACACGTCGTACGGGGTGGGCTCGCCGATGTAGTCCATGCCCGACCACAGGAACTGGCCGGCGAAGTACTTGCGGTCGCGGTCCTTCTTCAGGCCGTACTCGGCGCTCATCGTCCAGGACGCCAGGTTGTTGTCGTAGGAGGAGGTGCCGCGCATGCCCGGGGTGTAGTTCTCCCCGGTGTTGAGCAGGTGCGGATCCTGGTACACACCACGGGTGGAGGTCTCGGAGGAGGACTCCGACTCGAAGAAGAACTTGTCGGGATAACGCGCGTGCAGCGCGTCCACCGAACCGGCGGTGTTGTAGTTCAGCCCCATGCCATCCAGAAGAGCCAGGATCTGGTCCTGGGCCGAACCCGGCGCCGGCACGCTGCGGTACTTGTCCGACCCCATGACGATCGGCCGCGTGGTGTCGACCGCCTTCACGTCGGCGATCAGGCGCCGCGCGATCGGCACGCCGACGGCCGTGTTCGTCGAGTCCGGGATCTCGTTGCCGATCGACCACAGCACCACGGCCGGGGAGTTCTTGGCCGCATGCACCATCTCGGCGACGTCGGCGTCGCTGTTCGCGTCGAAGAACCGCCCATAGTCGAACTGGACCTTCGGGGTGCGCCAGGTGTCGAACGCCTCGACCATCATCACGATGCCCAACTCCTCGCAGACCTCGATCATCTCCGGTGAGGGTGGGTTGTGCGAGGTGCGGAAGCTGTTCACGCCCATGCTCTTCATGATCTTCATCTGTCGCAGCAGCGCGTCCTTGTTGACCGCCGCGCCGAGGGCCCCGAGATCGTGGTGCAGGTCGACGCCGTTGAGCTTGGTGGGCACCCCGTTGAGGGAGAAGCCCTCGTTCGGGTCGAAGTCGAACCAGCGGATGCCGAACCGCGTGCTGGTGCGGTCCACCACCCGGCCGGCGACGACGATCTCGGTCCGCAGCCTGTACAGGTAGGGCTTCTCGATCGACCACAGCCTCGGACGGTCCACCCGCAGGTCGACCCCGCCGGTCCGCGCCTCCCCACCGAGCTGGAGCTCCGTCCTGCGCGACGCCACCGTACGACCGCTCGCATCAGTCACGGTGGACACGACGGTGGCCTGGGTGGCGCCGCGCTCGCTGACCGCCGTGGTCTGGGCGTGCACGGTGGCGAAGCCGGACCCGATGGTGCCGGCCACGTCCGGGGTGGTCACGTAGACACCGTGCCGGACCACGTGCACCGGGTCGGTGACGACGAGGTGCACGTTGCGGTAGATGCCGCTGCCGGAGTACCAACGGCTGCTGGGCAGCTGGTTGCGCACGCGCACCGCGATCACGTTGGCCGTGCGGCCGTCGGTGTGCGCGAACGGGGTCAGGTCGACCGCGAAGCCGGTGTAGCCGTAGGCGTGGTTGGCCGCTTCCTGCCCGTTGACGAAGACCGTGGAGTCCATGTAGACGCCGTCGAACTCGACCGTGATCCGCTTGCCCGTCGTGGACCTGGGCAGCGTGAACGTCTTGCGGTACCAGCCGAGCCCGCCCTGCAGGAAACCGGTGCCGCTGGTGGTCCCGCCCTCGGGCGTCGGGTCGAGCTCGATGCTCCAGTCATGCGGCACGCTGACCGTGCGCCACGCCGAGTCGTCGTAGTCCGGATCCTGCGCGTGCGCGAACGCTCCGGTCGGATCCGTGATGCCGGTCCTATTGGCCAGGGCGAACTTCCAGCCCGCGCCGAAACCATCCGCTGCCGCGACGGGGGCCGCCGCGGCGCCGGTCACCGGGCCGATCACGAGCGCGCCGCCAAGGATCACGACCAGGAGTCCACCGAACAGTCTGCGCTCCACGGCACTCTCCACAAGTTCGAACGCGATGCCGAACGATCTAGACAAGACTCGACAAGAACAAACCGGAGTATTTCCGCGCAGTAACCAACTGTCAACGCCGGATCACAGATTCGACAGTTATTCGACAGCATCCGACCGCTGGCGGACACCTGACCAGGCCCCTGTACAGGTCGACCACGGGAAGGCGTCCTCGCCGGCCGCCGCGGCGAGGTCGTCGACCGGCTCGTAGGTCTGTCACTCACCTGGCGCTGACCCCGTCCTGGTGTCCCGCGTCCGCCTCGTCGAGGTTGAGGGTGCTGGAGCGGCCGGTGAGCTTGCGAATCGTGAGCAGGACGATGCCGACCGCGAGCCAGATGAGGCCGCCGATCTTGGCCGGGGTGCCGGCGTTGACGAGGACGTAGCCGATGATCACGAAACCGACCAGTGGGACCACGAGGTGCATGCCGTAGGTGCGCTGGCGCTTCTTGATCAAGTGGTAGACCGCGACGGACACGTGCAGCAGCAGGAACGCGACCAGGGCGCCGAAGTTGACCAGGGTCGACAGGAAGCCGATCTGGCCGACGAAGACGAGGCTCAGGAACAGGCTGAGCGCGGCGACCAGGAGCACGGCGCGGTCGGGGACGCCGCGGCCGGGGCTGATGTGGGCGAGGAACTTCGGCAGGGTGCGGTCGCGGCCCATGGAGTAGAGCAGCCGTGAGGTGGCGGCCTGCGCGACGAGACTGTTGGCCACGGCGGCGGCCAGCGCCACGGTGACCGCCATGACGACCAGCATCCAGTGCCCGGCGGCCGCCTCCGAGAGGTCGTAGAAGGCGCTGTTGGTGGCGTCTTCGGTGTCGAACTGGGTCCGGCCGGGGACCAGCAGCGCGGCCAGGTAGGTCTGGGCCACGAACAGCAGCGCGACCATGCACAGCGACAGCACGGTGGCGCGACCGATCAGCTTGGTGTCGCCGGAGACCTCCTCGGACAGCGTCGAGATCGCGTCGAAACCCAGGAACGACAACACGGCGATCGACAGCGCGCCGAACATCAGACTGGGGGTGAACTCGTCGGCGTTGAAGAACGGGGTGAGCGACCAGTGCGCGCCGTTGGCGCCCTTGCCGATAGCGATCACCGCGAATACCACGAACATCGCCAGGATCACCAGCTCACCGATGAGGAACGCGAGGTTGACCCACGCGGCGAACCGGATGCCGGCCAGGTTCACCACGGTGTTGAACACCACGAAGATGATCACCCATACCTGTTGCGGCACACCGGGAACCACCGTCGCGAGTGCGACCGCGCCCGTGACGTAGAGCAAGGTCGGCACCAGCAGGTAGTCGAGCAGGATGGCCCAGCCCGCGATGAACCCTGCCGAGTCACCGATCCCCCGCCCGGCGTAGGAGTACACCGAGCCGGCCACCGGGAACGCCCGGCTCATCGTGCGGTACGACAACGCCGTGAAGAGCATGGCGACCAGGCCGATGAGGTAGGTCAGCGGCACCATGCCGTGGGAGGCGTTGAACACCAGGCCGAAGATGGCGAACGGGGCGATGGGCACCATGAACACCAGGCCGTAGACCAGGAGGTCCCACAAGCTCAGCGACCGGTGCAACTCCTGCTGGTAACCGAACTTGCGCAGTTCGGCCTCGGGCGAGGGCTGCGGTGACGGCGCGCTCGACGACGCGCCGGTCGGCTGGTTCGGGATGGTGTCGCCGGCCATGGCTCACTCCCCCGCCGCGTCGAGGGAGTCGAGGAACCCCGTGACCAGCGGCATGAACCGGCCGGGGTCCTCCACCTGCGGCATATGGCTGCAGCCGGGGAGGATCTCCCAGCGGGCTTCCGGAATCCGCTCTTGGTAGGGCCGTACGGTGTCCGGCGCGGCCTCGTCGAACTCGCCGCTGACGATCAGCGCCGGCACCGCCACCGAGCCGAGCCTGTCTACAATGGACCAGTCGCGCAGGCTGCCGATGACGTGGAACTCGCTCGGCCCGTTCATGGCCAGGTACACCGTCGGGTCGTCGTCGATCGCGGCGAACGTCCGCTCGACTTCGGGCGGCCACGGCACGACGCGACACACGTGCCGGTCGTAGAAGAACCGCATGGCGCGCTGGTAGTCCTCGCTGTCGGTGGTGCCGGCCTCCTCGTGCGCCCGGAGTACGTCGTCCACCCCGGGCGGGAGCTCGGCGCGCAGCCGGCCGGCGGCGGCGACCCAGAGTTCCATCGACGCCGGCGAGTCGCAGATCACCAGCCCACGCAGGCCGGCCGGACGCAGCGTCGCGTGCTCGGCCGCGAGCATGCCACCCCAGGACTGACCCAGCACATGGTAGCGCCCGGCGATTCCCAGAGTGTCCACAAGAGACTCAAGCTCGTCCAGGAACAGTCGCACGGTCCAGAATTCCGGCGGCTTGTTCCGCAGGTGCGTCGACCGGCCGTTACCCACCTGATCGTAGTGGATCACCGGACGGCCGGTGTCGACTACCGCCGCGATCGACAGGAGGTAGTCGTGCACACATCCCGGCCCGCCGTGCAGCACCACGAGCGGGGCCTTGTCCGAGGTGAGTTCCCCGGTGATGCGGTACCAGGTCTGGTAGTCGCCGAACTTCGCCATACCTTCGGTCACGGGCGCCATGAGAGCCTCCGTCGCAGGATCCCCCGAAAATCACCCTGCTCCGCGCGCGACCCCCCGACAAGACCCATTCGGGGATTGCCGTGAAAAGCATCTTGTCACGCGACCGAGTCCAGGCGTTCGCGTCGGCCTCGGTCAGTTCCAGCGCCGCGCCCGCGATCGCCTCGTCCACGTGCTCGACCCTGCGAACGCCCACGATGGGGAGTGGCGGCCGGAGTGCACGCCGGCGAGCCGGGTCGGCACGACCCGGTCGCGGTTGGCGCTGGTCTCGGCGGCGACGCCTGTGGCCAAGTCGGTTGTGGGTCTGGAGGTTGCGGCCTGCGGTGGCTCGGGCGCACCGGGCTGCGGGTCTGTTCACCGGGTGGTGCTGTAGGCGGCCATGAACATGTCCAGCAGGTCGTCGACCGTGTTCTCGTCGATGAGGCGGGTTGGAGGTGATTGCCGCGGTGCGCGCGGTCCACTGTTGGTGGCCGTGAGAGTCCCGTGCCCATCTCATGGGACGGGCACGGGATTCTCATTCCGTCGGG
>NZ_JBJMIE010000039.1:0-4883 GCF_045807065.1 Actinophytocola sp. | reverse complement strand
TCGCCGGGATGGCCGTCAGCGCGCACGTCCTGCCCGTCGCCGGCGCGTTCCTCGTGGTGATGGTGGGATACGCGGTGCTGTTCCTCACCGCTCGGCGGGGGATCGTCGAGCTGAAGGCGGCCGTCGCCAGCCAGGGCGCCGCGTTCGGGTTGTTCGGACTGGTGTCCGATGTGGGCAACGTGCTCGGGCCCGTCGTCGGGGTCGTGCTGTTCGAGGTGACCGGGCGGGTGTCGTTCGTGGTGCTCGGCGCGTTCGCCGGGGTGCTCGTCGCGGTGGCCACGGCCTTCGCCGGGCGCTGGCGGCGGTCCTTCCCCACCGCCGAGGTGCGCGTGCTACCCACGCAGCCCGGCGGCGAGGAGGTCCAGCGCGTCGCGTAGCACCTCGATCGCGGTCGCGTACTCGGTGAGCGCGATGTGCTCGTCGTCGGTGTGGTCCAGGGCCGAGTCGCCGGGGCCGTACACCGCCATGGGTACCTGCCAGCGCGGCGCCACGATGTTCAGGTCCGCCGTGCCCGTCTTCAGCTTCAGCGTCGGACGGGCGCCCCTGGCCCGGATGCCGGCGCACAGCGCGCGCACGGCCGCGCCGCGGTGGTCCACGCGGACGCCCGGGGTGCGGTCGTCGACGACCAGCTCACCGTCGCGGGTGGCCGAGCGCAGGTGGCGCTCGAACGCCGGCAGGTCGAAGGCCGGCGGGACCCGGACCGAGATCACCAGTGCGGCGTGCTCGATGTCGCCGGTCACCTCGTTCAGCGTCGGGATCGGTCGGTCGAACGCCTTCTCACCGGTGGACACCGACGCGCAGTACCCCACGACGTCCTGCCAGAACGCCGCCGCCGCCTCGCTCGCCTTCTCCGCCGGGCTCGCCGTGTGCACGGCCGGGCGGGACACGGTGTAGCGCAGCATGATCCGGCCCTTGTAGCCGATGCCCACCCCGGACCAGCCGTTCGGCTCGCCGACGACGGCGACCGCCGGGCGGAAGCACTCCGCGAGGTGGGTCGCGCCCCTGCCGTAGGTCTCCTCCTCGACCACGCCGGCCACCACGTACTGCACGCCGCGCACGTCCGCGTCCGCCGCCGCGCAGATCATCGTGGCCAGCGGGCCCTTCGCGTCCACCGTCCCCCTGCCGTACAGCAGGTCGCCGTCGCGGCGCACCAGCGGGCCGCCCGGCACGGTGTCCAGGTGGCCGGTCAGCAGGATCATCGGCGCGTCCGGGTCGCCGCGGCGGGCGATCGCGTTGCCGACCTCGTCGAGGTGGGTGGTGAAGCCCCAGTCACGCAGCTCCTCGACGAGGAAGTGGGCCAGCCGCTGCTCGTCGCCGGACACCGACGGGATCTCGACCATCCGCCGCAGCAGGGTCTCAGCTCGCTCGGACATGGTGTGCCCCCACGGCGGTGAAGCGGGTGCCGGCGCCCCCGAGCGCGGCGAGAACCGGCGAGTCGACGCGGCCGTCGGACAGGACCACGTTGTCCACGCCGGCGCGGCGGGCGTCCGCGGCGGCCTGGAGCTTGACCTTCATGCGACCGGCCGCCACGGTCAGGTCCAGGTCGTCGACCGGCACCGCCGGCACGACGCTGGTGGGGTCGTCGACGTCCCGCAGCAGGCCCGGCACGTTGGAGAGCACGACCAGCCAGTCCGCGCCGAGCGCGATCGCCAGGGCGGCGGCGAACCGGTCCGCGTCGACGTTCAACGGGCCGTCGGGACCGAGTGCCGGCGGGGAGACCACCGGCACGAAGCCGGCTCCCAGCAACGCATGCGGCAAGGTGGTGTCCACTTTGGACACGCGTCCGGACAGGTCGTCGCGGACGATCATGTCCACGCCGTCGACGGTCGCCCGGGCCGGGCGGTTGCGGGCCGCCGTCACCATGGCACCGTCCAGACCGGACAGTCCGACGGCGGGGACACCGCGGTCGACCAGCGCCCGCACGACCGCCGGCTTGACGCGGCCGAGGATGCCGAGCAGCAACGCGTCCAGTGCGGCGGCGTCGGTGTAGCGGCTGCGGCGGCCGTCCCGGGCCGTCAGGTAACGCGTGGGGCGACCCAGCTCCTCGGCCACCTGGTCGGCCGCCGCCCCGCCGCCATGGACCACGACGACCTCGGCGCCCCGCGACACCAGCGTGCGGATGTCGTCGCAGGCGCGGGTGATGTCCCCGGCCAGTGCGCCGCCGAGCTTGATGACGTGGCGATCAGAGCGGGTGCAGGCCCGTGAACTCGAGGCCGCTGGTCTCGTCCCAGCCGGCCGCGATGTTGAGGCACTGGACGGCATTTCCCGCACCTCCCTTGACGAGGTTGTCGATGGCCGACACGACGATCAGGTGCTCGGTGCCCGGCGTGACGGTCAGGCCGATGTCGCAGAAGTTGGTGCCGGCGAGGAGCTTGGGCTCCGGCAGCCGGTGGAGCGCCGACCGTTCGCGGACCAGGCGGACGAACGGCTCGTCCCGGTACGCCTCGCGGTAGACCGCCCACACCTCGCGGTCGCTCATCGGCCGGGGCAGCGTGACGTGGCAGACGACCTGCACCCCACGGACCGCCTCGACGGCCGTCACCGACATGTGCACGTCCACGCCGCACGCCTGCTCGATCTCCGCGATGTGCCGGTGCCCGTGCGGTTTCGCCATCCGCAGCACGCCGCTGCGCTCGGGGTGGTGGCTGCCCTCGTCCGGTGTGCGGCCGCCGCCGGAGGAACCGGTGCGGGCGTCGACCAGGACGGTGCGACTCAGCAACCCGGCGCGGCTCAGCGGATGCAGTGCCAGGATCGCCGCGTTGGCCATGCAGCCGGCGACCGCGATGTGCGTGGCGCCGCGCAGGTCGCCGCGGTTCAGCTCGGGGATGCCGGTGCGGAACCGGGCCAGCCAGGCCGGATCCGGGGCGCCACCGGGGTAGTAGCGGTCGCGGAGCCGGTCGTCGCGCAGGCGGAAGTCGGCGCTGAGGTCGACGATCCGGGGAGCGAGTGCCGCCCAGTGGTCGATCTCCTTCGCGGCCGCGCCGTGCGGGACGGCGAGGAACACGACGTCGGTCTCACCGACCTCGTGGGGCGGCACGAATGCCAGGCTGGTGCGGCCGCGGAGGTTCGGGTGCGCGGTGCGCAGCGGCCGCCCGGCGTGGCGTTCCGAGGTGACGTACGCGAGCTCGACGTGGGGGTGGCCCAGCAGCAGGCGGACCAGCTCGCCGCCGATGTACCCGCTGCCGCCGACGACGGTGGCCCTCATGCCGCACCTTCCACGGTGGACAGCGTGTGGGAGACGATCAGGTCGGCCACGTCCACGTCCGTGACGGCCGCCAGCCCGTGGAACTCCATGGTGTGGTTGACCTCCGTGACGAGCAGCTCGCCGGTCGACCGTTCCAGCAGGTCCACCGCGAGCATGCCGCCGCCGACCGCGGCCGCCGCCGCCACCGCCAGCGAGGCCACGTCCTCGGTCAGGGGGCACGGTTCGGTCGTGGCGCCGCGGGCGGTGTTGGTGATCCAGTGCTCCGAGCGCCGGTAGACGGCCGCGACCGGCTCGCCGCCGATGACGATCACGCGGATGTCGCGGTCCGGCTTGTCGACGTACTCCTGGATGTAGTAGACGTTGTGGATGGGGGAGCGCAGCGACTGCTTGTGCTCGATGAGGGTCTCCGCCGCGTCCCGGTCGTTCACCTTGGACAGCAGGCGACCCCAGGAACCCACCGGCGGCTTGATCACGGCCGGGTAGCCGACCTGTTCGATGGCCTCGATGGCGGCGTCCGGGGTGACGGCGACGACCGTTCTCGGTGTCGGCAGACCGGCCCGCGTCAGCGCGAGCGAGGTCAGGATCTTGTCGCCGCAGGTCTCCACCACGTGGCTGGGGTTGACCACCCGGTGACCCGCGGCCTCGAGGAGCCGCGCCGCGTAGACACTGCGGGTGTGCGACATGATCCGGTTGAGGACTCCGTGGTAGCGCGGGGTCTCCCCGGCGCCCAGGTGGTGGATCAGGGTCCGGTCGTCCACCTGGACGTGGGGGACGCCGCGCCGCTCGAGGGCGGCGAAGATCAGCCGCTCCTCGAGACGGGTGCGCGTGGTCGCGACGGCGAGGCTCATTCCCCGAAGTCTTCCTCGATGTCCGGCGCCAGTGCGTACTCGACCGGGTCCACGCCGATCACCTCGAGCTCGGCCTGGCAGCCGGGGCACACGATGATCGACGCGACCCGCACGTCGCCCGCGGGGACGACCTCGGTGCAGTCGGGGCAGGTGCTCAGAGTCGCGGTCATGACAAGGGTTTCCTTTCGTCCACTGTGGTGAGTGCCGCCGACACGACGTGTGCCGGTGACACCCCCGCCGCCGCTAGCTGTTCGGCGTGCGTTCCGGGGCGGTGGCAGAAGACGTCCGCCGTGCCGACGCGCCGCACCCGCGTGGGGCGGTGCTCCGCCAGTGCCTCCGCGACCGCGCCACCCAGGCCGCCGAACACCGAGTGGTCCTCGACGGTGACCACGCCGGCAGTCTGTTCGGCCGCGGCGACCAGCGCGGGCACGTCCAGTGGCTTGATCGTGTGCATGTTCAGCACCCGCGCGCTGATCCCCAGCCCGGCCAGCTCGGCGGCCGCGTCCAGGGCGAAGCGCACGGGGAGGGCGCCGGCGGCGACGAGCGTGACGTCGTCGCCCGCGCGCAGTTCCATGGCCCTGCCGAGGACCGGTTCCTGGTCGCTCACGGGGAGGACCGGGTCGCGGCCCAGCCGGAGGTAGACCGGGCCGGGGAGGTGGGCTGCCGCGGTGACCAGGTGTGTGGTTTCGACGGCGTCCGCGGGTGCGAGCACGGTCATGTTCGGCAGGGTCCGCATCGCGGCCAGGTCGGTGCTCGCGTGGTGGGTCGGGCCGTAGTGGGCGGCGGAGAGACCGGAGTGGGTGGCCACGATCCGGACCGGCAGGTCGTGG
>NZ_JBJMIE010000038.1:0-24854 GCF_045807065.1 Actinophytocola sp. | reverse complement strand
GGGGGCGCTCACATACAGGCTGTTCGCCCGGGACCGGAGGCTGACCGTGCCGCTCGGCGCCGAGCCGCCGGCGAGCCCGATGCTCACCTGGTCCAAGCGCCGCGCCGCGGTCGCGGGAGTGCCCGTCAGGGCCGCGAACGGCTGGTTCAGCGTCGGCGCGCCGGAGCGCTCGACGAGGTACTTCTTCCCTTGCCGCGCGGGAACTGTGAGCGTGCCACTCGTCGTCGGCGCGACCACGACGGCGCCCGACTGCCCGTCCACGACCCGCACGCTCTGGCCCGGCCAGGGGCTGCGGACGCTCAGCTGCTGGTTCGCACCCGAGCTGATCGCGACCGTCGTCGCGGTCCCGCCCGACACCTGGACGTGCACGCGCGAGTTGTGCGGGATCGCGACCGTGCCCTCGCCGGTCCAGTCGGCGGGCCAGGCCGGGGCGATCCGCAGCAGGCCGTCGTAGGACTGCACGAGCGCCTCGGGCACGGTCGCGGCCAGCACGCCGATCTGCTCGATGTAGGGCTGGTTGGCGGGCTGCCTGGTGAAGCTCGCCATGCCGGACGGGTAGACCTGGAACGCGCGGACCGCGTTCAGCAGCGCGTTCCTCATGTCGGTGGGCAGCCCCAGCCGCGCCGCCTGCAGGGCGTCGTAGCTCCAGGTGTTGCTGTTGACGTACGGGCGCGAGGTGAACGTTCTCCTGCCGACCGCCGTCAGCGTGCTGTCGCCGACCAGCGAGTACGGCCACACGGCCTCGAGGCCGATGTTCTCGCTGTTGCGCCGCTGGGCGGTGGGCTGCGCGGACATGCCGATCATGGTGGTGCCGGCGGCGTCCGCGTCCGGACCGAGCACTTGCGTCTGCGTGGCGGTGTCGGTGCGGGGGAGCGGTGGGAGCTTCGGGATGGCCGCGTTGAGGCGGTTCACGAGGTCGCCGTCCACGCCGAGCGTCTGCGCGGCCTTCACGGCGACCGGCAGGAAAGCCTGCATCGCCGCGATGTCGGTCGTGGGATCGTTCACCCCCCACTGCGTCTCGTGCGCGTTGGAGAACGTGTGCAGCCTGCCGTCGGCGCCGGTCGTGGCGTGGGACAGCAGGAACTCGGCAGCACCGCCGATCAGGGGGTAGTTGGCCGTCAGGTTCGCGCGGTCGTCCGAGAACAGGTAGTGCTGCCAGACCCACAGCCCGATCTCCGCGCCGGTGGTCACGGTCAACGAGTTCCAGCTCGGCGCGATGGTCGAGTCGCACGACGCGTTGCTCTGCGCCTCACCGCCGGCGTAGTAGCCGTTGCCGTTGAAGCGCATCGTCTCCGGCACGCACAGGCCCTGCCGGTTCGGGAGGTGCGCGGTGGTCCACGCGCTGACAGCGCTCACATTGTCGCGGTAGAGCCGGAAGAGCGGGTCGTTGAGGTCCGGCACGCCCGCCGCGAGGTTCGCGGCCACCTGCATGCGGAGGTTCCAGAACCAGTAACCCGCCGGATACCAGTCCTGCCGGTCCTGTGAGAACGTGAACAGGTCGGCGACACCGGCCTGGGAGCCGGGCAGCTGGCCACGGCTCTGCGCCGCGCTGGCGTAGAGGAAGATCGTGCGCAGGTTCTCCACGTAGTCGCCGGACCCGTCCGCCGAGGTGATCTTGATGAGCCCGACGCGCTGCCAGTAGTCGTGCCACCACGCCAGATGCGCCTGCCGCACCTCGGTCTCCGGCCGGGTCTGCGCGTCGTCGAGTGCCGTGTTGGCGGTCGCGACGGGATCGCCGCCGGTCCACGACGGCGCCGCGACCACCACGCGGAACGACCCGTTCGTGTTGGGCTGGAAGCTGACCTGTGCCGTCGTGGCGTCCGGGGTGGACGCCGCGACGCTCCGGCCGCCCGCCGAGATCCCGGCCAGCGTGCCGAACGTGCGGCCGGACGCGCCGGTCGCCGCGTTGTCCGTCCAGGTCTCGGCGAGCACGGCGGTACCGCCCGCCGCGCGGGCCGTCGGCGCCCGGCCGCCCCACAGTGCCACCCGCGCGGTCTGGGTGCTGTTCGGATCGGCGCCGGTGACGTCGACGACCAGCTGCTGGGTGTCCGCGCGTACGTAGGTCGTCGCGGTCATGCCGCCACCGGACTGGCGGAACATCCCGTCGTACAGGTCGAGCCGGCCGCTGTAGTCCGCGGCCGAGGTCATCCTGGCCAGGCCGGGGATCACGACCTGCCCGGGGGACTTGCGGTCGGGGAAGGTGTCGGTGCGGTTGAGCTGTGCGGTGAAGCCGCCGGCCGCCCAGACGGCCGCGCCGAGCTGGCCGTTGCCGAGCGGCATCGACTCGGTCGCGGCCGCGTTGGGCCGCCCGAGGACGATGTCCGAGCGGTGTACGAGGTTCGGGGTGTCCACGACGAAGGCGCCGTTCTGCCACGCCGTCGTACCCGGCGCGGCGTGAGCGTTAACACCACCCGCGGCGGCCAGCCCCATGGCGAGGGCCACGCCCGCGAGCGTCGCGAAGGACAGTTGCCGACGAGTCATCGGATCTCCTTGGGACAGCCCTTGTCCTTGATCGATCCATGCAGGGGAAACGCGCAACCTTACGTCGGATCTTTACCGGAACCGGTTCCGGGTGTCAAGAAATTGCGATGTTCAGTGGGTCAGTTGCGCAGATTGGTCTAATCCGGGTAACGCCGCCCTGCCGCCACTGCCCACGGTCCCGTCGCTCCCGGCCGGCGACCGAAAACGCCATGACGGACGCCTTCCCCACTCCCAGTGAGAGGAAGGCGTCCGCCAGCACCGCGGCGTTCAGTGCCACGGCATTCAGCACCACGGCATCCAGTACCGCGGCGTTCAGCGAGCGGGTGTCGGAATGAGGTCCGCCGCCAGGTGCGCGGCCGCCAGCGCGTCGCCGTTCCCGGTTCGCTCGTAGGACTCGACGGCCGTGTCGGCGAACTTGAGCACGTGCTCGTCCTGGTGGTCGGCGGCGCGGTCCAGCAGCACGCCGGCCGGGTCGTCGGCCCGAGACGACGCGGTGGCCCGGGCAGGCGGGCCGGCGTAGGTGACGGTGACGGCGGCCGCCGCGGTCCAGGCCGCGGTGAGGCTCGGTCCCCACAGTTCCCTCGGCAGCACGGGAAGGCAGTGCAGGACCGCGTTCGGCGCGGTCGCCGTGTGCACGAGCAGCACCGGCGAGTCCCGGCCCACGCGCAGGTATCGGACGGTCGCGGCGTCGACGAGCGCGGCGAGCACGGCCGGCACGCCGTCGGGGTCGGCCGGCACGTCCAGCGACGCGACCGCGCCCGGCCACGCGGGCAACGCGCCCAGCCGGGTGAGGCGGTGTGCGATGAACCCCGTCCGGTCGGGCAGTGTGGGCAGCGCGTCGAGCGCGGCGGCGGGGGAGAGGGTCCCGCGCCCGCTGCCGCCGGGCAGGGGGCGGGCTCGGGCGGCCCAGAACGCGAGCCCGTTGGCCAACTCGTCGAGCGCATGCTCCCCGGTCGTCGCGGTCAGCGTGCGCACGGCGTGGCCGACGCGGATCACGCCGTGCGTCGAGCCGGCGGCGATGCCCGGGAGCAGCCGCGGCCACCAGGTGGCCAGCGCCTCCCGCCAGGGCCGGGCGCGGACCTCGGCGCGGAAGAACGCGGTCCAGTCGGCGATCCGCCTGGCGTCACCGAGTGCCGCACGCCAGTCTGTGATCCGCGCCGTCGGCACCGGCAGCTCGGTCAGGCGCGTGACGTACCGGTCCAGCCACGCGTCCAGGCGGACGTCGAGCCCACGCCGGACCACGACCTCGGCCGCCATCGGGCCGTGGTTGGTGAGCCCGTGGTCGCCGTCCTCGTCGCCGCCGAACTCGGGTCCGGCGTCGTGCAGCCGCGCGTAGGCCTCGAGCAGATTGTTATGCATGGCAGCGACTCTGGCAGCGGCACGGCCTCCCGACCGACGATTAGGCTGGGAGCTAATGATCGAGCTGGCGTTCACACCGGAGGACTACCGGCGGATCCGGTTCGCGTTCTCACCCGTCGCGGAGACCGTCGCGAGCCTGCGCACGCTGTCGCTCGACCAGTCCGGTGGGCTGCACGGCCCGTGGCTCGCGACCGTCCGGCGGCGGCTCGACGGCGTGGACCTCGAGTTGCTGACCTCCCTGGTCCGGCCGACCGGCTACGTGCCGGATTTCCTCGTGCCCACCCCAGCCGGCCGCACGACGACGATCGAGTCGAGCCTCGAGCAGGTGGCCGCCGCGGCAACCGACGTCGTCGCCGCCGAACTGGCGCACCTCGCCCAGCATCGGGTCGCGCAGCAGGGCCCCGGCCGCGCCCGGCGCGCCGCGCTGATGCGGGACCTGCTCGCCGACCCGGAACGCGCGATGACGCGGATCGTGTCCGAACTGGAGCGGTACTGGCACGCGGCGGTGGCACCGCACTGGCCCCGCGTGCACGCGTTGCTGCAGGCCGACCTCGCCCACCGGCTGGACGAGCTGGCGACCGGCGGGGTCACGCGGCTGTTCCGCACGCTGCACCCGTCGGTGGCGATGCGCGGCGACCTGCTGACGATCGTGAAATACTACGAGGGCCGCGCCCAGCTGCGGGGTCGAGGGCTGCTGCTGGTGCCGTGCGCGTTCGTGTGGCCGGACGTGCAGGTGAGCACGGCGGACCCGCTGCCGAGCCTGAAGTACTCGCCACGCGGGTTGGGCAGGCTGTGGGAGTCGGCACCGGGCACGGCCGAGCCGCCACTGGCGGCGGTGATCGGCCGCACCAGGGCCATGATCCTGGCACTGCTGGAACTGCCGATGTCGACGACACAGCTGGCCGCACAGCTGGACCTGAGCGCGCCGACGCTGAACGTGCACCTGAGATCCCTGCGTGCGGCGGGAATCCTGACCACCCGCCGCGACGGCCGCGCGGTCCTCTACCACCGCACCCCGCTGGGCGACCAACTGCTGGCGGGGAGCTGACCGTTCGACCCGCCCGCGCACCCGTCGGCGACCGCCTCTACCGCGGCGGCTGGACGGCTTGGCGTACCGCCTCCCCGGCCGGCGTGGCGGGGCGGTGCAGCAGGCGGGTGAGGTCCGCACTGGGTGTGGCGGTCCAGCCGGCGCGGAACGCGGCGTAGATCGCGATCAGCTCGTCCAGAACGGCTTCCGGGAACCCGTTCGCGAGGGAGTGCCGCCGGAACTCCTGCTCGGACACGGACCGGTACGCGATGTCGGTGCCGGCCAGTGTGGACGCGAGCGCGGCGAGGTCGTGCCAGGTGATGGCGTCCGGGCCGGTCAGCTCGAGAACCGCGCCGTCATGACCGCTTTCGACCAGGGCGTTGGCGGTCGCCTCGGCGAGCTCGCCGGTGGCGGCGGGAGCGGTGCGGGCGGTGCCGGCGGGGGCGGTCAGCACCCCGGTGCCGAGCGCGGTGCGCACGTCGCGGGCCACGACGTCGGCCAGCCCGTAGGTCAGCCGGAGGACGGAGAAGGCCATGCCCGAGCCGGACAGCAGCTTCTCCGTCTGCCGGTAGTCGGCGGCCGAGTCGTGCGGGTACGCCTCCAGATCGGGCCAGCTGGTGAACACGATCCGACGCACGCGCGCCTGCTCGGCGGCGCGGACGGCCGTGGCCTGCTGCCGCGCGCGGGCCTGTGGGGCGGTCCCGTAGTTGGTCGCGTTCAGCAGCACCGTGTCGGCGCCGGCGAACGCCTGGCCGAGGCTGGCGGCA
Organism: Actinophytocola sp.; assembly: GCF_045807065.1. Classification (GTDB taxonomy): domain Bacteria; phylum Actinomycetota; class Actinomycetes; order Mycobacteriales; family Pseudonocardiaceae; genus Actinophytocola. The sequence goes on along the minus strand of NZ_JBJMIE010000038.1, from coordinate 19,220 downwards.
TCGTCGAAGTCGCCCCGCCGGACCGGGACGCCGCGGCGTTCCCATTCGCCTGCTCGCGCCGGGTCCCGAACGCTGGCGACCAGGTCGCCTGCCGGCTGGGTGTGCAGGAGGTGCTCCAGCACCTGGCGCCCGAAGCGGCCGTTGGCGCCGGTCACGACGATCATCATAGTCTCCTCGCTGAGCTGTCCGACAGAAGCGGGGCGAGCGCCCCGGTTCAAGATACGGGGCGAGCGCCCCGGTTACAAGGATTGGATCGTGGTCATGCCCGACTCGGTGCCGCCATCCGGCAGAGCCGTCCGGCGCCCGCGGGCCGACGCACTGCGCAACCGGGAGCGTGTCCTCGCCGTCGCCAGGGACGCGTTCGCCACGGATGGCCCGTCGATCAGCCTGGACGAGATCGCGCGGCGGGCCGGCCTGGGCGCGGGGACGGTGCACCGGCACTTCCCGACCAAGCAGGAGCTGCTGGCCGCGGTCATCGCCGAGCGGCTGGCCGGCCTCGCCGAGGATGCGCGTCGCCGCGCCGAGGCGCGGGACGCGGGCCAGGCGTTCTTCGACTTCTTCCGCCAGCTCGTCGACAGCGCGCGCGACCACCTCGCCCTCACCGCGGCGTTCACCACCGCCGACGACGTCGCCGACTCCGTCCGGGACGCCGGTGGGCACCTCGCCGAGGCACTGCGGGTGCTGCTGGAGCGAGCTCAGCGCCTGGGCGCCGTGCGCACGGACGTCGGGATCGGCGAACTCCACGCGATCATCGCGGGCACGCTCGTCATGGAGCAGCGGCTACCGACACCGGCCGCCCGCGGTCGGGGTGTCGCCGTGGTACTCGACGGGCTGCGCCCGCAGCCGGACGCGAACAGGGCGCGCCACGCGGACCACTGACATACTCGGGCGTGCCCAATCCTGTGCTGACCAGCCCGCCGGGTTCGTTCCCCCACAGTGTCCTGCACGACCGGCACCCGAAGCTGATCGCCAAGGTCCGCGACGGGCTGCCGTACTCGCCCGACCGCCTGCGGGCGCTCGACGAGCTGGCCGAGGAGATCACCGGCGCCGTCCGCCCGCTGCCGCCGGACGCCCACGATCACGACGTCTGGGCGCAGTGGGGCCGCGACTACCTCGGCGAGTCCTGGTACGACGTGCCGTTCCTGTGGGCCGAGAGCTTCTTCTACCGCAAGCTGCTCGAGGCGGTCGGCTACTTCCGGCCGGGGCCGTGGCGCGGCGTCGACCCGTTCGAGCCCGCGAAGTCCGCGGAGCTGCGCGGCCGGGAGCTGGCGGACGAGCTGGACACGCTCGGCGCGCGGCCCGACCCGGACGCGCTGCTGACCGCGTCGTTGTGGGGCAACCAGGCCGACCTGGGGTTCCAGCTACAGGTGCGGGGCGGCCGGGCGAGCGCGCTGGTGGTCGACGACAGCGCGGCGATGTGGCCGCTGCTGACCGGCCTCGTGTGCGTCGTCGCCGACAACTCGGGTCGGGAGCTGGTGCCCGACCTGCTGCTGGCCGACCACCTGCTGACCACCGGCCGCGCCGAGGAGATCCTGTTGCACGTCAAGGCATACCCGTACTTCACCTCCGACGCGACGATGGCCGACGTGCTGGCGGCCCTGCGCCGCCTACGCGGTGGTCCGACCGAGGCGGCGGGGGAACGGCTGTGGCAGGCGGTCCGGTCCGGCGCCGTGGCGGTGCGTGCGCACCCGTTCTCGGTGGCGCCCTGGACCTACCACGAGATGCCGGCGGACCTGGCGGAGGACTTCGCGACCGCGACGGTCACCGTCATGAAGGGGGATCTGAACTACCGCCGTCTAGTCGGCGACCAGGCGTGGCCGGCCGACACCGCGTTCGAGACGGTCACGGAGTACTTCCCCGGCCCGGTGGTCGCGGTCCGCACTCTCAAGTCCGACGTCGTGGTGGGCGTGCCCGCGGACGTGCTGACACGGTTGGAGTCGAGCGGCGAGCCGTGGCGCACCAACGGCTCGCACGCCCTGATCCAGGTCTCGGGCGGTCCCGCCGGACCAGCTGGACCAACCTCTTCCAACCCTTCGCCCGGCTGACCCCCGACCGCACCGCCATCGGTGACGGCCTCGGCATGGGACTGCCGATCGTCGCCGCGCACGGCGCTCAGGTCGAGGCCAGTACGCGCCCCGAGGGCGGTCTCACGGTGACCGGCCGACTACTGGCCAACGTACCTACTCCCGAGTAGCATCAGGCCTCGCCGTCTCCGCCGGGAGGACCCATGCGCCGCAGCACAGTTCTCGGAGCCGTTCTCGCCGTACTCGCCGGCATGATCGCCTCGGTCGGGGCGTCGCCGGCCCGGGCCGTGCCGGACGAGTTCCTGTGGGGGGTGGCGACGTCGGGGTACCAGTCGGAGGGCTCGGCGCCGGACAGCAACTGGCGGCGCTACGAGCAGGCGCACACGTCGTCGATCAAGGACCCGTACGTCGACGCGGTGGACTTCCGGCACCGCTACGCCGAGGACATCGCGAACGCGAAGGCCATGGGCGTCAAGGTGTTCCGGTTCGGCGTGGAGTGGGCGCGGATCGAGCCCCGCAAGGGCGTGCTGGACCAGGCGGAGCTCGCGTACTACGACGATGTGGTCGCGCACATCGTGGCGGCCGGCATGCGGCCCATGATCACTCTGGACCACTGGGTGTACCCGGGCTGGGTGGTCGACCAGGGCGGCTGGGACTCCGCCGCCACCGTCGACGACTGGCTGGCCAACGCGCGCCGCGTGGTCGACCGGTACAAGGGCAAGGGCGCCATCTGGATCACCGTCAACGAGGCGACGACCTACGTGCAGAACGAGATCGGCAACGGCGGGCTCCAGGCGTGGCAGGCGCCGTGGATGCTGTCCCGGCTGGTCACCGTGCACCGGCGGGCCTACGACCTGATCCACCAGCTGGACCCGGGTGCCATGGTGTCCAGCACGGCGGCCTACCTGCCGGCCGGCGCGCAGGTCGCGATGGACGCGAGCTTCATCGACCACGTCGCGGACAAGCTGGACTTCATGGGCCTGGACTACTACTACGGCGCCAGCCTGGACAACCTCTCGGCCATCCACGGCGCGAGCGGCGAGTTCTGGAAGATCGACCCCCAACCGGACGGCATCTACTACGCGATGCGGTACTACGCGCGGAAGTTCCCGGCACTGCCGGTCTACGTGGTGGAGAACGGCATGCCGACCGACAACGGCCTCCCGCGCCCCGACGGCTACACGCGGTCGGACCACCTGCGCGACCACGTCTACTGGCTCCAGCGCGCGAAGGCCGACGGCATCGACGTGATCGGCTACAACTACTGGAGCATCACCGACAACTACGAGTGGGGCAGCTACCGGCCGCGCTTCGGACTGTACACAGTGGACGCCCTGACCGACCCGGCGCTGACCCGCCACCCCACCGACGCGGTCGCCACGTACCGGTCCCTGATCGGCGCCCATGGCGTGCCGCCCGGCTACACACCGGTCAAGCCGCCGGCGTTCTGCTCGCTCGTGTCGCTGGACAGCTGCGTGTCCCCGGCCGCCTACCCGGGCCCGCTGGCGCCGCTCTGACCGCTGGCCGCACTCCGAGTTCGGCTGACCGACGAGCGCGGTTCCGCTGGCCGTCACCGGCTCGCCAGCGGGTCGGCCAAGGCTGTCGCACGTGGACAACGTCTCGCGTCGAAACCTGCTGTGGGCCGCGGCCAGCGCGCCGCTCGCCGCCGTCGTCTCCGGGACCGTGGTCGCCGGGGTCGTGCCCGCGACCGCCGAACCGGGCGGCCGCCCCGACGTCCGGTCCGGCCGCTTCACCGTCGCGGTGCTGCCGGACACCCAGTACCTGCTCGACGAGGGTGGTTCGGACCACGAGCCGGTGCGGGAGACGCTGCGCTACCTCGCGAAGTCCGGCGTCGTGTTCATGGCCCACCTCGGCGACGTCACCGAGCACGGCACCGAGACCGAGATGCGCGCGGCCGACCGGGTCATGGTGCCGACCATGCCCTACAGCGTCCTGGCCGGGAACCACGACATCGACTCCGGCAGCGACGACCAGCGCGGCGACTCCCAGTACCTGCGCACGTTCGGGCCCCGGCGGTTCACCCGCGTGCCCACCTACCGCGGCTCGTCACCCGGCGGCTACAACAGCTTCCACGTCTTCACCGCGGGCGGGCGGGAGTGGCTGCAGCTCGCCATGGACTGGCGGGTGTCCGACACCGGGCTCCGGTGGGCCCAGCGCGTTGTGCACGATCACCCGCACCTGCCCGCGATCCTGACGACCCACGACCTGGCCTGGGCGGACGACGCCGGGCACGCCACGCTGTCCGAGCACGGGCAGCGCCTCTGGGACGGCCTGATCCGCGGCAACGACCAGTTCTTCCTGGCGATGGGCGGGCACTACTGGCCGCCGGGGCGGGTGACGCTGCGCAACGACTTCGGCCACGACGTTCACGTTCACATCACGAACTACCAGGACCGCTACTACGGCGGCGCCGGCATGGTGCGGCTGTACGGGTTCGACCTGGCCCGCGACGTGATCGACGTGCAGACGCTGTCGCCGTGGCTGCTGGCCAAGCGGACGCGCACCCCGCTCGAGGCCGAGACCGTCGAGCTGACCGGCGACGTCGACCGGTTCAGCATCGCGATCGACTTCCGTGAGCGGTTCGCGGGGTTCGCCCCGCCCGAGCTGCCCGCCCCGCGTCCGCCGCGTGCGGTGATGCCGCGTGGCACGGTCGCGTACTGGCGGTTCGACGCGGCCGGGTTCACGCCGGGGCAGGACGGTGCCCCGGTCGCCGCCGGCACGGTGGCCCGCGACCTGACCGGCAACGGCAACGATCTCACCGCCGAGCGCCTGCACGGCGGCCCGCCGGAGGTGCTCACCTGGTCGGCCGACCACCACGACGCGCAGCCCGCGCACGCGAGCCTCCGGTTCGACGGCGGCCAGCGCCCCGACCGCGGCGCGATCCTGCACACCGGTGTGAACGCGCCCATCAACAGCATGACGTTCGAGTCGGGCTACACGATCGAGACGTTCCTGAAGCTGCCGGCGCCCTTCGAGGGCGAGCACGCGTGGATGGGCATCCTGAGCTGGGAAGGCCGCGCCGGGGACGCCGGCAAGCACAGCGGCTGGTCCCCGGACGAGCCGACGTGCAGCCTGAACCTGTCGGGCGAGCGGTTCCTGCAGTTCGTCGTGTACCCGGTGCCCGGGGACGCCGACCCGACGTCGTGGAGCCACGCGCTGCCCGTCGGCCGCTGGACCCACGTCGCCGTCGTGAACGACGGCCACCACACGGTGATCCACGTGGACGGCTCGAAGATCACCCGCAACGCCGCGGAGGAGTCCCGGGGCATCTCGACCCTCGGCAAGCCGTTCGTCATCGGTGCAACCCAGTTCGCGGAGCAGTTCGGCCAGGGGTTCTACGGGTGGATTGGCGACACCCGCATCGTGTCCCGCGCACTGCGCCCCGACCAGTTCCTCACCGCGGTCTGACGGTTCGGGGATACCGGGGGCGCGGACCTCCGACTATCCTGGCGCCATGCCTGGTTGACGTTAGACATGGCCGCGTGCTCCGCCTTCCGTGCCGATCGGTGACACATTCGGCAACGGAGGGAAGAGCATGGAGATCAGGAGAATTCACGACGGCGAGGGTGACGCCGTCGGGCACCTGTGGGACCGCATGTGCCGGGAGGTCCCGGACAGCGGCCCGCTCACCGAGCGGGGCAGGCGGAACCTGTCGCGCATGCTGGACGTGTCCGCGTGGCACCGCGACGCGTTCTGCCTCGTGGCATGCGACGGTGACATCGTCGGCTTCGTCAACGGTTGGATGGACGTCGAGGACGGGCTGTTGCCCGGCCGGGCCGGGCGGATCGACTCGCTGTACGTCGTGCCGTCCTCGCGCGGCAAGGGGATCAGCAGCGCGCTGGCGGTGGCCGCCATCGAGTGGCTGCGGGAGCGCGACGCGCACACCATCCGCTACCTGTCCTGCGCGGGTGCCGAGGACGACCACCAGTTCTGGCGGTCGCTCGGCTTCGAGCCGGACATGGTGTGCCTGTCCAGCTACCTCGGATGAGTGAGAACCGGGGCCCGGCAGTGCCGGGCCCCGGTTGTCCGCGTCAGGACACCGTGCAGGCGGTTCCGTTGAGCGCGAACGACGACGGCTCAGCGGTGTTGCCGGTGTGGTTGGCCTGGAAGCCGAAGCTCACCGAGCTGTTCGCGTTGATCGTCGTGTTGTAGGACGCGGGCGTCGCCGTGACCTGGCCGCTGACCGGCGAGTACGAGGCGCCCCAACTGGACGTGATGGTCTGCCCGCTCGGCAGCGCGAACTGGAGCGTCCAGCCGTTGACCGCGCTCGTCGTGCCGTTGGTGACCTTGATGGTCGCGGTCAGTCCGGTGTTCCACGCGCTCACGGTGTACTCCACGGCGCACGCCCCACCCGAGGGCGGCGGGTTCGTCGGCGGCGGGTCGGTCGGCGGGGGAGTGCTCGTGTTCAGGCCGAAGAACGCGATCGCCATCGCCGCCTGACCGGCGAGCGGCAGGCTGTGCCCGACACCGTTGACGCTGATCGCCTCGACCGGGGCCGTCGTGCCGGTGCCGCCGTAGCGCGTCCTGGTCCAGCCGGACTGCGGGGTGTCGGTGGACGACGGGGTCTGGCTCACGCCGAGCACGTTCGTCCACTGCTTGATCTCCTCACCGAAGTTCGGGTAGTGCAGTGTCGTGTCCGCCGTGCCGTGCCAGAGCTGCATGCGGGGCCGCGGACCCGAGTACCCGGGGTCCATCGCGCGGGCCGCGTCGCCCCACTGCTGCGCCGTCTTGACGACGTTCCCGTTGGCGCAGTCGCTGTTCCACGTGTTCGGCGGCGTGGTCGCGAAGCACGTGGCCGGCACGCCCATGAACGCCGCGCCCGCCTTGAACACGTCCGGGTAGTCGCCGAGCAGGACGTTGGTCATCATCGCGCCGGACGACGCGCCGGTCACGAAGATCCGGTTCGAGTCGGCGTTGTACCGCTGCTGCACGTAGCTGACCATCGAGCGGATGCCGACGGGATCGCTGCCCCCGTTGCGGTGCAACGCCTCGTTCGTGTACACGTCGAAGCACTGCCCGCTGCGGGTCGCCGACGGGTAGATCACGATGAACTTGTACTGGTCGGCCAGCCGCGCGAACTCCGTGCCGCTGTAGAACGCGGGCCCGGTGCCGGTGCAGTAGTGCACGGCGACCAGGACGGCGGGGTTCGCCGGCACGCCGTCCGGCACGTACAGGTGCATGCGCAGCCCGCTGGGGTTCGTGCCGAAGTTGGTGATCTCCACCAGCGAGGCGGCCGACGCGGGTGCCGACTGCCCCACGAGCAGCCCGGCGCCCAGCAGGGCCGCGCCGAGCCAGCTGAGGATTCGTCTTCTGATCATCGCGAGAATCTCCTCGTTGAGATCTCAGGAATGTCCAATTTCCGAGAATTTCCGATAATTCCGGAACCAATGTTCTCCGGAAAAAGAGTAGCACGCTGGTCCGCGCATTCTGGAGCGCTCACGCGGACCGGAAGTTTCGCTGTGGCACGCCATCGGCGCCCCCGATGCCGGAGCGACGAGAACAGGTGCACCTCACCAGCGGGGTCGCGACAGACTACTCGGTGGCGAGGAGGTTCGTTTTCTGATTACCTGGAAGGGTAAGTAGTGGCGAGAAAAGGGGGATCTCATGGTGGCCTTCGGGCGCGAGTTCGGTTGACGATCAGTCGCACGACCCCGGCGCACGCCGGTACTCAGGGTGGAACGAACCTGGCCGAGCCCACCAGCACGTGGTGGGCTCGGTCTTTTCTTCTCGACGCGTGTCAGGCGGCTTCGAGCCGCCGCTGGGGCAGGACGCAGCGCAGCGTGTTGAGCGCGTGGTGGACCCGGCTCTTCACGGTGCCGACGGGCACGCCGAGCACGGACGCCGCCGATCTCGCGGTGCGGTCGGCGAAGTAGACCTCCACCAGCGTGGTGCGGTGTTCCGTGGACAGGTTGTCCAGCACGGCGTCGACGACCACCCGGGTCTCCACCTCGTCGCTCGGCGCGGGGATCACGGGCGTGCCGGGCACGTCCAGCTCCGGCAGCTCGACCTCGGTCGGCCGGGCGCGGCGGCCGCGGTGCTGGTCGATCGCGATGTTGTGCGCCACCCGCATGAGCCACCCGCGCACCGACCCGCGGTCCTCGGTCAGCCGGTCGACGTGCCGCCAGGCCCGCAACCAGGTCTCCTGCACGACGTCCTCGGCGGCGTGGCGGTCCCCGCCGGTCAGCCGGGTCGCGTAGGCGAGTAGAGCGGGGCCGTGTGCCTCGACGACGTTGTCCATGGTGGCCATCTGCTTTCCTCCCCGGTTCCGGTTGGGAACGCACCTGTTCCGTTGGGAACGAGCCTGGTCGCTGTGGCCACCGAAATCGCTGGGTCTATCCCTCCGACCCGGGGGGTTGTCCCGCTTCACCGGGTAGGGCTATCCCCAGCCGTGAACCGTTCACCCGGTGGGAGCCGTGTCCCGGGCAGAGGGGGTGGTGGAACGGAGGGGCTATGCCGGACGTGTGGGCGGTCGCGGCGCTGCGGGACGGGCTGATCTCGCTCGGCGACGTGTGGCGCCGCCGGGGCACGCTCCCGTGCGCCGGCCTGACGGTGACGTCCACCCCAGACGGCGCGGTGATCCACCGGGACGGCCAACCCGCGCCCGTGGTGAAGCCGCTACCCGGCACCCGCGGCCGGACACTCCACATCGGACCCGGCGTCGCACTGAGGGAGGTCGGCGCGTTCGTGGGATCACTGCCGGCGGACCTCCGCCCGGCGTGCTACACCGTCGCTCCCGGGGTCACGCCCTAACTCAGGTCGGTGCACGGGATGGCGTCCGGCACGGCCGACTCCCAACGGATGTCGGAGAACGTCGCGTCGAAGGCGCCCCCGGTGTAGACCAGGAAAGGCGTGTTGACCATGGCGGCGTTGAGGCCGTGCGCGGTGAAGCAGGTCAGCGGGATCTTCACCGTGGTCCTGGTCTCCGGGTGCATGTCGCGGAACAGCTTCGTCGCCTCGACCTCGGAGGCGCACGGGTAGATGCAGTGCACCGCGACCGTCGTGCGGTCGGCCGGCGGCTGGTGCACCACGACGTCGAACACGAGCGCGCCGCCCGAGTTCACATAGGACGTCAGGTCCCGCGCGTCGGCGACGTTCTGCAGGTAGATCTGCCCGGGTGAGCCGCCGGTCCACTTCACCCGCAGGCCACCGTTGCCGTCCGGGGCCGCCGAGATCGGCTTCTGCCGCGCGCCCTCGTCACCGAAGTCCACTCCGGACCAGTTCTCCGTGGAGGCGATCAGGCTGTGGAACGGCGGCACGGGCCCGCTGTCGTAGACCCACAGCGTCGGCGGCTTGGGCTGCCCCGGTATGACCGGCGCGGTCGGCTCGGTCCTCGTCGAGGTCGTCGCGCTCCCGCCCGCGGGCGGCACGACCGACGGGCCCGGCGTCGCGACCGTGGAGGTGGTCGTGTCGGTGGTGACGGTCGAGCCGGCGCTGGCCGTGCGCACCGGGTCGCTGCCGGCGGTCAGCACCATCGCCGTCACGGCCGCGACGAGCGCGACCACCGCCGCGGCGGCGACCGGCACGAGCCACCTCCGCCGCCGGCCACGGAGCACCCCGGCGGGCAGCGACGCCACGGGTGGTGTCTGCCGGGGGATGCCCATCGGCGGTGAGACGGGTGCCAGCTGCCGCGTGGTCTCCTGGGACGGCGCGGGCCGGGCCAGGCTGGCCGCGGCGCCCAGGGCCACGGTGAACTTGGGGTGCAGTGCCGCCCGCACGGGCTTGCCGAACTCCTCGTGCACGAACTGCTGCACGAGCGGGATGCGGGACGAGCCACCGGCCAGCAGGATCGCGGACAGGTCCTCGGGTCTCAGCCCGGCGGAGGCGATCGTCCTGCGCAGCCCGTCGGTCGTCAGCCGCACCGACGGCCGGATCATGTCGTTCAGCTGCAGCCGCGTGATCAGCAGCTGGCGCGGCCCGGACGGCAGCGGCAGGGTCAGCTCGACGTCCGGCTCGGTCGACAGCTCCTCCTTGGCCCGCACGCACAATGTCCGGATCTCGGCCAGCGCAGCGGCCTGCGCCGGGTCGGTCCGGTCGAGCGCGCTGACCGCGCCGTCGAGCCGGTCGTCGACGTGTGCCAGCAGCGTCTCGTCGAAGTCGATGCCGCCGAGGTGCTCGATGCCCTCCGGGGTGCCGAGGATCTCCATGCCGCCCGACCGCATCCGCAGGATGGTGGTGTCGAACGTGCCGCCGCCGAGGTCGTACACCGCGACGACCTCGCCGTCGCCCAGCGTGCGTTCCGCGGAGTAGTGGGTCGCGGCCGCCTCCGGCTCGGTGATCAGGTGGCTCCCCGGCAGGTCCGCCAGGCGCGGCACCTCGGCGAAGTGCTCCCGCCGGTACGGCCCCCAGATGGCGGGGCAGGTCAGCACGACCGAGGACGGCGGCTCGCCCAGCACGCGGGTGACCTGGGCGAGGACGTCCCGGAGCTGCGCGGCCATCAGTGCGGCCGGGGAGTAGGCCGCACCGCCGAGCACCAGCGGCGTCGGGTCGCCGAGGCGCCGCTTGAACCCGCGCGCCACCCGGCCGGGCTCGGTGCCGGCCCGCACCGCCCGCTCGGCCGCCGCACCGGTCAGCAGTGTGCCGTCGGGCGCCGCGTAGACCACCGAGGGAACGACCACGTCGGGTGACAGCGGCACCATCCGTGCTCCGCCAGGGCCGTGCGCCGCCACCGAGGTGAACGAGGTCCCGAGATCGATGCCCACTCCGTACGGCATATGTGCGACTCCCCGCGTCCGGTCGGCGACAGCCGGTAGGAATCCTAAAGGGGGGTGGGGATGTCCCTACCTCCCGGTGGGGTACACACCCTTGCTGATGCCCGTTCGGGCAAGGAGGCTGGTGCGGTGGGTGGAGTCGTGCGTGGGTCGTCGCGGTCGGGTACGTGGTTGTGCGCGCCCGACCGCGACGTCGCGCGGCTGCGGTGCGACATGGAACGCTTCCTGCACGACGGCGCGGCCGCCGACATGTCCGCGCTGGCGCTGGAACTAGGCTTGATCTCCATGGCGGTCGACGACCCTGACACCGAGGCCCGGCTGGACGCCGCGCTGGGCACGCTGCGCCGCGCCATCGACGACCTCCGCGGGCTCGGTTCCACCCTGTACCCGCCGGTCCTGGTCAGCGCCGGGCTGGAGCCGGCGCTGCGCTCGGTCGCCGAGCGGCGTGACCTGCGGCTGCGGCTGGACCTGCCGCGCCGCGAACTGGGTTCCGAGGCCCGTTCCCGCACAGGCCTGCTGGTCGCCGACCACCTGCACACCCTGTGCCCGGGCAGTGCCGTGCGGGTGCGCGTGCGAGGGAGGCGGTTCGTGCGGGTGCACATCACCGATCTGCAACCGGGCTGGGACACACCACGTCACCACCGGGCGGTGCTGCGATGCGCGTAGCCATCGCCGAGGACGGCGCCCTGTTCCGCGAGGGCCTGGTCCTGCTGTTGGGGGCCGCCGGCCACGAGGTGGTCGGCACCGTCGCGGACGGCGACGCCCTGCTGAAGATCGTCGTCACCGAGCCGGTGGACGTCGCCATCCTCGACATCCGCATGCCGCCCGAGCCGGACGGCGGGCTGACCACGGCGGAACGGATCCGCGCACTGCGTCCCGAGACCGGCCTGCTGCTGCTGTCGCACTACGCGGAGACGCACTACCTGATGCGCGTGCTGGAGATCGGCGCCGAGCGCATCGGGTACCGGCTGAAGGAACGCATCGCCGGTGTGCAGGTGCTGGCCGACACCCTGGACCGCATCGCCGCGGGCGAGATCGTCATCGAGCCGGTACTGGCCAAGCGGCTCGTGCAGGCCCCGGCCGACAGCCCGCTGGCCGCACTCTCCGAACGCGAGCTGGACGTGCTCCGCCTGATGGCCGAGGGCCGCACGAACAACGCGATCGCCCAGGAGCTGTTCGTGTCGCCGAAGGCCGTGGAGAAGCACTCGGCCGCGATCTTCGCCAAGCTCGACCTGCCCGGCGACCAGACCGTGCACCACCGCCGCGTGCTGGCCGTCCTTGCCTACCTGCGCGCCCAGAAGATCGACGGGTGAGCGTTCACAACGGGACGACGCCGCGGACCGTGGTGCCCTGGCCGGGTGCGGAGACGACCTCGGCGGTGCCGCCGACATCCGCCGCGCGGGTGGTCAGGTTGCGCAGGCCCGAGCTGGGCGTCACGACGAACCCCGGGCCGTCGTCGGTGACCTCGAACTCCAGGCCGCGGTAGCTGTCCCGGGCGGACACCGTGATCCGCGCCCCGCGCGCGTGCTTGTGCGCGTTGTTCACGGCCTCCATGCACACGAAGTACACCGCCGTCTCGACCACCGACGGGTACCGGCGCCGCAGCCCCCCGATGTCGAGGGTGACGTCCGCGTGGCTGGCCAACTCCGCCTTCAGCGCCGCCGCGAGACCGCCGTTGACCAGTGCGACCGGCAGCACGCCGCCGGCCGTGTCGACCAGTACCCGCTCGGCGGTGTCCAGCCGCTTGAGCAGGTCGTCCACGCCCCGGCCCGTGTGCTCGACGAGCGCGAGGCGCATCCGCAGCGCGACGAGGTGGTGCTGCGCGCCGTCGTGCAGGTCGCGCTCCAGGCCGCGCCGCTCCTGCTCCATCTCCGCGGCGGCCCGCCAGCGGTCGTCCACCAGTTCCCGCGCGGCCGCGTCGCCCTCGCGGCGCAGCCGGTCGGTCTCCGTGGTCAGCCGGATCACCGCCAGCGGCAGGCCGAGCACCGCGGCGACGGCCGGCAGCGGCCCGACCGCCTCGGGCGTGACCGCGAGGACGCCCTGCGGCTCGCCGCCGTAGGTGACCACCTGCTCGAGCCAGGGTCCGCCGTCGCCCCACTGGTAGCGCTCACCCGCGACGACCAGCGCACATCCGGTGGCCCCCGCCGCGGTGCCGATCGTCGACGCCAGCACCCGCGGGTCCGGCTCGGCGCCGAGGCACGCCGCGACCGCCTCGATGACCCGCCGCTCCCGTGCCCGCACCGGACGAACGGTAACACCCATCCGGGTAAAACCGTCATTCGCGCCCTCGTGACAAAATGGCCGCGCTTTTCCGCTGACGCCGGTGACAGTTCCCGCGTGCGCCGTTCAAAACGGCGCAGGGCTTGGTTACCGTCGAGTAGTGGTATTTCGGCAATACCTCGTGAATCAGGAGGGAAAACAGCGACGGGTCCACGCGGGGCTTCACCGAGTCGCGGGTCGCGATCTCGTGGCTTCGGCCCGCCCCGACCAGCTGCTCGCCGCGCTCGGCTACCTGACCGACATCGAGCAGTGTGCGCGACCCCTGGAACGCGCCAGCTCGGCGTGCCGGGCCACGTGATGGGCGGCGCCGCGGCGCGGCGGCGGCCGGCAAGAGGCCGTCCCTGCGGGCCGTTCCGCTCGCTGGCGGGGCAGCCCACCAAGAACTGTCGACGAACGGTGTGGTTCGCGTTTTCCAGTGCGACCAGGAATGGGGTGCCGGGACCGATGAATCAGTGGTGACAGGAATTCGGAGCTGCTGCGCGGTTCACAAAACCTCGCGTGGACGCCTGGGCATTGGGCTCCGGCGGGAAATCGCACCTTCGTTGCCCGTGCAAATCGTTTGTCCAGATTGTCCTTTCCTGGCCAGACTGATGGGGGGCAAAGTCGTCAGACCGGTGAGTGATACGGACTGTAATCCGTACGCTTCGCTGAGTGACCACGGTTTTGCGGTCAGTCCACCAAAACTGTCCGTTGATGACAATTGCGGCGCGGAAACTCCGCGGTAATGGCTATGTGGCCGCACCGTGATCCGCGCCGAGGGCGACCACGGTCATGCCGGCATCTGCCGGTGGGTGGTCCATGGCGGCGAGCGCGGCCGGCGCGTCGTCGAGCCCGATCACCTTGCCCACCAACAGCTCCGGCCGCAGCGTCCCGTCGGCGATCATGGCCAGCAGTGGCGGGTACCCGGCCGCCGCCAGGCCGTGCGTGCCGTGGATCGCCAGCTCGTGTGCCACGACCACGTCCATCGGCAGCGGGGTCGGGCCGGCCAGCAGCAGGCCGGCCTGCACGTGCCGGCCCCGGCGGCGCAGGCAGCGCACCGACGCCGCCGCGGTCCGCGGCGAGCCCAGCGCGTCGATCGACACCGTGGCGCCCCCGCCGGTCAGCTCGCGGATCGTGGCCGCCGTGTCGGCGGTGGCCGCCACGACGTGCTCGGCGCCCAACGCGCGCGCCCGGTCCAGCGCCACGGCCGCGATGTCCACCGCGACCACGCGTGCGCCCAGTGCCACCCCGATCATGACCGCCGACAGGCCCACCCCGCCGCAGCCGTGCACGGCCAGCCAGTCCCCGGTGCCCACCCGGCCGTGGGCGGTCACCGCGCGGAACGCCGTGGCGAAGCGGCAGCCGAGTGACGCGGCCGTCACGAAGTCCACCGAGTCGGGCAATGCCACCAGGTTCGTGTCCGCCGCGTGGATCGCCACGCGCTCGGCGAACGAGCCCGGGCCGGTGAAACCGGGCTGTGTCTGGCGTGGGCAGACCTGCGCGTCGCCGGCGAGGCAGTACGCGCAGGTGCCGCACCCGCACACGAACGGCACGGTCACGCGGTCCCCGGGCCGCCACAGCGTCACGTCCGCGCCGACCTCGGCCACCACGCCGGCCCACTCGTGCCCGGGCACGTGCGGCAGCGGCACCGGATCATGCCCGCGCCAGGCGTGCCAGTCCGACCGGCACACGCCGGTCGCCCGGACCTCGAGCACCGCGCCGCCCGGTGGGCAGGCGGGCGCCGGCACCTCGGTCACCGCCGGCACGGCCCCGTAGTCGTCGTACACCACGGCCTTCATCGCTCAGCCCTCCCGCCGGCGACTATAGGGGCGGGCCCGCTCGCGCTCACCAGCCTCGTGACGGTCATCGTCGGCGGTCCGCCGTCGCTCGGCGTGCCGTCGGCTGTTGCCGGCGCGCCGTTCGGCGAGCGGAAGGTGACACCGCCTCGGCTCCCCGCGGACCGCCAACGGCCCCCCGCACCCCTCCGATCCGGCCGCGGCCGGTGTTCCCACGGGCCGATGAGGCCCGAATTCCCCGGGTGACAGCAAATGCCGACGATTGCCCCTGAATACCCGGGACAATTGTCGTTCTCACTTGGCGTTCGCACGCTTGCCGGGCATTTGTCAATACATTGAGACGCGTCATACCTGTCTAACTGGCCACAACGCAAACCTTTACGGGACACGATTTTGTTGCTGTTCTGCACGTGCAGACGGCGCGTGCAGCACCCATGCTTGCCTGCTGGCAAACAATCGACTTGCGATTTCATGACCACCACAGTTGCAATGGCAACTTCTCGCCAACAAATCGGCGTCACATCTCCCGTTATTTCTCCGCAACCCCCAAACTCTGTGACGGCACCGCGCACGGACAGGGATGGCTGGCCAGGCTCGCCCGCCGGTCCGACGGGCGAGCAACGTGCCCAAGGAGAGGAATGCCCACGGAGAGGAACGCACCATGTTGACCAAACCTCCCACCGCAATCCCTTTCGAGTCGATCGATCCGGTGCTCACCCCGCAGGGGCATCGGATCCGCCCACTGGTCGACGGACGTCCGGAAGGCAACGCGCCAGAGATCGACATCTGCGCCGGCGGCCTGGACGTGCCGCCGGGTTTCATCGCCAACGCGCACTGGCACCCGGAGACGGATGTCATCGTCATGGTCTACGCCTGTGGCGAGGAGGGCGCGCTCACACTGTTCGGCGACAACCTCGAGTACGAGGCCGTGCAGCACAGAGGTGATCTGCTGCCGATCCAGAAGGGCTGGAACCACACCGTCGTGAACCTGAGCCTCACGACGCCCATCCGCGCGTACGAGTTCCGGGCCAACAACACCGTCGTGGTCGACAACCCGCTGCTGCCGCACCTGCAACCCGTCGCCGTGCGCCGCGGCCGCGAGTACCTGGTCGACCTGCACGGCGAGGAGGTCCTCGAGCGGTACGACGAGGCCAGACGGATCGCACAGCGGATGTGACGGGCGCCGCCTCCCCGCGACAGTTTGGGGGCGTCATGTCTTCCCACTGAGCACGACCCGGTCGGGTCGGCGGGATCGGTCACGCGACCGGTCTCGTCCGGCCCGGGCTCGCCGCGGTAGCCGGCGGCGAGCGGAAACCCACCCTCGACCCGGCGGGTGAGTCCGAACACGCCCGGTGCCGACGACGCGTGACCTGTCATGATTCGCCCGTGGATCAACGCAGCCTGCGGACCGTGGCGGCCACCCGCTACGTGACGCCGTTCCGGGAGGGAGGCTCCCTGCCCGGACTCGTCGAGGCGAACGACCTCGGCATGTACGTCCTGAAGTTCCGGGGCGCCGGCCAGGGCCTCAAGGCGCTGACCGCCGAGATCATCGTCGGCGAGCTGGCGCGTCGGCTCGGCTTCCGCGTGCCCGAGATCGTGCTGGTCGGCCTGGACCCGGAGCTGTCCCGCGCCGAGCCGGACGAGGAGATCCAGGACCTGCTGCGTGCCAGTGCCGGGGTCAACCTCGGCATCGACTACCTCCCCGGGTCGTTCGACTTCAACCCCCGCGTGCGCGACCCCGGCCCCGACCTCGCCGCGCGGCTGCTGTGGTTCGACACGCTCGTGCTCAACGTCGACCGCAGCTGGCGCAACCCGAACATGCTGCTGTGGCACCGCCAGGCCTGGCTGATCGACCACGGCGCGTCGCTGATCTTCCACCACCGCTGGGCGCCGGGCTGGACACCCGCGGCCAGCTACCGGTACGACGCCTCGGAGCACGTCATGATGGCGGCGAATCCGGCGTCGGTCACCGAGGTGGACGCCGAGCTGCGGCCGCGGCTCACGCCGGCGCTGGTCGACGAGGTCCTGGCGCTCGTACCCGACGACTGGCTGGACCCGGCGTTCGGGTCACCCGAACAGGTGCGCGCGGCCTACGCGGCATACTTCACCGCACGCCTGGCCGACGCGCCGAACTGGGTGGCAGCTCTGGAGGAGACCCGTGCCGCACGTGTTTGAGTACGCCCTCGTGCGTGCCGTGCCACGCCCGGAGCGCGGTGAGTTCATGAACGTGGGCGCCATCGTCTACTGCGCGTCGCTGCGCTTCCTGCGCTGCGCGAGCGACGTCGACGCCGACCGGCTGCGCGCGCTGGACCCGGCGCTGGACGTCGAGGTGCTCGCCGACGCGTTGCGGTCGATGTACCAGGCGTGCGAGGGCACGGGACCGATGGCGCGCAGCTCGGTCGGGCAGCGCTTCCGGTGGCTCACCGCGCCACGCAGCACGATCCTGCAGACCTCGCCGGCACACGCCGGTCTGACCGACGACCCGGAGGCCGAGCTGACCCGCCTCATGACCACGCAGGTGAGGATCTAGGCTCGCCGGGGTGGCGAAGTACTTCGACGTGCACCCGGAGAACCCGCAGCGCCGGTCCATCGGCCAGGTGGTCGACCTGGTGCGGTCCGGCGGCCTGATCGCGTACCCGACCGACTCGTGCTTCGCGCTCGGGTGCCTGCTCGGCAACAAGGACGGCCTGGACCGCATCCGCGCCATCCGCCAGCTCGACGACCGGCACCACTTCACGCTCGTGTGCCACGACTTCGCCCAGCTGGGGCAGTTCGTCTACCTGACGAACACGGTCTTCCGCGCGGTCAAGTCCGCGACCCCGGGCCCGTACACGTTCATCCTGCCGGCGACCAAGGAGGTGCCGCGCCGGCTCATGCACCCCAGGAAGCGAACCGTCGGCGTGCGCATCCCCGACCACGTGGTCACCCAGCCCAACCACGCCGAGCGGGGCGAGCCGCTGGTGTCGACCACACTGCTGATGCCGGGCGAGGACGAGCCCATGACCCAGGGCTGGGAGATCAAGGAGATGCTCGACCACGCCGTGGACGCGGTGATCGACTCCGGCGACTGCGGCACCGAACCCACCACGGTGATCGACTTCTCCGACGACGAGATGGAGGTCGTCCGCGAGGGCGCGGGTGACCTCACCCGCTTCGAGTAGCGTGCGCACGACCAGAGCGCACACGCTCTGTGCCCGCTCTCGCCGGGCGGGGAAATAACTGGTTCGTGCACGCCGTTAGGCTCGATGTTGCGATGACTACACCCGCCAGCCTGCGTGCCCGCCTCCCCGAACTGACGCTCCGTGACGAGCGTCGGTTGAGTCGTCGCCTCGACGGCCTGGGCAAGCTCAGGAATGCCGAGGTCAGGCAGGCGCGCGTCGACGAGATCGCGGCGGACGTCGAGAAGGCCGCACGCCGCGTGGCCGCGCGCGCCGCCGCCGTCCCGAAGATCACCTACCCGGACGAGCTGCCGATCAGCCAGCGCCGCGACGAGATCGCGAAGGCCGTCGCCGAGCACCAGGTCGTGATCGTCGCGGGGGAGACCGGCTCCGGCAAGACGACGCAGCTGCCGAAGATCTGCCTCGAGCTGGGGCGTGGCGTGCGGGGGATGATCGGCCACACGCAGCCCCGCCGGATCGCCGCGCGCACGGTCGCGGAGCGGATCTCCGACGAGCTGGACGTCAGGCTGGGCGACGCCGTCGGGTGGAAGGTCCGCTTCACCGACGACGTCAGCGACCGCACCTACGTCAAGCTCATGACCGACGGCATCCTGCTCGCCGAGCTGCAGTCGGACCGGCTGCTGCACCAGTACGACACGCTGATCATCGACGAGGCGCACGAGCGCAGCCTCAACATCGACTTCATCCTCGGCTACCTCAAGCGCCTGCTGCCGCGCCGCCCCGACCTCAAGGTGATCATCACCTCGGCGACAATCGACCCCGAGCGGTTCTCCCGGCACTTCGACGACGCGCCAATTGTCGAGGTGTCGGGTCGCACGTACCCGGTGGAGGTCCGGTACCGCCCGATCGTGGACCCCGACGACCCGGACGCCGATCCGGACCGTGACCAGACGCAGGCCATCCTCGACGCGGTCGACGAGCTGTCCGCCGAGGGCCCCGGCGACGTCCTCGTGTTCCTCTCCGGCGAGCGGGAGATCCGCGACACCGCGGACGCGCTGATAAAGAAGAACCTCCGGTCGACGGAGGTGCTGCCGCTCTACGCCCGGCTCTCGCACGCCGAGCAGCACCGCGTCTTCCAGCGGCACACCGGCCGGCGGATCGTGCTGGCCACGAACGTGGCCGAGACGTCGCTGACGGTGCCGGGCATCAAGTACGTCATCGATCCCGGCACCGCCCGCATCTCCCGCTACAGCCGCCGGACCAAGGTGCAGCGGCTGCCGATCGAGCCGATCT
>NZ_JBJMIE010000037.1:0-7612 GCF_045807065.1 Actinophytocola sp. | reverse complement strand
CGCGGTGCGCTCGGCCTCCTGGCGGGGGCGGAAGAAGCTCGGGGGCGGCGTGGGCTGCTGCTGGGGCGGGGTGGGCGGCTGGATCGGCTTGGGGAGGAAGACCGTGGCGCTGTCCGCACCCTGGGTGGACTCGCCGCCCGCGTCGGACGTGCCGGTCTTCCGGGGGTCCGAGCTGGGCGGCTTGGGGAGGTTGGCGACCGTGCGGTCCGCCTCCGACGACCTGGCGGGGCTCGCCGCGCCGAGGTGCCCGCCGCCGTCATTCGTGGACGACGTGGGGTCGGCGTCCTTCGGCTGGTCCGCCGCGGGCCTGTCGGCGCTCGGTGGCCTGGGGAGGTTGACGGTCTGGCTGTCGGTGGCGGGTGGCTTGGCGAAGCTGAGGGCCGCTTTGCTCGCGTTCTCCGGCTTCGGCGGCGTGTCCGGTTGGGGCTTGTCCGCCTGGGACGGAGTCGGTGCCGGCTCGATGGCTGGTTGGAAGAGGTTGGCGGCCGCGCTCGCCGAGGTGGGGGTCTCGCTCGGGGTGGGCCATGCCGGTCGGTCGGCGGCGGAGCCTCCGAACCAGCTGTGGGAACTGGCTTGTTCGTCCTCGTTCTCGTTGTCCCGCGCGGCGGCTGGCTGCTCGGCCTCAGGCTCCGGGGTCTCCGCCTCAGACCCGGAGGACTCCGGCTTCGACTCGGGGGACTCCACCGTCGACCCGGCGGGCTCCGCCGTCGGCTCGGCGGGCTCTGCCGTCGACTCCGGGGACTCCACCGTCGACTCGGGCGTCTCCGCCGCTGACTCCGGGGACCCCACCGTCGACTCGGGGGACTCCGCTGGCTCGGGGGTCTCCGCCCTCTGCTCGGGCGTCTCCGCCTGTGACCCAGGGGTCTCCGCCGCTGGCTCCGGGGTCTCTACCTTCGACTCGGGGGTCTCGGCGTTCGGTTCGGAGGTCTCCGCCGCCGGCTCAGGGGCCGCCGGCGTCGTCTCGGCCTCGGCCTCGACCGGCTCGGCGGGCCTGTCCGGTGCCGGCTCGTCGGTCGCTTCGGCCTGCCGGGTGGGCTCCGGCTCGTCCTCCGGAGATTCCGGGGAGACATCACTCGACCGGGTGGACTTCGACGCCGACTCCGGCCGGTTCGGCCATTCTGGAGACGCCTTGGGCTGGACCGGCCGCACGAACGCGGTCTTCTCGGCGTCCGGGTTCTTGGCCTGTCTCGCCAGCTCGGCCACCGGCCAGCTCACCGGCTGCGTGCGTTGCTGGGCCGGTCTGACGTGCGTTCTGTCACGTCCCGGCTCGGGCTCCTCCGCGGCCGGCGGGTCGAACCAGCCGCCGGGCGACGCCTCCAGCTGCTGGTCAGGGACCGGCAGCTGGTGGGTCTCGGCACCGCTGACCGGCGCGGACGGTTTGTCACCCGTCCGGTCGTCGTCGGTTGTCGGCCAGAGGTCGCCCTCCCCAGGCTTCGGCACGTGCCCTCCCCAATCGGTCACCAGCAGTACGCCAGACTAGCGACAACCGACACGAGCCGATTTGAGCGAGGAAACCGTGGAGTTCGACGTCACGATCGAAATCCCCAAGGGTATGCGCAACAAGTACGAGATGGATCACTCGACCGGGCGAATCCGTCTCGACCGGACTCTGTTCACCGCCACCCAGTACCCGGCTGACTACGGCTTCGTGGAGAACACCCTCGGTGAGGACGGCGACCCGCTCGACGCGCTCGTGCTCGTCCAGGAGCCGACCTTCCCCGGCTGCCTGATCAAGTCCCGCGCGATCGGCATGTTCCGCATGACCGACGAGAAGGGTGGCGACGACAAGGTGCTGTGCGTGCCGGCGGAGGACCCGCGCACCGAGCACCTGCGCGACATCCACCACCTCGCCGAGTACCACCGGCTGGAGATCCAGCACTTCTTCGAGGTCTACAAGGACCTGGAGCCGGGCAAGAGCGTCGAGGGCGCCACCTGGGTGGGCCGCGACGAGGCCGAGAAGGAGATCGTCCGCTCCTACGCCCGCCTCAAGGACGCCGGCGGCGTCTACCCCCACTGACGAGCGAGCCCGCACGCCCGTGAACGGGCGTGCGGGCTCTCACCTCCCCGGGTCAGTGCGCGATCGCGGCCGCCGCGGCGGCCTCCTGCTCGTCGGAGGCGGTCCGCTGGATGCCCGACTGAGTCGACAGCGGCGTCTCCTTGAGGAACCAGACCAGGACGAACGCGACGGCCACCACGAACCCGCCGACCATGAACACGGTGTCGGCCGACTCGGCGAAACCGGTCAGGATCGGCCGGGCCAGCGTCGGGTCGAGTCCCTTGAGGAACTCGGTGTTGTTCAGGTCGAGGCTGCTGCTGCCACCCTGCAGGCCCTTGGCGAACTGCGGGTTCTGCTGCAGTGCCGCCAGGAACGCGGGGTCGTTCCGCACGCCGATGAACGCGTTCGCGATCTTGTCGCCCACGGTGCTGAACAGGATCGACAGGAACACCGCCGTGCCGACCGTGCCGCCGATCGACCGGAAGAAGGTCGCCGCGGCCGTCGCCACACCCATGTCCCTGGGCGGCGCGTCGTTCTGGATGGACAGGATCAGCGTCTGCATGCACTGGCCGAGCCCGAGGCCGGCCAGCCCCATGATCAGCATGGTCTTCCACAGCGGCGTGTCCACCCCGATCTGCGCGAACAGGAACAGCGCGGCCGTGATGAGCCCGAGCCCGATCACCGGGAACCGCTTGTAGCGGCCGGTCTTCGAGATCAGGATGCCGCTGCCCATCGACGCCGTCAGGATGCCCGCGGTCATCGGCAGGGTGAGCAGACCCGACTCGGTCGGCGTCGCGCCCTTCACGATCTGCAGGTACAGCGGGATCGTCATCATCATCCCGAACATGCCGAGGCCCATGACGAAGTTGATGACGTTCGTCAGCGAGAACGTCGGCCGGCGGAACAACCGCAACGGCAGCAGCGCCTCGTCACCCATCCACCGTTCGATCAGCACGAACCCGATCACGCCGATCACACCGGTGCCGTACATCGCGAGCGACCTGCCGGAGCCCCAGCCCCACTCGCGCCCCTGCTCGGCGACGACCAGCAGCGGCACCAGCGCGACCGTGAGCGCGGCGGCGCCCCAGTAGTCGACGCGGTGGTCGACCTTGTTGTGCGGGACGTTCAGCACCTTCGCGACGACGAACAGCGCGATGATGCCGACCGGCACGTTCACCAGGAACACCCAGCGCCAGCCGTCGATGCCGAAGATCGTGTCCGCGCCGGCGAAGAACCCGCCGATGACCGGGCCGAGCACGCTGGACGTACCCCAGACGGCCATGAAGTAGCCCTGGTACCGGCCGCGTTCCCGCGGCGAGATGATGTCAGCGATGATCGCGAACACGAGCGACATCAGACCGCCGGCACCGAGGCCCTGCAGCGCGCGGAACGCGGCGAGCTCGTACATCGAGTTCGAGATCGCGGACAGCGCGGAGCCGGCCAGGAACAGCGAGATCGCCGTCAGGTACAGCGGCTTGCGGCCGAGGATGTCGGACAGCTTGCCGTACAGCGGCGTCGAGATCGTCGAGGTGATGAGGTACGCCGTGGTCACCCAGGCCTGGACGGTCTGGCCGTGCAGTTGGTCGGCGATCGTCTTCGTCGCCGAGCCCATGATCGTCATGTCGAGCGCGGCCAGCAGCATGCCCATCATGAGGCCCGCGACGATGGTCATGATCTGGCGGTGCGTCAGCCCGCCAGAATCCCCCTGCACCTCGGGCTCCACGCGCGAGGTTGTCTCTGACATCTACTTCTCCCCTTCAGAACGCGCGAGTGCGACGCATTCGTTGATCACATCGGGCAGGTTGCGCTCGTGGTCGGCCACGAAACGGTCGAGGAGGTCCAGGAACGTGTCCCGGTCCTCGGGCGCCCACTGCCGTACTACGCGAGCCAGCGCGAGGCCGATGCGCCTGCGCTGCTCTTCCAGGAGCTTGAGCCCCGTCTCGGTCGGCGCGAGCACGCTCGCCCGCCCGTCCTCGGGATCCGCCCTCCGCTCCACCAGACCGTCACGCACGAGTGTGGCGATCTGCCTGCTGACCGTCGACGGGTCGGAGTGCACCGCCATCGCGAGTGCGCTCGACCGGCTCGGCCCCATGTGCGTGAGCGCCTTGATCAGCATGACCGCCGAGCGGTCGACGCCCGCCCGGCTCATCTTGTGCCCGAGCGTCGCCTGCTGCTTGCCGAGCGCGAACATCGCACTGACGAGCCGCCGGCCCGCCTCGATCTCCGCCTGGGACAGTTCGGCTGCCTCGGAGTCGATCCCCGCTGCGACCACGACCAGCCCTCCCTGTTGCTTGCATCATCCAATTAGTTGGTCGATACAAGCATGCACTTACTCTAGATCATGAGGCAAGCGAATTATCCTGTGATGCATGTCCCATGACCTGGGGAAACGGTCACAAAGGGACATGCAGGACGTACCCGGCGGTGAAGATCACGCGGAGATCGAGCAGGACTCGTTACCGAGCCACAGTTGGCGAAGGTGTGGCGCACGATACAGACTGCACCCGTGCTCCGACTCCTCGGCTCGTTGCTGACCGCCGCCTTGGTCCTCACCGCTGCGGCACCGGTCGTCGCTGCCGCACCTGTCACGCAGTGCGTACCCGACCGGACCGCGCCGAAACAGCAGCTGCGTGCCGAGTGGATCGCGAGCGTCACCAACATCGACTGGCCCTCGCGGCGCGGGCTCACGGTCGACCAGCAGAAGGCCGAGCTGGTCCGCTGGTACGACGAGGCGGTGGCGCTGGGGCTCAACGCGGTGGTCGTACAAATCCGGCCGACGGCGGACGCGTTCTGGCCGTCACCCTACGAGCCGTGGTCGCAGTGGCTGACGGGCACGCAGGGCCAGGACCCCGGCTACGACCCGCTGGCGTTCGCGGTCGCGGAGGCGCACAAGCGAAACCTGGAGTTCCACGCCTGGTTCAACCCGTTCCGCGTGTCCATGGACACGAACGTCAACGCGCTGGTGCCGACCCACCCCGCGCGCGTGCACCCGGACTGGGTCGTCGCGTACGGCGGGAAGCTGTATTACAACCCCGGGATTCCCCAGGTCCGGAAGTTCACCATCGATGCGATCATGGACGCGGTCCGGCGCTACGACATCGACGCCGTGCACTTCGACGACTACTTCTACCCGTACCCGGTCGCGGGCCAGACCTTCGACGACGCGGCGACGTACGCGACCTACGGCGGCGGGCTCCCGCTGGCCGACTGGCGGCGCAAGAACATCGACTCGCTGATCTCCGGGCTGTCGGCCGCCATCCGGTCCGCGAAGCCGTGGGTGCAGTTCGGGGTCAGCCCGTTCGCGGTGTGGCGCAACGCGGCCACGGACCCGGCCGGCTCTCCGACGCAGGCCGGCGTGCAGACCTACGACGACCTGTACGCGGACACGGTCAAGTGGGTGAAGCAGGACTGGCTCGACTACATCGTGCCGCAGGTGTACTGGAACATCGGGTTCACGGTGGCGGACTACGCGAAGCTCGTGCCGTGGTGGTCGGCGGTCGTGTCCGGGACGCACGTCAACCTCTACATCGGGCACGCGAACCACAAGGTGGCCGTCCCGACGCAGCCCCCGGCGTGGCAGGACCCCGACGAGATGAGCCGGCAGCTGACCTTCAACCAGGACTACCCGCAGGTCAAGGGCGACATCTACTTCTCGGCGGCCCAGGTCCGGGCGAACCGGCTGGCACACATGTCGATCGTGCGGGCCGACCACTACCAGCACCCCGCGGAGCCGCCGACGGCCGGCCGGCTGGTGGAACGCGGCCCGAGCGCACCGCTCGTGGCCGACGCCACCCGGACGCCGGGCGGCGTGCGGGTGCGGTGGCTGTCGAACGCGGCGACGTCGTTCGCGGTCTACCGGCTGGACGGGCACGTGTTCGCCAGGCGGTGCGACCTGGCCGACGCGACGCACCTGGTGGGCACCGTCCGGGCGGCGCGGGGTCCGCTCCAGTCGTTCACGGACCCGACGGCCGTGCCTGGCCAGCGGTACAGCTACCTGGTGACGGCCCTGGACCGGTCCCACAACGAGGGCCGGCCCAGCACGCCCCGCTTCACCCGCGCCTGAACGCCGGGGAAGGCACGTTCGGGTCCCGAACGCGCCTTCCCTGTCGGTGCCGCTAGGCCCAGCCGGGCATGGGGTAGGCGGCCAGGAGTTCCTTCACCTCGGCGGCGACGGTCGCGATGGCGGCGTCGTCAGCGTCGTTGGCGGCCGTGATCGCCCGCTCGATCCACTCCGCGATCTGCGGCATCTGCTCCGTGCCGAGCCCACGCGTGGTGACGGCGGCCGTGCCGAGCCGGACGCCGGACGGGTCGAACGGCTTGCGCGGGTCGAACGGCACGGTGTTGTAGTTGAGCTCGATGCCGGCGCGGTCGAGGGCCTTGGCCGCGGGCTTGCCGCCGATGCCCTTGCCGGTCACGTCCATGAGGATCAGGTGGTTGTCCGTGCCGCCGGAGACGAGGTCGAAGCCGCGGGCCAGCAGCGCGTCGGCCAGCGCTTTGGCGTTGGCGACGACCGCCGCCGCGTACTGCCGGAACTCCGGCTGCGCGGCCTCCTTCAGCGCGACGGCGATCCCGGCGGTCGTGTGGTTGTGCGGCCCGCCCTGCAGCCCCGGGAAGACGGCCTTGTCGAGGGCCTTCGCGTGCTCGGCGTCGGACATCAGCATGGCGCCACGCGGCCCGCGCAGGGTCTTGTGCGTGGTGGTGGAGATGACCTGCGCGTACCCGACCGGCGACGGGTGGGCGCCACCGGCGATGAGCCCGGCGATGTGCGCGATGTCGGCGACGAGGACCGCGCCGACCTCCTTGGCGATCTCGGCGAACCCGGGGAAGTCGATCGTGCGCGGGATGGCCGTGCCACCGCAGAAGATCAGCTTGGGCTGCTCCTTCAGCGCCAGGTCCCGCACCTCGTCGAGGTCGACCCGGCCGGTGTCCTTGCGCACGCCGTACTGGACGGCGTTGAACCACTTGCCGGTCGCGGAGACGGACCAGCCGTGGGTGAGGTGGCCGCCGGCGGGGAGCGCCATGCCCATGACGGTGTCGCCGGGCTGCGCGAGCGCCAGGTAGACGGCCAGGTTCGCGGGCGAGCCGGAGTAGGTCTGCACGTTCGCGTGGTCGACGCCGAAGAGCGCCTTGGCCCGCTCGATCGCGAGGGTCTCGATCTGGTCGATGAACTGCTGGCCCTCGTAGTACCGCTTGCCGGGAGATCGCCGACGAGGTGGGCGCGATCTTGATGGTCGACGCCGCCCACTTCATCGGCCTGGTCGCCGGCAAGGCGATCCCCAGCCCGGTGCCCTACGCCGACGTCGTCACCTTCACCACGCACAAGGTGCTGCGCGGCCCGCGCGGCGGCGCGTTCGTCTGCAAGGCCGAGCACGCCAAGGCGCTGGACAAGGCCGCGTTCCCGATGATGCAGGGCGGCCCGCTCATGCACGCGGTCGCGGCGAAGGCGGTCAACCTCAAGGAGTGCCTGCAGCCCGAGTACCAGGCCTACGCGCGGCAGGTGATCGCCAACGCCCAGGCGCTCACCGACGGCCTGGCCGCCGAGGGCCTGCGGCCGGTCGCCGGCGGCACCGACACCCACCTCGCGCTGCTGGACCTGCAGGAGACCGGCGTGACCGG
>NZ_JBJMIE010000036.1:0-7366 GCF_045807065.1 Actinophytocola sp. | reverse complement strand
CTCGGCACATTCACCGGCCCCGCCGGCACCTTCCGTCGCCGCACCAAACTCACCAACAGCCAGACCGCGACCCTCACCACGCTCGACCTACCGGTCCCGCCGCTGATCACCGAGGCGACACCCGCAACCACCTGACCTGCATCGATCCCACCGCCTAGTGACACGCCCCGCCACCAGGCCCACCAGCGTTTCCCCAGATCAGACACCAGATTCACCGACCAGACAGCTCCATCATCTGCGGAAGGCGGGTTTCAACCTGGTCTGGATGTGTTGCTGGGCAGGGGATGCAGATTGCGAGTTGGTGATCGTCGGCGCGTCGGTGTGGCAATGAGTTGAAGCCTCCGGTAGGAGGGCTGTCGACCAAGATCAGTCCTATGGCGGAGGCTTCGCATGCTGTTCTACCGTGCCGTGCTGCCGTTGTCACGTCTGACACTGATCTTCGTGTCCGGTCTCATCCGAGGCCACCGCAGGTTGAGAAGGTTCCATGTCGGGGCGTGATGACGAACGGCTTGACCTGCGGTCATGTCGTCCTCGACCCGCAAGAGTAAGGCTGTTGGAACGCTGCCGGGCCCACCACAATGATCGTGTGTCTACTTGCCTCGCGTGGACACGGACAAGGCGGCAAAGCCGCGCCCACCATGCCGACCCGCGTCGCAACGCACACGCTTGGCTTGCACGAATGAGAGATCAGGGTGTAGGCACACGCGCGGCAGCACAGCATCCCCGTTCTTCCAACTCGAGGCCCAAATTCGGCGGGTCGTTTGTCTACGAGCTGCGGAAACCGCGTCCAACCCTTTGAACGGGACGAGTCACTTCGACCGCGGCGCTGTGATGCCTGCACGACAACAAGATGATCAACTAACGCCCGACCCGGCCTGCACCGGGTTGCGCGACAGCCTTTGGTTCGGCCGAGAGTGTGGATCGATGGGGATCTGAGCCTTGGGGCATGGGGACTGCAGCCGGTGCGATGGCGCGGAGTTTGATGGACGGGGGGTGCACCAGACCGTGGCGCTGGGAGGGGGCGTGGTGGCTACGGGTGGGTTTGTTTGGTGGGGGTGTTGAAGGTTTGGGACAGGCGGTGCATTCCTTCTGTTATTTCTTCTGGGGGGTTTGTTGTGAAGGACAGGCGGAAGGTTGCGTGGTCTGGGGTTGTGGCGAAGAACGGGGCTCCTGGGACGTAGGCCACGTTGTTGGACAGGGCTTTGGGTAGGAGGTGTTCTGTGTTGGCGTTGTCTGGTAGGCGTAGCCAGACGAACATGCCGCCTTCTGGGGTTGTCCACGTGGTGTTCGTTGGGACTGTTGTTGGTAGGGCGTTCAGCATTGTGTCTCTGCGGTGCTTGTAGGCGCCGCACAGCATTGCCACGTGGGCGTTCAGGTCCGTGTTCGACAGGTAGGTCGCGGCTGCCGCCTGGTCGATTGTGCTTGTGTGTAGGTCGGTTGCTTGTTTGGCTATCACCGCGGTGGGCATCAGTTCCTGCGGGGCTCTCAGCCAGCCCAGGCGTAGGCCTGGGGCGCCTATCTTCGACAGGCTGCCCAGGTACAGGACCTTGTCCCCATAGGACGCCATCGGCGGTACCGGGGCGCCCTCGTAGCGCAGTTCGCCGTATGGGTCGTCTTCTACCAGCCACGTGTTGTGGGTGGCGGCCAGGTTCGCTATCTCCTGTCTGCGTTCTCGGGGTTGGGTGCGGCCCGTCGGGTTGGCGAACGTCGGGACCGCGTAGATCAGGGTGGGGTGGTCTCTGGCCAGGACCTCGGCCAGGGACTCCGGGACCATGCCCTGGTCGTCGCTGGCCACCGGGACCACGTGGGCGCCCGCTATCTGGAAGCACTGCAGGGCCGCCAGGTAGGTCGGCTCCTCCACCGCCACCACGTCGCCTGGTTCCAGCAGGATGGTGGTGAGCAGTGTCAGCGCCTGTTGTGAGCCGGTGGTGATCAGCAGGTCGGACTCCGCCGTCGGCACGCCTCGGTGGGTCATGCGGTCGGCGATCAGCGCGCGCAGCAGCGCGTCGCCCTCGGTGGGGCCGTACTGGAGGTTGCGGCGGTCGCCGGACGCCTTCGCGAACGCGTCCGTCCAGCCGTCCACATCGAACAGTTCGGGGGCGGGTAGCCCGCCGGCGAAGGAGATCACCTCCGGGCGCAACGTCAGCGCCAGTAGGTCGCGGACCGGGGAACTCTTGACGCCTTGTAGCCGGCGGGCCGGGGACATGCCGGAATGTTAACGCTCGCTCACGCGTACATGCCACTCCCCGTCTCCAGCAACGACTTCAGGTCGCTTAATACCTCCGGCCAGCCGCCGCCGGCGCCCTCCACGTTGCCGGCCGTCTGGGCCGCGGTCTGCGGTGCGTCCTGGAGGTCGTGGGTCAGGGTCAGGGAGCAGACGCCGTCCTGACCCTCCTTGATCTCGTAGGTCAGCGTGGTGGCCGGCTCGTCCAGCCACGTCGGCCGCCACGTCTGGACGAGGCGGTGCGGCGGGTCGGCCGACACGACCTCGCCCTCGACGACGCACGCCGTCGGGTCCATGCCCTCCATGCCATCACCGGCCAGGGCCTCGAATCTGCCGCCCGGGCGCAGGTCGTAGTTCACGACGGCGCGGTAGCCGTAGCGCTTCGACCATTCCGGCCTGGTGATCGCGTCCCAGATCGCCTGCGGGGTCGCCTTGATGAAGACGCGGTGCACCTGGACGGTGGTGGCGGTAGCGGCAGTGGTCATCGGTTGCTCCAGTTCGGTCTTGAGCGAGGTGAGCGCGGCCACCTGCGACTCGGTGTACTTGTCGATCCACCGGTCGTGAATCAACCGGATGGGTACGACATTCAGGAAGTGCAGCTTCTCCCGCCCGGACTTGCGCGTGGTGATGAGACCGGCGTCCTCCAACAGGCGCAGGTGCTTCATCACCCCGAAGCGGGTCATGTCCACGTCGGACTCGAGATCGCTCAGCGTCCGGCCGTCCCTGGCGAACAGGCGGTCGAGCAGGAGCCTGCGCGTCGGGTCGGCCAGGGCCTTGAAGACCTGGTCGTCGTCGGTCACGGGAGCAATATATGTGACCGTCCGGTCACATGTCAAAGTGGGCGTCGCTGACCCCTGACTGGTTGGATGGGTCGGGCAATCGAACGAACCAACCAAGGAGGAAACGCATGGCGCTCGAGAAGCCCGAGGTCGCCCCCGTCGACGGGCCGCCGCCGGCCGACCTGGTCACCGAGGACATCACCGTCGGCAACGGGGACGAGGCCAGGCCCGGGCAGAGCGTGAGCGTCCACTACGTCGGCGTCGCACATTCGACCGGCGAACAGTTCGACGCGTCCTGGGACCGCGGCTCGGCGTTCAGCTTCCCGCTCGGCGCGGGGCGGGTCATCGCCGGCTGGGACCGCGGGGTGGCCGGCATGAAGGTCGGCGGGCGGCGCCGCCTGGTCATCCCGCCGCACCTCGGCTACGGCGACCGCGGCGCGGGCGGCGCGATCAAGCCGGGCGAGACCCTCATCTTCGTGGTGGACCTGCTCGGGGTCGGCTGAGGACAGGCCCGGCGGGCACGTCTCGCACAGGGGCGACGGAGTCAGCCGCCATGGCCGCCCGGGACAGCGGCGACGCGTCCCGGGCGGCCTTCGCGCCGTCGGAGCTCACCATCCGGGCCCGGCGCGGTGTGCGTGTGGCCCGGGGTGCCGCGGTCACCTGAACATGATCCACGTGGCGTCTTCCGGCGCCGTGGCCGAGGAGTCGTGGTTCAGCGTGTACAGCTCGCTCGAGTCCCGGCACCCGGAGACGTCGTAGAACGTGACCGCGAAGCCCGTGGCGTTCTCGAGCTGGTCGCCCTCGCGGACGTGCAGCAGGTAGCAGACGTTCGGCGTCGCATCCGCCCGGTGCGGCTCGCCGTTGACGTACAGCGCCTCCGGATCGGCAGCGGCCGCGCCGGACGCGGCCACGCAGACCGCCGTGGCGGCACCGATCGCGCACAGGGCGTTGACCGTCTTTCGAATCATGACCTGGTCCTTTCGACATCGTGGGACAACGTCGAATCCAGGTACCCCCGGCCACGGCGGCACAGCGCCGCGGCACAGCTGGTTCACACCACGATCACTCGATGCGACCCGTGTGAGTGGCCCGGTGACGCCGCGTGACCGGCGCGGGCACATGGCATCCGTCCGCGACGAGGACTCACCGGCCGAGCGCGTCGGTGAACGACGCGAGCAGCCGCTCCAGCAGCGGCCACAACGTCAGCGGGCTCTCGACGTGGAGGTTGTGGCCGACGGCGGGCAGCACGACCGCGTCGGGGTCCACCTCGAGCAGCTGCTCGGGCGGGCACATCGGGTCCCGCTCCCCCGCCGCCAGGAACGTCGGGCACGTGGCCCGCGCCACCAGCGCGGGCACGTCCGGCGCGCCGACGCCGAACGCCGCCGGGTCGACCGCGACCCGCCACCCCTCGGCCGACTCGACCACACCGGCGGCGACCAGCGGCGCGTCCGCCGGCACCAACCCCGCCAGGCCGGACACCCTCAGCCACCGGTCCACGGCCTCCTCCCGCGTGGCGAACACCCGCTCCGGCCGGGCCGCGACCTCGGCCGCCTTCGCCAGTTCCGCATCCGACCAGCGCAGCTTGATGCCGACACCGCAGGCCGCCGCGACGTCGACGCCGTACGTGCCGTCGGCCAGCGCCAGGGCGAGGACGCCGCCGAGCGAGTGGCCGAGGACCACGACCTGGCGACCCGTCGGCACGACGGCGGCCACCGAGGCGGCCATGGCCTCGAACGAGTAGGTGTCCAGCCGGGGCGAGCGCCCGTGGCCCGGCAGGTCGGGCGCGATGACCTCGCCCTCCCAGTTCCGTTGCAGCAGGCCGTCCCACACCTCCCCGGTCGCGCCGAGACCGTGCAGCAGGAGCAGGACCGGTTCGCCACCGGGTTGGTGCCGGGCAAGATGGAGCGTGGTCATGAGGCTCGATCGAACAGGCAGAATGGCGATCATGTCCAGTGACACCGATGTCATCGTCGACCCGGACACCTATCTGGTGGACATCCCGCACGCGCTCTTCGCGCGGTTGCGGGCCGAGCACGCCGTGGTCTGGATGGACGAGCCCGAGGTGCCGCTCTGGCCGCTCGGGCCCGGGTTCTGGGGTGTGCTGCGGCACGCGGAGATCAAGCAGGTCATGCGCGACCCCGCGACCTACTCCTCCTACGCGAGGGCCACCCAGATCAGCGACCCGCCGGACGACGAGACGCTCGACTTCGTCCGGCAGATGATGCTCAACCAGGACCCACCGCGGCACTCGCGGCTGCGCAGGATGCTCGCGAGCGCGTTCACCCCCAAGGCGGTCGCCCGGTTGGAGGACCGGATCGCCGGGTGGGCACGCGAGCTGGTGGACCGGGTGGCGGACGACGGCCGGTGCGACTTCGCCGAGCTGGCCGCGGACCTGCCGCTGCGGACCCTCGCCGAGGTCTTCGGCGTGCCGCGGGAGGACCGCTGGCTCATGTACGACTGGAGCAACCGGGTCATCGGCTACCAGGACCCGGAGTACGCGGTCAGCACCAGGGCCGGCGCGGAGGGCGCCACCGACATGGCGAGGCGGGCGATGGTGTTGCGGCCGGAACCGGACGAGCACGGGTACCTGCCCAACCAGCGCACCCGCGAGGGCATGCCGGACCTGTACGCCTACGCCCACGACCTCGCCGAGTTCAAGCGCCGCCGGCCGGGCGAGGACGTCATGAGCAACCTCGTCACCGCCGGGGTGACCACCGAAGAGTTCGAGAACATGTTCTGGCTACTCTCCGTGGCCGGCAACGAAACCCTGCGCAACGCGCTGCCCGGCGGCATGCACGCCCTGCTCCAGCACCGCGACGAGTACCGGAAGGTCAGGGAAGACCGGTCGCTGCTGCCCGGGGCGGTCGAGGAGATGCTGCGCTGGTGGTCCCCCGTGATGCGGTTCCGCCGCACGGCCACGGTGGACACCGAGCTGGGCGGGCGGGAGATCAGGGCGGGCGACAAGGTGGTCGTCTGGTTCTCGTCCGGCAACCGGGACGAGCGGGTGTTCGCCGAACCCGACCGGTTCGACGTCACCCGGACCCAGAACGACCACCTCGCCTTCGGCCACGGCCCGCACTACTGCATCGGCGCGCATCTCGCGAAGACGCAGATGCGGGCGCTGTTCACCGCGGTGTTCGACCGGCTCGGCGAGGTCGAACCGGCCGGCGAACCGGTGCGGCTACGGTCGAACTTCCAACACGGCGTGAAGCACCTGCCGATCAGTTGGTGAGTCGTCCACCGTTACTCAGCAACCACCACAGTTGTAGTACGTGATGTCCCAGTGGTTGCCTTCCTTGTAGTAGATGTTGCCGGCCCCCGACTCCCACTTGGAGCCGCCGATCGAGCTGAAGTTGCCCTGGATGTAGTTGTTCAGGCAGGTCGACAGGCTGGCGTCGAGCTTGTAGCCGTTCCAGTGGCTGTAGGTGCCGCTGGCGTGGCCGGTCTCCGTGCCGCCGGTGACGTTGATGGCGCACCCGCTCGCCGACTTCAGCGTCTGGATGCCCTGGATGGTGGCCAGGTTGACCTGCTCGAACGACGTGCAGGTCGAGTTGTTGCGGTTACTGCAGTTGCCGCTGGACGACCAGGTGATGCCGGACGACCGTAAGCGCGCGGTCGCGTCGGCGTGGCTGAGCTTGGTGACCAGGACGCCCACGGTCGGCGTGCTGGCCGGCGGGTTGTCGAACACCGGGTCGCTGCCCTGTGCGGTGGCCTGCGCGCCGGACGTGCCCAGCAGGAGTGCGGTCGCGGCAGCGGCGACCACGGTGAACGCCCGAACGATAATTCGCATTTATCCCTCCACGGTCGGATTTGAGCCCTTCCGCGGCGGGACTTTAGCAACTATTGACCATGTACTACAGACTCTGTTGGGTAATTTTCCAACGATCCACTTTCATGGTTGCTTCGGTATTCCCAGATCGCCACGGCGAACGCGAGCAGGATCAGGATCACCGCGGAGAACATGGCGACCGAGAACCCGCTGGCGCCCGCACCGAGCGCGGCGGTGGCGGCGTAGAACACGGCCGCGAGCAGTGCGGTGCCCACCGCCCCGCCGAGCCGCTGGCCGGTCTGCAACACACCGCTCGCCACGCCGGACATCTCCGGCGGCACGCTCGCGAGCGTCAGCGTGGTGTTCGGCGAGATCACCGCGCCGCCGCCGACACCGGCCACGAGCAACGGCAGCGCGATCACCAGCACGAGCGCGTCCCTGTCGACGACGAACCCGAGCACACCGACCGCCGTGAGCCCGACGATCATGAGGGTCAACCCGGCGATCGTGACCCACCGGCCGTAACGCGACACCAGCCGTCCGGAGATCCACGCCGACACGGCCGAGCCCAGCGAGAACGGCGTCACGGCCAGG
>NZ_JBJMIE010000035.1:0-5463 GCF_045807065.1 Actinophytocola sp. | reverse complement strand
GAGGCCGACGAGCCGGACGCCCTGCTGGGAGACGTGTTCGCGCCGCTGGTCGAGAGCGGGGCGCGGCTCGTGCTCGGCTTCCACCACGACGACTCCGCCAGCCTGGCGAAGGCCAGGGCGCTGGCCGCTGGCGCGGTCACGAGTCGCGTGGCGGCGTGCGTGGCGCGGATCGAGGCACTTGTCGAGGCCGGGCAGCGACACAAGTCCGACCTCGTGCCCGAACTGTCGAGGGTGTTGAAGCTCCTGCGTCAGGCGATGGCCGAGAACTCCACCGAGGTCGCCGAGAAACTGCCGGACTTGGAGCGGCGCATCGCCCGGGCGGAGCGGAAACAGCGGGAGCAGGTGTCGGCGCGGCGGCGTGCCGATGCCATCTCGGCCGACCGCGGGTTGTTGGAAGCGACGAAGGTCAGAGCGGCGGTGGGCGGGCTGGCCGAGCACCTCGGTCTGACGGTCCTCTACCAGACCGCGCTCGACCTGCTGGCCGAGCCCGCCGACGTGACCGCCTTCCACGACGCCGTGTGGGCCTACCAGGACGCGGTGCGCCGGGAGCTGGCGAAGGGGGAGCGGGAATGACGATGACTGCGTGCACCAGGCGTGGCTGCGCCGGCAGGATCGACGAGACCGGCTACTGCGACCGGTGTGGTCGGCTGCCCGAGCCGGGATCGACCGCGGCGGCGAGCACGAGCAGCGGTAGCCGGCGGTCCCGGGGGAGCGCCGCGTTGACGTTCCCGGTCTTCGACTTCCCCGACCCGTCCAGCCGCATCCTCGACCACCCCCGGGCGCCCGACCGCGTCCGCCGCTGCGCCAACCCCGACTGCCCGGACCGGCCCGCGCTCCCCCCGACGGACGCGGGCTTCTGCCTGGCGTGCGGCACACCGTTCTCGTTCCTGCCGAGCCTCGACGAGGGCGTGCTCGTCGCCGACCAGTACCGGGTCAAGGGGTGTCTCGCCCGAGGTGGCCTGGGCTGGATCTACCTCGCTTACGACACCCATCTGGACGATAACCCGGTGGTCCTCAAAGGACTGATCGACCTCGCCGACGCCGACCTGGCCAGGGTCGAGCGGCAGGCTCTGACCACCCTCGACCACCCGAACATCGTGCGGATCTTCAACTTCGTCACCCACCCCGACGCCCACACCGGCTTGCCCCGCGCCTACATCGTGATGGAGTACGTCGACGGCCTGGCGCTCAGCATCGTCGCCGAGCGGTCCAGACACGGCGCGCTGCCGCTGGGTGAGCCGCTGCGCGTCGAGCACGTGATCATGTCCGGACTGCAGATCCTCGCCGCCCTCGACTACCTGCATGAGCGCGGGCTGCTGTACTGCGACCTCAAGCCGGACAACGTCATGCTGCGCTCCGGCCGCCACGGTGAGCGTGACAACCGGGTCAAGCTGATCGATCTGGGCGGCGTGCGCCCGATCGGCGACCGGGACAGCAAGATGATCGGCACGCAGGGCTTCCAGGTCCCGGACGCCGAGGTCGCCGTCCACGGCCTCACCGTGCGGTCCGACCTGTACACCGCCGGCGAGACCCTGCACCGGCTCTACCTGGCCACGAGCGACCGGTCCGGCCAGCACGGCGGCGCGGCGGAGCAGCGCCGGCTCGCGGTCGGCGTCGAGTCGTTCCGCCGGGTCTGCGACCGGGCCCGGCACCCCGACCCAGTCCGCCGGTTCGCCTCGGCCGCCGACATGGCCGAACAGCTGCGCGGAGTGCTGCGGGAGATCGCGTCGCTGCGTGACGGGACGGCCCGCCCGGCGCGGTCAGCCCGGTTCGCGCCGACCGCGGCGCTGCTCGACGGCGGTCTCGGCGCGGTGCCGCCACTGAGGCGGTGGACGGAGCGGCCCGACGACGAGCCCCTGACCGACGCCGTGCTCGACGCCGGGCTGCCCGCGCCGAGGGCCGCGGCGACCGCGCTACCCGCGCCGCTGGTGTCCCTGGACGACCCCGCCGCCGACTTCCTCGCCGCCGCGGCCGCGGACGACGCCACCCGGTTGCTCGACCAGCTCGAGACTGCGGGCCTGGACACGGTGGAGGCGGCGCTGGCCCGGTGCCGCGCCGCCCTCACCGCACCCGATCTCGACGCGGCGGCGCGGGCCTTAAGACGGGCCCGGGAACTGCTCGACGAGGAGCACGACTGGCGGCTGCGGTGGTACGACGGCCTGCTCGCGCTCGCGGCGGACGACGTGCCGGCGGCTGAGAACGCGTTCGACGCCGTGTACGACGCGCTGCCCGGTGAGGACGCGCCGAAGGTCGCGCTGGCGTTCTGCGCGGATCACCGCGGCCGTCCCGACCGGGCCGAGCCGTACTACGAGGCGGTGTGGCGGCGGGACCGGTCCGTGGTGAGCGCCGTGTTCGGCCTCGCGCGGATACGGCTGGCATACGGCGACCGCGCCGGGGCGGTGCGATCGCTGGACGAGACACCCGCGGTGTCCCGGCACTTCGACGCCGCCCGGATCGCGGCCGTGCGGGTGCTCACCGGGAACCTGGGTGCTGGCCGCCGGCCGTCGCCGGACGACCTGGCGGCCGCCGAGAAACGGATGTCACAGCTGCACCTGGACGGTGGGGCGCCGATCGGTGAGGCGCGGACCCGGTTCGAGACGCTCCTCGGGGAGGCCGAGCTCGGCGTCCTGCTGGCCACACGCGAGGGGGATCCGGCCGACCAAGCCGAGCCGAGGTGGCGACTGTCGCGTTCCTACCGCGCACTCGCCCGGCAGGCCGGGACCA
The DNA here is from genome assembly GCF_045807065.1 of Actinophytocola sp. Taxonomy (GTDB): domain Bacteria; phylum Actinomycetota; class Actinomycetes; order Mycobacteriales; family Pseudonocardiaceae; genus Actinophytocola. Next base: position 2,739 of record NZ_JBJMIE010000035.1, on the reverse strand, counting down.
GAGCCGACCACGCCGACCTGGTCGACCTCGCCAACCAGTGCCGCCCCATCACCTTCCGATGACCCGGGGGAGTACGCCATGACCGGAGAGCACGGCTTCAGCGTCGAGGTCAGCCAGAACAAGTATCTGTCCATAGAGGACGAAGAAATGGACGCGGTGCTCGTAGTGACCGCCGGCGGCGCGGCGGCTGAGGATGGCGTGCCGGAACTCGCGGAGGTGATCACCATCGACTGCTCCGGTTCCATGTACTACCCGCCCACCAAGCTCGCCGCGGCGCAGCGTGCGACCCGCACCGCGATCGACGTCCTCCGTGATGGCACGCACTTCGCCGTCGTGCAGGGCAACGAGCGCGCGCGAATGGTGTACCCCGAAACCCCTGAACTGGTGGTGGTCACGCCGGAAACTCGGTTGGCGGCCAAGAGCGCGGTCGCGGAGGTGCGTGCCAACGGCGCCACCGCGATCGGCGAGTGGTTGCGGCTCGCCCGTCAGCTGCTCGATGCGCGTCCCGCCGCCGTGCGGCATGTCACGCTGCTCACCGACGGCCGCAACAACCAGGGCATGGACGTGCTGGAGCACGAGCTGAGGGCCTGCGCACCAGTGTTCACCTGCGACTCGCGGGGGATCGGGGAGGACTGGGAGCCGCGCGAGCTGCTGCGGATCGCCGAAGCACTGCACGGCTCCGCCGACGCCGCGCGGGAGCTGAACGCGCTGGCCGACGAGTTCGAGGCCATGGTCCAGGCGGCCATGGACAAGCTCTTCCCGGAGGTGCGGATCACGGTCAGCACCACCTCGTTGGCCGAGGTGGACTTCCTGCGCCAGACCTTCCCCACCGAGTCCCAACTGGAGGGTGACGCGGACGGACCGCGCGGCATCGCCTTCGCCACCGGATCGTGGGGGGCGGAACAGCGGGAGTTCCACCTCCGCCTGCGGGTAGACCCGGCCGATGCCGAACTCGACCAGGACATCCGGCTTGCCCGCGTCGACCTGCGCCTGCGCCGGCCGGGGGCAACCGAGTTCGAGAACCCGTGCGCCCCCGCGCTGGTCCTCGGGCACTGGACACAGGACCTGACGCTGTCCAGCATCATCGATCCGAAGGTGGCACACCACACGAAGCAGACCGAGCTGGGCAAGGCGATCATGCGCGGGTGTGACGCGCACGACCGCAGCGACACCGCCGCGGCAACTGCCGAATGGGGCCACGCGGTCGCACTGGCCACCAGGCTGGGCAACGACAAGGTGCTCACGCGGCTACTGCGGTTGGTCGAAGTGGTCGGTGAGCCAGCGGACGGCGTGGTGCGGATCAAGCAGGACGTGCGAGCGGTCGACCTGCTCTCGGCGGCCATGGGGTCGGTGGTGTCGAGCATGAGTCCCGACGCGGCGCCCGCGAGCGCGCCAACACCCGCCGTGCTCGATCCGGAAGTGTCCTGCCCGACCTGCCACAAGAACTGGCCGGCGGGCTCAGACTTCTGCGGCGCCTGCGGCGAACGGCTCCGGTGAGCAGGGATGACCGCGGCACGCGGACGAGAGAGAGGTGTTCGGTGACGAACTCGGAACCCGTCCGGTTCCCGCTGGCGAGCGGGGGCTCGGTACTGGTCGAGATCGAGACCCCGCCAGGCGTGGCGCACGCGGGCCGAGCGAGTGGGGTGCTGCGAGAGGCACGCACCACATTCGAGCGGACCCTCGGCGAGGTCCGCGACGCGGCCGCGGCCGCGCTGGCACAGTTCACCGCGATGTCCAGGACCCCCGACGAGGTGGAGCTGAAGTTCGGCATCAAGCTCGACGCCGAGGCCGGCGCGATCATCGCCCGCACCGGAATCCAGGGACAGTTCGAGGTAAAGCTCAAATGGCGAAATGGGGCGTCTATTCAGGACGAGGAACCCGAGTCCCAGCCGGGGTGACGCGCGGACGGGCACGGTCGCGACCGCGATCCCGGTCGTTGTCGTCCGGCACCAGGATCCAGTACCCGATGTCTGGGGCTGTCACCTGACCACGTCTCAGCTTGTCAAAAGATGGTTCTGGTACGAGAGTGAGGCTGGTCTGGGCGAGGAAGCCGTTGAGGAGGTCGGGTCGGTACTGGATGCGTTTGAGGCGGTTGCGGACGATCGCGCGCGTTCGACATCGAAGGTGGGCTGCAGGCGCAGTTCGGCATGATGACCGGGTGGCTGAACCTGTGAGCACGTCCCGGGTACCTGGAGTCCGGAAAGCGCATGACCTGGATGCCCGACATGGCGGACGGCCACGTGTACTTCCTGCAGTTGATGCTGCGCCACCACCAGGGAGGCCTGCCGATGGCACGCTACGCCGCCGAGCACGCCGGGGTCGGTGTCGTCCGCAACCTCGTCGACAAGATCGTCCGTGCTCAGACACACGACAGCCGGGTGATCACTGACATGCTCACCAAACGCGTGGCCGTGCCGCTGGCGTCCTCGAACTGACAGACAGGCCACTACGGCGCAGCGGTCGTTCGCCGCGGCGCCGGCAAGACCCCGTTACGTGGCGGCGTGCGGGCGGAGGAGGCCGCGGACATCGCGCTCGCCGTGTTCAGCCCGGATACTCACCGCCTGCTGGTTGACGACTGTGGTCGGCGCGATGGCACACGTGGGCCATCGACGTCCTCGTCCGGCAATTCGCCGATTTCGCCGCTGTGTAACCTCGGTTGCGTCGGCGGGCTGACGAGGCGGTGGGCGAGTGCGGCGGACGTTGGTGGCCGGGGCTCTGGTCGCCGTCGTGGCGGTCACG
>NZ_JBJMIE010000034.1:0-4086 GCF_045807065.1 Actinophytocola sp. | reverse complement strand
GCGCCGACCGCGACGACCTCGTCCGGGTTGACGCCCTTGTTCGGCTCCTTGCCGCCGGTCAGCTCCTTCACCAGGTCGGTGACGGCCGGCATGCGGGTCGAGCCACCCACGAGCACGACGTGGTCGATGTCGCCGACCTTGATGCTGGCGTCCTTGATCACGTTGTTGAACGGGGCACGGGTGCGGTCCAGCAGGTCGCTGGTGATCCGCTGGAACTCGGCACGGGACAGCGTCTCATCGAGGAACAGCGGGTTCTTGTCCGCGTCCACCGTGATGTACGGCAGGTTGATGTTCGCACTGTTCGAGCTGGACAGCTCGATCTTCGCCTTCTCCGCGGCCTCACGGATGCGCTGGAGCGCCATCTTGTCCTTGGTGAGGTCGATGCCCGAGGACTGCTTGAACTTGTCGACCAGCCAGTCGACGATCCGCTGGTCCCAGTCGTCGCCACCGAGGTGGTTGTCACCGGACGTCGCGCGGACCTCGACCACGCCCTCGCCGATCTCCAGCAGCGACACGTCGAACGTGCCACCACCGAGGTCGAACACGAGGATGGTCTGCTCCTTCTCGCCCTTGTCCAGGCCGTACGCCAGGGCGGCCGCGGTCGGCTCGTTCACGATCCGCAGCACGTTCAGGCCGGCGATCTGCCCGGCCTCCTTGGTGGCCTGCCGCTGGGAGTCCTCGAAGTACGCCGGAACGGTGATCACCGCGTCGGTGACCGGCTCGCCCAGGTAGGCCTCGGCGTCCCGCTTCAGCTTCATCAGCACGCGGGCGCTGATCTCCTGCGGGGAGTACTTCTTGCCGTCGACCTCGGTCTTCCAGTCCGTGCCCATGTGCCGCTTGACCGAACGGACCGTGCGGTCGACGTTGGTCACGGCCTGGTTCTTCGCCGGCTGACCGACGAGTACCTCACCGTTCTTGGCGAAGGCCACGATGGACGGGGTCGTCCGCGAACCCTCGGAGTTGGCGATCACCGTCGGCTCACCGCCCTCGAGGACGGCGACGACGGAGTTGGTCGTCCCCAGGTCGATTCCGACCGCTCGCGCCATTGGTATTCCTCCTGCTTTCTGCTCCTGTGTGGGTTGAGTGGCTCCCACTCAAGTCTGCCGTCGGGTTGGATCACTCGTCAAACCAGACTTGAGCCCCTGACACTCAACCTTCCTGATTCCCTCAACGAGCGACCGGCCCCGTGTGTTCCCTAGGCGGGCCGCAAAGTCACATCGCCGCTGTCGGACCGCAGTTCGATGCGGGGCCCCGAGGTGCCGCCCCCGAGCTCGTTCGTGGCCTCGTCGGCCTGGATGACGACCCGGTACCTGCCCTTGGGCACGGTCACGTCGACGTCGCCGCTCGACGTGCTCGCCGTGACGCTCCCCGGTTCGGCGAGGGCCACTGTGACATTCCCGGACCGGGCGCCGGCCACGACCGCGCCCTGGATGCCGGACAGGTCGACGTTGCCGGACCGCGCCTTGGCGTTGACCTCGCCATCGACGTCGCGCAACGTCACATCGCCGGATTCGGCCTCGACGTTCGCGCTGGTTGCGCCCGTCACCTCGAGGTCACCCGAGTCGAGATGCCCGCTGACCTTGGTGACCTTCGGGACCGTGACGTCGTAGTCGACTCGGCAGTCCTGCTCCGGACAGTCCTCGAGGACCAGCACGTTCCCGTCGACGTGGAACGTCTCGCCCGGTTTCGCGTCCCCGTAACTGACGTCACGGTGCACCTCGAGCTTGTCACCTGAAGTGATCGTGACGTCACCCGAGTCGCTCGCGATCCGCACCTCGCCGACCGACTCCGACAACGTCCGCGAGTCGCTGAACTTCTCGTCGGCGATCCCCACCCAGTTGCATGCCGCCAGCAGCAGACCGCCGGCCAGGACGGTGACCCCTACCAACGCGTACCTGATCCGCATTGTCCCGCCTCCACTCAAGATTCCTGTGCCGTACTGAAGCTATGGCGGGAGAGTGCGGCGCGACATCCGGGAAGCCCCCCACCCGACGGTAGGTCTACCACCAGCATGCTTCTCATACCGCGGGAAACCGTTCCCAACATTCAGGATCCGCGAGCTACCGTGACGGCATGCGACGCTGGTTCATCCTGGCCACCGGACTGATCGCGCAGGCCACCACGTGCAGTTTCCTGTACGGTCTCCCGTTCCTGATCCCGGCGCTGCAGGCGGACCACGGGCTGTCGCTGACCTCGGCTGGCCTGCTGATCTCGGCGCCGCTGCTCGGCCTGCTGTGCGCACTCATCGCGTGGGGCGCGGCGGCCGACCGCTACGGCGAGCGAACCGTGATGACGATCGGTCTGGCCCTCACCGGCGCGCTCCTGCTGGCGAGCCTGGCGCTGCCGGGATTCGTGCTGTTCGGCGCCGGCCTGATGCTGGCGGGCGCCTGCGCGGCGTCGGTGAACGCGGCGAGCGGCCGGGTGGTGCTGGGCTGGTTCAGCGCCCGGGAACGCGGCCTGGCAATGGGCATCCGGCAGACCGCCCAGCCGGTGGGCGTCGGCATCGCGGCCGCGACCCTGCCACCACTGGCCGATCACTTCGACTTCGAGACGGCCGTGGCCCTGCCGGCGGTGCTGTGCCTGCTGTCGGCGGCGCTGGTGTGGTTCGTGGTGGTCGACCCGCCCCGGCCGCCGCGAACCGTGTCGGCGGCGGTGTCCCCCTACAGGGGCCCTCGTTCGACGACACTGATCCGCCTGCACACGGCGAGCGCGATGCTGGTGTTCCCCCAGTTCGTGTCGGCGACGTTCGCGGTCACCTACCTGGTGTCGTCGCGCGGCTGGAACCCCGTGGCGGCCGGCCAGTTGGTGGCGGTGGTGCAGGTGGTTGGCGCGGCCGGCCGGATCCTGGCGGGCGTGTGGTCGGACCGGGCCGCGAGCCGCATGCGCCCGATGCGCCTGATCGCGGTGTTCGCCCTGGCCACGATGGTGCTGTGGGCGGTGGGCGATGTCCTGGACTCGTGGCTGGCGATAGCCGCCCTGGTAGCGGCCCTGATCGTGACGGTCACCGACAACGGCCTGGGCTTCACGGCCACCGCGGAGCTGGCCGGCCCGTTCTGGGCGGGCCGAGCGCTGGGCGTGCAGAACACCGGCCAGAACGTGGCGGCGATGGCCGCCGCCCCGCTGTTCGGCGCCCTGATCACCGCGTTCGGCTACCCGGCGGCACTGCTGCTGGCGGCAGTGTTTCCCGCGGCGGGCGCGGCACTGACCCCGGTGGCGGGAGAGTCAGCGGCGCGTGTCGACGCGGTGGAAGTTGAGGTACGCCCGTGAAGGGGTGGGCCCACGCTGCCCCTGGTAGCGGGAGCCGGCCTGCTTGGACCCGTAGGGGTTCTCGGCCGCACTGGTCAGCCGGAAGAGGCACAGCTGCCCGATCTTCATCCCGGGCCAGAGCGTGATGGGCAGATTGGCGACGTTGGACAGTTCGAGGGTGATGTGCCCCTGAAACCCGGGATCGATGAACCCGGCCGTCGAGTGGGTGAGCAGACCGAGACGCCCGAGCGAGGACTTCCCCTCGAGCCGCCCGGCAAGATCGTCAGGCAGCTCGACCCCCTCGAAGGTGGACCCGAGCACGAACTCACCCGGATGCAGCACGAACGGCTCGTCATCGGCGGTCTCGACCAGCGTGGTGAGGTCGTCCTGCTGCTGCCGGGGGTCGATGTGGGTGTACTTGGTGTTGTTGAACACCCGAAAGAACCGGTCAAGCCGCACGTCGATACTCGACGGCTGGATCATCGCCTCGTCGAAAGGGGCGACCCCGAGACGCCCGCAGGCGAGCTCCTTGCGTAGATCACCATCGCTCAGCAACACCCGCCCACCCTAGCGAGCCCGTCCCAGGATGAGGAGCGCTACCGTGTACGCTCTGCACCACATCGCGGATGTAGTTCAATGGTAGAACATCAGCTTCCCAAGCTGAGAACGCGGGTTCGATTCCCGTCATCCGCTCCAAGCCAGAATTCCCAGGTCACAGCATGTCTACTGTAGGATCTGGGGTTCCGTCGTTTCTAGATCAAATGATCCTGTCGTGCTGTCTGCGTGCTGTAGCGACCCTCACTCACCGGACGTTGCAGAGAGGACTCGCGGACCGGGCGG
>NZ_JBJMIE010000033.1:0-7093 GCF_045807065.1 Actinophytocola sp. | reverse complement strand
GTGCGGCCCGCCACCGAAGGCGAGATGGCGCTCCGGCGCCCGAGTGATGTCGAAGGAGCCCGCATCGGGTCCATGCTGGGCCGGGTCCCGCCCAACCCCACTGTACGGAGCCAGAATCGCCTCCCCACGAGGAATCGGCACCCCAGCGATCTCGATGTCCGCCAACGGATACCGAGCCGGGAAGTTGCCGATGGGCGCGTCCCAGCGCAGCGTCTCCTCCACCACCTCGGACCACATGGACTTCGTCCGAGCCAACTCCAACTGATCCGGATTGGTCAACAACGCGCGAACCCCGTTGACGATCAGGCTCAGCGTGGTCTCGTGCCCAGCAGTGAGAAACAGCCAGATCGTGTCGACAAGCTCTTCCTGAGTAAGGGTTTCCTCCCCCTGCTCACCCAGCTCGATCAACGCGGACGTCAGGTCGTCGCCGCGTTCCGCACGCCTCAGTTCCACCAACCTGCGAAGAGTCTCGTGCCGTTCCTTCTGCACCGCGACGACTTCCTCGGCGGTCGTGTTGGTGCGGAAGATACTGTCCACCAGCTCCCGCAGCCGAGGGCGCCACTCCACCGGCACCGCGAACAGCTCGCAGATCATCTGCATGGGCACCGGATAGGCGAAGTGCGGCCGCAGATCCACCACACCATCCGCGGCGGCGTGCGACGGCAGGGCGTCGAGCAACGCTGAGACGTTTGATTCGAGACGAGGCCGCAGGTCCTCGACCCGGCCGCGGGTGAACGTGCGTGTTACGGGCCGCCGCAACCGCAGGTGGGTGTCCCCGTCGGAGGTGACCATGTTGGTCACCTTGATCATCCCGATGAGGGGCCAGGAGTCGCCGACCTCACCGGACCGGATCTTGCTCCAGTTGCGCCAGTCCTTGCTCACCAACGGGTTCGTCACCAGCTGCGCGACCAACTCGTGCGAGGTCACGGCATAGACCGCCACGTCGCCAGGAAGGATGACGCGAACCACAGGCCCGAGTTCCCGCATTCGAGCCGCTTCGCCGTGATGGTCCGTGCCCATCGGGTCGAGGTGGATCACGGGAAGCTCGGCCATGGGAACGCCCTCCTACGCGTGCGGAACGGGTGGGGTGAAGCGAACCGGCAAACTGGCTGGGCACCGCGTCCACGGTGACGGCATCAGCACGATCTCCTCCGCCGGAATCGCCAACGTCACATCATGTAACCGGTGCAGTGCGGTGTCGACCGCTATGCGGGTGATCATCCGGCCGGGACGCTGCGCGGGACACGCGTGCGGGCCGGCGCTCCACGACAGGTGCGAGCGGTTGCCCACCTCCAGCCACGGATCGTCGGTGTGCACCCGGGGATCGTTGTTCGCGGCCAGGAAGCCCATCACCAGCGCGTCGCCGCGCTGGATGTGCGCGCCACCCAGCTCGCAGTCCACCAGGGCGTACCGCGCGGGCATGTTCGCCATCGGCGGGTCGCGCCACAGCACCTCGTCCAGCGCGTCGTCGATGCCGAGCCGGCCGCCGCGCAGCCGGCCGGCGAACCGGGGGTCGGTGAGCATCAACCGCAGCGTCTGGGCGATCCACGTCGTCGTGGTCTCGTAGCCCGCGCTGATCATCAGCACGATCGACTGCTGGATCTCGAAGTCGTCGCGGAGGTTGGGGTGGCGGAGGAACGCCGTCGTCAGGTCGTCCGCCGGCACCTTGCGGCGGGCGTTCATGACACCTGTCAGGATCCGCTCCAGGTTGTACGCCTCCGCCTGGGAGTTCTCGGCCGAGCTGAACAGCGCGATCAGCGCGGCCCGCAGCTCGTGGCCCTGCTCCGGGCCGAGGCCGAAGAAGCCGGCCACCGTCAGCATCGGCACCACCGCGGCGTAGTCGGCCACCAGGTCCGCCTTGCCCTGGGTCTCCACCTCGCGGATGAGGTCGACGCACATCGCGCGGATGAACCGCGCCATCCGGTGCTCGTCGAGGCTCTCCAGGCCGTCGTCGAGCGGGCCGCGCAGCCTGCGGTGCTTGTCGCCGTCGGAGAAGTACGCGTTGTCCCGCGGGAACATCATGGGGCCGAGACCCGAGTCCGGCGCGACGATGCCCTCGGAGAACAGCCGCCAGTTGTTGGGGTCGCGGGAGAACAGCTGCTCGTTGCGCACCACCTGGCAGATCTCGTGGTGCCCCATCACCAGCCACGCCGGGATGCCCGGCTCCAGCTCGACCGGCGCGACCACGCCGTAGCGGTCCTGCAGCTCGCGGTACGCGGCGTGCGGGTCGGTGGTGTTGGTGGTCGCCGTCAGGGGCATCAGACCGGTCATGTCGGTGAGTCTCTGGTGCTGGCGGCGAGTCGTGGGTGGCATCAAGTCAGGGCCTTCGTGTTGTTGAGCGCGTGTTCGACGAGTCGGATCAGGGCCTGCGCGGAGGATTCCTTGTTGCGGGCGTCGCAGTGCACGATCGGCGTCTCCGGCAACAGGTCCAGCGCCTCGCGCAGCTGCTCGGTTTCGTAGCGCGGGGCGTCCGGGAACTCGTTGACGGCCACCGCGAACGGGATGCCGGTGCGGGTCTCCAGCTGGTCGAAGACCTCGAAGCTGTCCTCGAGGCGCCGGGTGTCGATCAGCACCAGCGCCCCGACGGCACCCTCGGCGAGACCCTCCCACAGGTCCCAGAACCGTCTCTGGCCCGGCGTCCCGAACAGGTACAGCACCACCTCGGCGCTCAGCGTGATGCGGCCGAAGTCCATGGCGACCGTCGTCGTGCCCTTGTCGTCCAGGCCGGCCAGCGAGTCGACGCCGACGCTCGCGGTCGTCATCGTCTCCTCGGTGCGCAGCGGCGCGATCTCGGAGACCGTACCGATCAGCGTCGTCTTGCCGACCCCGAACGCGCCGACGACGAGGATCTTCACCGACTGGGCGACCGTCGACGCGACGTAACGCTCAGAGCTTGCGGAGACCATCGAGAACCTTCTCCAGGAGTTCTGCCGGGGGTGGGGTGTGGCGCGGCGCGGAGCGGATCTGCAGGTGGCCGCTGTCGACGAGGTCGGACGCGATCACCACCACGAGGCTCACGGGCAGTCCCAGGTGCGCGGCCGCCTCGGCGAGCGAGAGCATCCCGCCGCACATCTTGAGCAACGCCTTCTGCTGCGTGGTCGGCGCGACCGGGCGCGGCGCGTCCCGGTCGACGACCAGCAGCGTCTCGGGTCTGATGGTGTTGCGGGAGGGGTGCGCCCGACCGGAGGTCAGCACGTAGGTGCGTACCGGGTGGTCCTTGTAGTCGTCCATAGCCCCCTCAGCCGCTACGGGTCGGCGTCGACAGCGTGCGCTCACCGATCATGAGGACCTGTGCCTGCATCTGCTGTGCGACGAGTGCCGGGTCGATGACCGGTTCCGTCACGACCGCGAGCCGCGAGCCGTCGCCCGCGCCGCGGACGAACAGGTAGCCACCGTCGAACTCCACCATCACCTGCTTCGGGCCGGCGCCGGTGCCGAACTCCTTGCTGACGCCCTGTCCCAGCGCGGAAAGCCCCGCGCACGCCGCCGCGAGCTTGTCCGCGGTGTCGGAGGGGGTGTGGTCGGTCCGGACCTTCAGCAGCCCGTCGGCCGTGAGCACGACGACATGGCGCACGCCGCGCACCGACCTGATCAACTCCAGCATCCAGCTGTTGTCGACGGGGTGGCTCATCTGAGGTCCTCCGAGTTGCTGTTCTCTGCGTTGTAGGGCAAGTGGTCGGGGTCGTCGTCGTAGTCGTCGTCGTAGTCGTGGTCCTGGCCGTTGGCCACGGCGGCGCCGGAGAGGAACGCGTTCATCCACTGGCCGGCCTGCTCCGGGTCCGCCTCGACGTCCCGTTCCGCCGGCCAGTCCACGCTCGGCTGCGTCTGCGGGACGGTGTGACCCCTGCGGGAGCGGCGCCGTGGCAGTACGGGGAGGTCGTCGCCGCCGGACGGGACGAGTGGCGGCAGGGACTGCGGGTCCACCTCGACCTGGCCGGTGTGCGGCTCCAGCTCCCAGTCGTGTTCGGGTTCGCGGGGCTGCGGTGCCGCGAGGGCGTGGCGCTCCGGGCGTCTGGTGAGGGCGTGCGCGCCGGCGGCGACCATGCCGGACGGGGCGAGGGCCTCGGTCAGCTCGGCCGGCACGAGCACGATCGCGCGTAAGCCGCCGTACACCGACTCGGTGATGTCGACGCGGAAGCCGTGCCGGCGCACGTACGCGCCCACCACGGCGAGGCCGGTCTGCGGGATCTCGCCGAGGTCGGAGATGCTGACCGGGCGACGGCCCGAGGCGATCTCGCGCACCTGCTCCAGTCGCTTGTCGTCCAGGCCGACGCCGCCGTCGTCGATCTCGATGACCGCGCCGCGCTGCACCTGCCGCAGGGTGACGAGAACCTGCGTGGTCGGCGGCGAGGACTGGGTGGCGTTGGCGAGCAGCTCGGCGACGAGGTGGATCAGCGGCTCGACCACGCGGGCGGACACGGCCACCGCCGGGTCGCCGGACACCTCGACGCGCTGGTAGGCGGTGATCCGGCCGGCGGCGCCGCGGACGACGTCCGCGATCGGCAGCGCCTCGTGCCACTGCTGGCCCGGCCACTCGCCGCACAGCGCGGCGAGGGTCTGGGCGTTGCGTGCCTGCTGGGCGGCCGCGTGGTCGACGCGCATGCTGCTGTGCAGGACGTCCGGGTCGGTCGGGTGCGCCACCACCATCCGCGCCGCCTCCTCCTGGATGCGGTGCGCGGAGGCCTGGACCTTCCGGCCGAGCGCGACGACCGCGGCGGCCACCGCGTCGGTGCGGGCCAGCTGGTCCTCCCGCAGCCGGCTGACGTGCATGGCGGCCTGGCCGAGCAGGTGCGCCGCGATGTCGTCGTTCGACAGGTCCGGCAGCGGCGGCGGGACCGCGCCGTTCACGACCGCGGGCAGTTGGTGCTCGACGAGGGACTCCAGCGCCACGTGCCGAGCCTCGGCGAGCGCGGCGAGGTTGGCGTTCTCGTCGTCCAGCCGGTGCAGCTCCTCGAGGTGCTCCCGCCCGGCCCGCGCGGTCCGGTAGGCCCCGGCGGCCACCACGGCGATGGCGACCGCGCCGACCGCCAGCCAGACCACGATCCAGACGGGCGAGTCGAGTTTCTGGAAAATCAGCGGGGAGACAGCAACGTAACCGGTGACACCGGCGATACAGGTCCAGGGGCCCGAGTGCCGTGGCGATGACGACACGGACGATGAGGCTGTCATGATCACCTTATGGTCGAGATCGGGGGGACCGGACTGCTGACCCGCAGCGGTACCACCCTTACCCACCGCAGCACGTCATAAGCAGCGAGTCCCGAGGTTATCCCAGGGGTCAAGTTGCAGTGTTCATCAGATCGGTTGAATCTCGGACTGTTAACGACGAACCGCCACCCCGCGATTCGCGGCGGACGGCCCATCGTCGGCGCGACTGGATGGCTGTACCAGGCCCTACTACGCAGCGCACACCGAGCTGGACTGGTTGGGCTAGTCGCGCGGTAGCGTCCTGACGCCGCCGAGGTGGTGTTGATCACGCCGCCCGCGCCGCGCCGGTTCGGGCGTGTCGGTGAGACGCTGCGGCCGATCCGGCTCGCTCCGGATGACTCCGGATCCCACTACATAACACTGCGGACACGCATTCTGGCCCGCCGTGATCATCGGATCTATGGTAACCGGCACTGTCAGACAACTCGGTCACGCCGAACAACGAGGTAGGGCTCCTATGTCGTCCGACAAACCAGGTGGCCGGGCCAGTGGGCTGGTGTTCAACCCCTGGAACCTGGTCCTGCTGATCCCCTTCATCGTCCTACTGACCCCGCTCTACAACAAGGAGTCGCCGACGCTCTTCGGGATGCCGTTCTTCTACTGGTTCCAGTTCCTGGTGATCGTCGTCGGGGTGCTGTCGACGATCGTCGTCTACCGGATGACCACCAAGGCACCCGTTCGCCGTGCGCCGGGGGAGACCCCGGACGTCGACGAGCTCGATGAGGGGAGTGCCGAGTAATGCAGTGGACCGAACTGATCATCTTCGTCCTGCTGTTCGGCGTCGTCACCGTCCTGGGCTTCGTCGCGGCGCGGTGGCGGGCCGCGGACTCGCTCGACCACCTCGACGAGTGGGGGCTGGGCGGCCGCAGGTTCGGCTCGTGGGTCACCTGGTTCCTCGTCGGCGGTGACCTCTACACGGCGTACACGTTCGTCGCCGTGCCGGCGCTGCTGTTCGGGGCGGGGGCGACCGGGTTCTTCGCGCTGCCGTACACGATCATCGCCTACCCGCTGGTGTTCCTGCCGGTGCTGCGCATGTGGTCGGTGAGCAGGGCCAGGGGTTACGTGACGCCGGCCGACTTCGTGCGTGGCCGGTACGGCTCGGCGCTGCTCGCGCTCCTGGTCGCGATCACCGGCATCGTCGCGACCATGCCGTACATCGCGCTGCAGCTCGTCGGGCTGGAGTCGGTGCTGCGGACGATGGGCTTCAACGCCTCCGGCCTGCTGGGTCACCTGCCGCTGCTCATCGCGTTCGTGATCCTGGCGGTCTACACCTACCAGTCGGGCCTGCGGGCGCCGGCGCTGATCGCGTTCGTCAAGGACATCCTGATCTACCTGGTGATCCTGGTGGCCGTGATCTACCTGCCGATCAAGCTCGGCGGGTGGAGCGAGATCTTCAGCGACGCCGAGGCGAAGCTGTCGGCCAGCAACCCGGCGACGCACAAGCCGTTCGGCGACGTCCTGCTGAACTCCAACAACCAGCTGCAGTACGTGACGCTGGCGCTCGGCTCGGCGCTCGCGCTGTTCCTGTACCCGCACTCGGTCACCGGCGTCCTGGCCTCCCGCGGCCGGGACGTGCTGAAGCGCAACATGTCCGCGCTGCCGGCGTACTCGCTGCTGCTCGGCCTGCTCGCGCTGCTCGGCTACGTCGCGATCTCCGCCGGCACCAAGCCGATCGTCAACAACGCCACCGGCCGCCCGGACGGCAACACCGTCATCCCGGTGCTGTTCGACGGGCAGTTCCCGGCCTGGTTCGCCGGGATCGCGTTCGCGGCCATCGGCATCGGCGCGCTGGTGCCGGCCGCGATCATGTCGATCGCCGCGGCGAACCTGTGTACCCGCAACATCTACAAGGAGTACATCCGCAAGGACGCGGCCCCGAGGGACG
>NZ_JBJMIE010000032.1:0-4332 GCF_045807065.1 Actinophytocola sp. | reverse complement strand
GTCGCGTTCCTGACCTACGTGTGCCTGATCGTCGTCCCGTACCTGCGGCACCGGGCGGCTCGACCCGGTGACGCGTCGGCGTTCGACTGGCACTTCCTGGTGCCGTGCCGGGACGAGGAGGCGGTCGTCGAGGACACGGTCGAGTACCTGCTCGACACGTTCCCGGACGCGCACGTCTGGGTCATCGACGACGCGTCGGACGACGACACCGCCGAGATCGTGTCGTCCTTCGTCGACACGCGGGTCCACCTGGTACGCCGGTTCCGGCCGGAAGCCCGCACCGGCAAGGGGGACGCGCTCAACGCCGCCTACGACGAACTGCTGGACGCACTGCCCGAGGACGCCGACCTCATGCGCACGATCGTGGTCGTCGTGGACGCGGACGGGCGACCGGCCCCGAACTGCCTCTCGGCGTGCGCGGCGGAACACCTCTTCGGTGACGAGACCGTCGGCGCGGTGCAGATCGACGTGTGGATGAGCAACCGCGGGACACTGCCGGCCCACGGCAGCTGGCTCGGCCGCCGCGTCGGCGCCGGGCTCGTGCGCATGCAGGACCTGGAGTTCCGCACGGCGATCGCCGCGATCCAGACCTCCCGCGGCGTCACGGGCACGATCTCCATGGGCGGCAACGGACAGTTCACCCGGGTGGCCGCGCTGGAGTCGATCGCGGACGACGCCGGGCCGTGGCGGGGCGCGTTGCTCGAGGACTTCGAGCTGGGCGTGCACCTGCTGACGTCGGGTTGGCGCACCGGGTTCACGCGGGACACGCACGTCGCGCAGGAGGGCCTGTACAGCCTGCGGCGGTTCCTGTCGCAACGCACCCGGTGGGGCCAGGGCACGATGCAGTGCGCGCGTTACGTGCGGCAGATCTGGGACTCGCGGCACCTGACCACGCTCGGCGCGGCGGAGATGCTGTACTACCTCGCGCAGCCGTGGATGCAGCTGCTCGGCACAGTCGTCTACCCGATTCCCTTCCTGCTGCTGGGATTCCGCGCCTCGGCCGACCCGGGACAGGTGTGGGCCTGGTTCTCCGGCGGCGCGTGGCTGCTGTTCGCCGTGTACGGCTCTTTCGGACTGCTGCCGTTCCTCGTGTGGGGCCCGATCTACCGCAGGAAATGCGAACCGTCGGTCGGCGTGCTGCGCGGTGTTTGGTACGGCTTCGCCTACGCGCTCTACATCTACACGTTCTACGTCACGTCATGGCGCGCGTTGTTCCGCCTGGTCCGGAAACGAAACGGCTGGACGAAAACACGCCGGAACACCGAGACACTGCTGGCCATTGACCATTAGGAATGCCTCGTTCGGCACACCTGGTGCGCCGAACGAGGCATTCAGCTCAGCTCACCGGGGCGCAGTGCACCGTGCCGACGTAGGCGTCGCCCGTGGCGGGGCCACCCTCCGGGAACATGCGGATGTGCATCAGGTGCTCGAGCATGCTGCCGTCCGGCGGGTCCGGCACGTGCTGCTCGTTGAACGTGACCGTCGCCATCGGCTTGCCGTCCGGGCCGCCGGGAACGGTGACCACGTAGTTCGTCGGGATGTCCGACGGCACGGTGACCCCGGACAGCCCGGAGAACCGGAACGAGGACTTGCTGCCGGTCTGCGTCGTCTCGCAGTTCGCGGTGTAGCCCGACAGGCGGATGGTCGGGCCGCCGTAGTCGCGGAGCGCCTCGAAGCGGAACTGGCCGCCGGTGACCGTCACCGTCGCGATCTCGCGGGCGTCGTCGATGGCGCACTGGCTCCTGCCGTTCGAGTAGGAGACCACGCCGGGCACGGCGACCTCGGGGCCCTCGGCCTGCGGCGTGCTCTCGGTCGTGCACGCCGCGATCGCGGTCACCACCGTCTGCCCGACCGTGGCCGCGCCCGCGTCGCCGGCGGCCACCGCGTCGCCCGGCGCCGCCCGCGCGGGGACCGTCGACAGGGCCAGGCCGAGCGCGCCGAGGCAGGCCACGGTGAGTGTTCGTCGCGGAGTCATGACAACGAGCAGACCCGTGCTCGCCCACGAGTGCCAACCAGTGGCACCCGGTCGTGCAATCAAGACAACCCGGTCGGGGTACGTCCGGGCCAGGTCGGTGGTCGGAGGTACCGTCTGCCTGTGCCGTCAACCACCGACCTCCCTGGCGTGACCGAGCTGCTGGCGACCGCGGTCGGAGCGGTCGGCGGCGCCGAGCGCCCTGGTCAGGTGGCCATGGCCGAGGCCGTGGCGCGAGCCATCCGCACCGGTGACCACCTGGCCGTGCAGGCCGGCACGGGCACCGGCAAGTCGCTCGCCTACCTGGTCCCGGCGCTGCGCCACGCGGTCGAGACGGAGTCGACGGTCGTGGTGTCCACCGCGACGATCGCGTTGCAGCGGCAGCTCATCGACCGCGACCTGCCGCGGCTGGAGAAGGCGCTGGCCAAGCCGCTGGGCCGCAGGCCGACGTTCGCGATCCTCAAGGGCCGGCGCAACTACCTGTGCCTCCACAAGATCGACAGCGGGTTCGAGGACGAGCCCGAGGACGCGGCGCTGTTCGACCCGTTCGCCATCTCGCGGATCGGCCGCGAGGTCACCCGGGTGCGCGAGTGGGTGTCGGACACCGAGACGGGTGACCGCGACGAGCTGGTGCCCGGGGTCAGCGAGCAGGCGTGGCGGCAGGTGTCGGTGTCGGCGCGCGAGTGCCTCGGCAAGGCCCGCTGCCCCATGGGCACGGACTGCTTCGCCGAGAAGGCACGCGAGGAGGCCGGCCGCGCGGACCTGATCGTCACCAACCACGCGCTGCTGGCCATCGACGCGCTGCAGGGCTACCAGGTGCTGCCCGAGCACGACCTGGTGATCGTCGACGAGGCCCACGACCTGGTCGACCGGGTCACCTCGGTCGCGACGGCCGAGCTGACGTCCGGCACCGTCACGATGGCGGCGCGGCGGGCCGGCCGGGTGGTCGACCAGGAGCTGGCGGACCGCCTGCTGGAGGCGGGCGACGGCCTGGGGATGATCATGGAGGACCTGCCCTCGGGCCGCCTCGACGAGATGCCCCGGCCGCTGGCGGGCTCGTTGGCGGCCCTGCGGGACGCCGCGCACGCGTGCGTCACTGGTCTCGGCTCCGAGAAGTCCGGCGACGTGGACGTGCAGACCGCCCGCAAGCTGGCGCTGTCCCAGCTGGAGGAGGTGCACGACACGACGGTGCGGCTGCTCGGCGCGTGGGACGCCGACACCGCGAACCGCCGCGACGTCGTGTGGCGCACCGAGCCGCACGGCAACCGGCCGCCGGCGCTGTACGTGGCGCCGCTGGGCGTGGCCGGCCTGCTGCGGGACCGCCTGTTCGCCCGGAACACGACCATCCTGACGTCCGCCACCCTGACGCTGGGCGGCAACTTCGACTCGATGGCCAGGTCGTGGGGCCTGCCGGCGGAGCAGGAGGGTGCCAGCTCGCCCACCGAGGGCGCCGCGACGGAGAAGTCCGTCGAGGGCCCGCGCTGGACCGCGCTGGACGTCGGCTCGCCGTTCGACCACGCCCGCCACGGCATCCTCTACCTGGCCAAGCACCTGCCGCCTCCCGGCCGCGACGGGCTGCCGCCGTCCTACCTGGACGAGATCGGCGAGCTGATGGCGGCGGCGGGCGGGCGCACCCTGGGCCTGTTCTCGTCGATGCGTGCGGCCAAGCAGGCCACCGAGGAGCTGCGCAAGCGGACCGACCTGGAGATCCTGTGCCAGGGCGAGGACTCGACCGCCCTGCTGGTGCGCAAGTTCGCCGAGGACGAGGCGAGCTGCCTGTTCGGCACGCTGTCGCTGTGGCAGGGCGTGGACGTGCCGGGCCCGTCGCTGCAGCTGGTGGTCGTCGACCGCATCCCCTTCCCCCGCCCGGACGACCCGCTGGCGTCCGCCCGGCAACGCGCCGTGGAAGCTCGCGGGGGCAACGGTTTCCTGTCCGTGGCGGCCACCCACGCGGCGCTGCTGCTGGCACAGGGCACCGGCCGTCTACTCAGGAGCACCACGGACCGCGGCGTGATCGCGATCCTCGACCCCCGCCTGGCGACAGCCCGCTACGGCGGTTTCCTGCGGTCGTCCCTACCGAGCTACTGGACGACGACCGACCCCGCGGTCGTGCGCGCGGCACTGACCCGCCTGGACGCGGCAAGCTCACCGAAGGAGAGTGCGTGACCACCAGCATCACCATCGACGACGACGGCGTCCGCCGGCAGCTGGCCGACGGCACCGAGGAATCGGTGACGTGGGCGAAGCTCAAGGAGGTGGCCATCAGGACCACTCCGGAGGGCCCGTGGAAGGAGGACACGTTCTTCCTGCTGGTCTCCGAGGGCTGCTGATGTTTAGAGGTTCGTGTTTGGTAAGAGTGT
>NZ_JBJMIE010000031.1:0-49834 GCF_045807065.1 Actinophytocola sp. | reverse complement strand
GCACCGGCACGACGAGCTGGAAACCGTTCAGCACGTCCGCGTCGACCAACGGCGTGAGGATCGCCTCCATCTGGGCGACCAGCGCACGCAGGCCGGACCGGGTGATCCGGACGTTGCCGATGGAGCTGATCAGCTGTGCCTTGAGCCGGAACGACACGTCGTCCACGAACCGGACGACGTCGATGAACTTCTTGCCGTGTCCGGGATCGCCCGTGTAACCCTCGCCCATGTAGACGCCGTTGCCGGGGATGAGCGCCGGGGTGGTCAGCCAGTTGACGCCCTTGCCGCCCGGCCCGGAGTCACTGGTCTCCGGCCCGTTCAGCACCTCGATGTCCGCGGGCTGGAACGGCGCGCTGGTGATGTGCACCGGTTTGAGCAGCAGCGACACCGACGGCGCGTAGCCCGCGATGGTGCCCGCGACGGCGGCCGCCGCGTCCTCCTCGCTGTTGTGGGCGATGTAGACCATCCGCTCGTTCGCGATGATGACCTTCGGATCTGTCTTGCCCTTGTCCAGCATGGCGACGCCCATGCGCTCCATGCCGTCCGAGCCCGTGTTCGACACCGCGGCGACGTGGTCGGAGAGCAGCTTGATGGGTGCGTCCTTGGGGGTCGTCTCGGCGGTCACCGGAGTGTTCGCCAGGACCACGAGCTGGACGTTCAGCGCGGCGACGGCGGCCAGCGCGCCTGCCCAGTCCGGGGTCTCGCTCGCCACCGGCACGCCGTAGACGAGGGTGGGCCCTGGTGTCTGGGCGAACGCGAGCGCGATGGCGTCCCCCAGCTCGCCGGGGACGGCGTCCTTCGCGTCGTCGGGGTTGGTGAACGCCACGGCCTCGGCGACCGCGGCGGTCACGGACGTCGTGCGCCCCACTACCGCGATGTTGCCGAACGCGCGGACCACAGGTGCGAACAGGTTGACGGTCGGGTTGACCCGGACGTACCGAACGGCCATCGGATCCTCCTCCGTAGTTGGTGTTTCAGTCGGTTGACAGGAAGAGGGTGACGACACCCTCGGTGGCGTAGAGCCGCTCGATGTCCGCCGTGTCGAGCCCGTCCGCGGCGGCGACCACGGCGGTCGCGTAGGCGGCGGTGACCTCGGTGGGGATACCGGCCGGCACCGCGCCGGTCAGGGTCGTGGCGGCCTCCCGCACGAGCCGCGTGGCCCGCAGCCCGGCGGTCAGGTCGAAGGGATCGCTGACGACCGCCGCCAGCGTGACCGGCAACGTGTGCGTGTTGGCCGGGTCGTCGGCGTGGAACGTCGTGGGAGTCCGCAGCTGGATCTCCGTCACCACGTAGTCGAAGGCGTCCCGCAGCTCCTCGACCGTGCTGATGTGGTGCTCGGCGAGGAACGCGTCGAGGTCGAGGAACGTGAACCGGGCACGGAACTCGTCGAGTGTGGTGAAGGTGTCGAAACCTTTGGACAGCACGGATTCCGCACCGCTCGGGTCCACCTCGGCCACCACGGTGACGTCGATCTCCGCGAGCACGTCGACCCACAGTGGATCGGCGGGTGACGGCACCGTGAAGCTCACCTCGGTGCGGGTGTAGGCCGGCACGAGCTGGGACCACGACCCGTCCTGGCGGCCTGCCCGGAACACAGGCCGTTCCAGCGCGACGTCGCGTACCTGGACCGCGCTGACCCCGTCGATCCGCACCGCCGTCAGGTCGTAGGTCGCCCCGAGCATCGTCCGGACCTTGCCGTCGGCGTCGGCGGACGGCAGCAGCAAGGTGCCGAGCGTGCCCGGATCACTGAGCTCGCGCAGCACGCGATCTCCGAACACCGTCATGTGGTCATCCCAATTCCCAGTACATCCAGGACAACGGATACGGTCCTGTGCACAGAAGGCTGTGTGTTCCCCCGAACACCAATCACCTAAGCAGTCCGGTTCCACAATCCGACCACAATCCGTCGACAAGAACGGAAGGTGACCGTGCGGTCGCTCTAGGATTCGCGCGCCGTTGACCACAGCGGGCACGACATGTACGTCCCGGTTGGACATCGCGGTAGCAGTTCGGCATCACCACCGTCTACCACTTCATCCGCCGCCGCCCTTAAGGGCACCGTAACACCGTCCGGCATCGAATCGGTCAACTCGCGGCGATGCTCGACGTCGAGGTCGCCGTCGGCGTCGATGTCGGCCGGCACGCAGTACATCGGCGCCATCGTGCGGTCGTACGGGAGTCCGGTGGGGACGAGGGAACCGGCGGATGACTGTCCTTTTCGGACCGCAAGGCGAGGCGCAGTGTCACGGAGTCGTCGCGGGGGTCGACCAGGCACACGTGCGCCGGCTTCCCCGTGCCGCGAAAGTCCGCGAGGGCGGCGGCCGCGCTGACGGAGGACCGCGGCGGACCATCGCAACACCGACGGAACTCAAGATCGGTATCGACCCGCACAAGTCCACCGCGACTGAGGTCGTCACCGTCCCGGACGGCCGGCAACTGGAGGCGTGCGGGTCGAGATCACCACCGCCGGCTTACCGGCGTGACCGGAACCTACCTGCCCGGCTCGGTGTCCGCTGCCACTGCCCACCCCACCGCCAGTCAGTCAGCTCAGCCGGCGCCCGCGCATCGGCTGCGGCTGGGCCGACCCGTCGTGACCGCGGCGCCGAGGTCGTCAGGCCGCGGGCGGCACCTCGAAGATCACCTTTGGGCCGTGCATCATCCGGAGCGGGGTGATCGCGGTGATGACGTGGTCCTTGTCCCGTTCGTGGTAGTTCATGATCGTGAGCTGGGTTCCGGGGCCTGGTACGAATGCGGATCCGACCGGCGACTGCGCGGCGACGCCGGTCGCCACGCAGGACAACGCGTTGCCGCCGGGCGAGTTCAGGTCGATGGCGGGTGTGACCTCCGCGCGGGAGCCTTCGCAGACCACGTTCTCCAGGTGCAGAGTGCCGGAGCAGGCTCGCCTGATCCAGGCCGGGAAATGCGGGTTCTGCGTCCGTCCGACCATTCCCAGCGCACCCCAGTTGACGTTTCGCAATGTCACGTGGCTGTCGGCGGCGCCACCGCCGTGGTCCAGGAGCGCACCGGCCATCTCCGACCGCAGTCCCTCGATGACGATCGGATGGGCGGACCCGGAGAAGTTCAGGTCCAGCAGTGCGCCCGCCGGTTGCGCCCCGTGCAGCGTCGCGTTGGAAGCGTTCAGCCGCAGCCCGTTCCGTACGTGTGCCCAGGAACAGGCGTAGAGGAAGTGGTCGATGTTGTTGCCGTGCGTCCCGTTGCCGATCTCCCAGCCGTTCTGCAGCACCGCCGCCGGGATCTTGTCCCACTGGGTGGGGTTCCGGGGCTGGCCAGGATCCGGCGGCAGCGGGAGTCCGGCCGCTGGTATGACGCCGCTGACCAAGCACTGCCGGAACACCGTCCCGTCGCATTGCCACCCGTTGTCGGCGGGCTCACTGCCGACGGCGAAGCCGGTGCGGAAGTGGCCGCCCGTGATCGTAACGTCGCGCACGGAGTTGTTGGAGGTCGAGCGGTGGGCGGGTCCCGCCGGTCCGCTCCAGTGTAGGTAGAACATCTTGTCCACGAAGTCCGTGCCGGCGGTGTCCCTCGTCCTGAGGGTGAATGCCTCGAAGATCCCGTCGACCGCGCCGTCGATCTCCAGCAGGCTGTCCAGCCTGGCGCCGTCGGCGACCTCGATCGCCGTCAGGTTCGGACCCGCACCGACCAGATGGAATCCCTGCACCGACCGGACCCGCAGAGAGGTGCCACAGCGGTAGGAACCGGCCGGGAGATACACGACGCCGGTCGGCACCCGGCTCGTCGTCGCCGGGTCACTTCTTCCGGTCGCGGCGTCGATCGCAGCCTGAATGGCGGCGCTGTCGTCAGTGCGGCCATCACCTGTCGCGCCGAAGTCCAACACGTTGAGAATCATGGTTCCAGGCTGCCGGCTCCGACCGGCGAATCCCATCCCGCGTTCACGGGATAGACCGAGTACGCCGGCAAGGAGTTCGAGCTTGCTGTAGACGCGCGGCTAGCCCAAGACGGTCCTGACGCGGTCGCCGACGGTGTGGACCCAGTCCGGGAGCGTCGCCGCTGGACCGTCCAACTCTGCCGGCGCGACGGGCGGTGCCGTTCGACGCGTGGTGCTTCGGCTACGCCGACCCCGGGACCCGGCTGCCGAGGAGTGGCGCTGGTCCGCAGTCGGCTCACCCCGCCGCCGAGGCGACACCTCGACCCACCCGGACCCTTCGACGCCAGCGCCCGCCATCCCACCAGCGCGCCAGCGACGCCGCCACTGATACGTCGACTTCGTACTGACCCGCAGCCAATGCCTCCACGATCTGGGGGGGAACCTCAGTCGAGGTACCGGATGGCCATGGTCAGGAGGAACTGCTGTCCGTCCTCCCGCAAGCGGTGGAACGTTATGCAGTACGTCTCACCGTGAGCCCGGCCGTCGTGGTCGAAGCCGATCGTGGGTTGTCCGTTGAGGTACGTCGTGGCTTCGTACTGCTCGATCAGGCCGGCGAACGTGGAAGCCAGCGCGTCGCGCCCCTGGATGGTCTGCAGCGGTTCGCGAGTCTGTGGATCACCATCGTAAAGCGTCACGCGGCCATCGACAGTGAAGGTCGCAGCTTGCTCCAGCGGTTCACGCCGGTCGGCGTGCCGGGCGTAGGCGTCGATCACTTCGCGGATCGCGAACCGGTCCACCAGTGTCTGCACGATCGTGTCGTCCACGAAGCTCCTTCCCGCGCGAGGCGACCTTGACCGCCAGCCAGAACTTACATGATACTTCACGTAATTTGAGAACGGGAGAACGATGTCCGACGAGATCGAATCGCTGATGAAGGCGAACCTGCACGAAGTCTTCGGGGAGCGCGACCCGCTGCGGCGCGCCGCAGCGGTCGAGCGCACCTACACCGACGACGTCGTCTTCGCCGACCCGGAAAAGATTGTGGTGGGGCGCGAGGCACTGAACGCCAAGGCGCAGAGGCTGCTCGACGAAGCACCCGATTTCGTGTTCGCGGAAGGCGGGCCCATCTTCGTCAACCATGATCTCGGCTTCCTGGCTTGGACCTTCGGGCCGGAAGGGCAGGCGCCGGTCGTCCGGGGCATGGACATCTGCCTGGTCGAGAGCGGGCTCATCGCGAAGGTCTACACGATCATCACCCCGTGATCGTTGAGTGCGGCGGCTGAGGAGGGCCCGTTGAGTTCAGGACTTCTGCGTCCCGCCGTCGTGGGTGCGACAGGGCAGCAGGCGGCGCGGTCGCGAAGCAACTGCTTGCGGCCCGGGTCGGGGTGCGCGCGCTCTGCAGGATGCCGTCTCGGTATCCACTGGTGCCCGGTTCCCCGTTGCAGATGATCGCGGTCGAGGACATCGGGGCGATCTGCGCGACGGCCATCATCGACCCGGCGAAGATTCCCCGCCTACACCGCGGATTTCACCGCCACCGCCCTGATGCAGCCATCGGTGCTGGGCCTTGCGCGGCGGCGGCGAAAACGGTGAGCGCGGTGCAGGTCACGGGTGATCGGCTGGACGTGGCAGCGTGCCGTGGGTGATGAGATTGTCGTAGATCTGTTCGAACAACAGGGCGATTTGCCGGGCGCTGCGGCTGTCGAGCGTATCGAGGAACATCCTCCGCACAAGAGCGACGTGACTTCGAGATGCCGCGGCGAGTGTGTCGCGTCCTGCGGGCGTGAGTGACACCACGGTGACTCGCTTGTCGGCTTCACTGACAGTGGTCTCGACCAGGGCCCGGTCCGCCATGCGGCGGACCTGGTGGCTGACGCGGCTGCGTTCCCACCCGATGCGGATGGCCAGGTCGGAAACCGACAGGGTCGTCTGCTCGTCGCTGATCAAGGCCACCAGAACGTCGAAATCAGCGAGGGAAAGCCCGTGATCGGCCCGCAACTGGCGATTCATCTCGTACCGCAGCCGCAGATTCACCTTCATGTACGCATACCAGGCACGCGTTTCGTCGTCCGACAGCAAGGCGAACGGCGACTCCGAAGCAATCTCGTACATGAGGTAGGCGATCCTCCCCTGCTCTCATCCGCGCCGCCTGATCGACGATAGCGTAGGCGGCGGCTTCAGCCCGGGCGTCACTACAGGGCCGCCTCAAAACCGGCACCCTCGGCGCCGAAGCGGTGCACCGGCTGCGGCGGGTGACCGAGTTCAACACCGGACGCCTGTGGCTGCTGTGGTCGGCGTTGCGCCTGTGGGCCGAGCGGCTGTGGGAGAGCGACTTCAGCGACGACGCCGTCCGCGCCGAGTACGCGGAACTGGCCGCCCTCCACGACCGCGACGACTGGCCGATCGACGGCCTGCGGGGCGAAAGCGCGTTCGGCGCTTGGATGGGCTACGGACTGAAACTCGTCGAAGCCGGCGACAAGGATGAGGGCACACGCTGGATGAACCGCGCCGCCAGCTACCGTACGGACGCATGACCCGGCCGCGCTTCAGCGACCTCATCTGACAGCCGACGCCCTCGCACCCCTGCGGCTCCGGCCGGCCACACCGATCACCCGCACCCCGAGCCGCCGCGCCGCGTCCACGACCTCCGCGGTGCCGCCGCACCCGAACCACCGGATGTCCAAGTCGTGCTCGCGTCCCCGTTGCCAGTCCGCACTACCGCGCCAGGACGTCATCGACCTCGACGCCGGCCACCTGGCGGTGATCAGCGCACCGGACAAGCTCGCCGATGTCCTCAACCGAGTTCACCGATGGTCGTAGGCGACCAGCGAGGACACGCGGCCGTCGGTGCGGCTGTCGAGGTCATGTACGCGCCGGTCGGCGTCGAGTGCCAGGCCGAGGCCCTGGCCGTCGGCGTCGAGGAACACGCTGAGCGGGCACTCGGCCTCGTCGATGACATAGCTGGTCGCGGTGAAGCGGGCGGTGTCGGGCACGTTGGTGACCAGTCGGTGCCAGCCGCCGGTGGGGCAGGCCCCGGTCTTCATCCAGACCGACCGCAACGAGCCGTCCTTGTCGCGGCTCAGGAACGCCACCCGGTAGTACGGGTCGGCGGGCACGTCCTGGAACGAGATGCCGAGCATGGTGCGAACCGCGGGAACGAGCATGGTCGCCAGGGCCAACGCGACGCCGGTGAGCACACCGCCGGCGAACACCAGGAAGCGTCTGTGTCGGCGCGGAGTCCGTTCGGGTTGAGGTGCCGGATCCGCCGGCTGGGTCGGGTTCGTCTTCGCGCGCTCCCACAGCGGGCGCAGGTCGTCCGGTCTGCCTTCGGCGACCCGGCACAACGACTCGACCACCGACCACGGCGGCACCGTCCGGCCGGACAGGTACCGGGACAACGACGAACTGCTGGCGTGGGTCTCGCGTTCCAACTGGCGCAGGCTCATCCCCGACGCGGTCTGCAACCGTCGCAACTCAGCCGCGAGTTCGCCACGCATACCCCAGTCCCCCTGCGTTCGCCGGCGCAGCTCCCCAGTGCGCCTGACCCGAAAGTGTCGCACCGGACGACGCGCGGTGTCCACGGCGGCGGTCTCGAGCTGTCCCGCAACAGTCCCGACGCGGTGGGTCATGCCAGGTCAGGACGCTGGATGTCCCGGCGGTGTCCCGAGTCTCGGTTCGATCGTGGCCGGAGTCCGCACGAGTGGCACACGATGCGGACATGTCACAATCACAGTCCGTCGGCGGGCCGATCAGCCGCGCCGAGGTCATCAGCCGGGCACGCTTCTGGTTCAACAAGGGCATTCAGTACGACCAGAGCGCGACAGCGCCGGATCCGCAGGGCCGGCGGTATCGCACCGACTGTTCCGGCTACGTCTCGATGGCGCTGAACCTCGACAACAGCGACACCTCGGCCACGTTGCCCCGGGACGGCATCAAGATCAGCCGCGCCGACCTCAAGGCCGGGGACTTCCTGACCGACCCCGGTGAGCACGCGTTCCTGTTCGACAGCTGGGACTCCGACCACGTGCACTTCTGGTACTACACATTCGGCGGCAAAGTCGTGCATCACGACCACACCAGCATCAACGCGGGGGAGTTCGACAGTCACCCGAGCAGCGAGTACACCGCCTACCGCTACCGCAACATCGTCGACGACGCGCCGCCGCCACCGGCGGCCTATCCGGTGCGGCAGGGTGGGCAGGCCGTCCTGACTCCCACCGAGCGGCAGACGTTCCAGATCAGACCGGACGGCAACCTCTACGTCAGCGGGCAGACCACCCCGGGCACCCCGTTCTGCGGGTGGGTGCCCTTGAGCACGGCGGGCAACCTGACCGGCAGGCCGTGGGCGCTGATCAACCCCACCGGCGGCACCTCCGTCTACGCGCGACGCGCTGACGGGCACATCGTCATCACCAGCCAGAACGGCGCCGGCGCCTCGTTCAGCGGCTGGGCGGACCTCGGCGGCAGCGCGGCGGGCGACCCGTCGGCCATCATGACCGCCGACGGCATCATGAAGGTCTTCGCGGTCGGCCCGGACGGGAACCTGTACTTCAGCGGCCAGTCCGCTCCCGGCTCGGCGTTCAGCCCCTGGGGGAAGCTGACCAACGGCGTCGCGTTGACCGGCCGACCGTGGGCGATGGTCAACGCGGGTGGCGGCGCGGAGGTGTTCGCCCGCACGAGCGGCGGCACGGTCACCGCGATCGGCGCGAGCCACGAAGGCGACGGTATCGGCGGCCAGGCCGACCTCGGCCGCCCGGCGGCCGCGCTGACGGGTGACCCCACGGCGGTCATGACCGCGGACGGCGTCATGAAGGTCTTCGACACGGCCGCCGACGGCAAGCTGTACTTCAGCGGCCAGTCCGCCGCCGGCTCGGCGTTCAGCCCGTGGTACCCGCTCGCGCCGGGAACCGTGGTGACCGGGTCGCCGTGGGCCACCGTCAACGCGGGCGGGGGTGCGGAGGTCGCGGTCCGGACCACGGCCGGGCCGGTCGCGCTCGTCGCCGCGGTGCGGGAGGGCGGCGGAATCGACAGCGTCGCGTTGCTCGCCTCCGGTGCGACCTTCGCCGGCGATCCCCACATCGTCCTGGACACCGACGGCACGATGAAGGTCTTCGCGCCCACTCTCGACAGCAACACCTATGTGACCGCCCAGTCCAGCCCCGGCTCCGCCTTCGGCCCCTGGGCTCCGGTGGTGGCCCTGACCACCGGCCACGGCGGCTCCACCGTGCTCGCGCCCACCGGCCTGCAGTCGTTCCAGATACACGGCGACGGCAACGTCTACCTCAACGGTCAGCCACTCGAGGGCGCCGGCACGTTCACCGGGCGCCCGTGGGCCCTGGTGAACGCCACCGGCGGCACCTCGGTGTTCGCCCGCGACCGCACCGGACACGTGCGGATCAACAGCCAGTCGAGCGCCGGTGCCCCGTTCAGCGGCTGGGCCGACCTGGGCGGCAGCGTCGCCGGCGACCCGACCGCCGTGCTCACCGCCGACGGCATCATGAAGGTCTTCGCCGTGGACACCGACGGGAACCTGTCCCTGAGCGGGCAGTCGTTCGCCGGTTCGTCGTTCGTTCCGTGGGGCCCGCTCGACCTCGGCGGCACCTTGGTCGCCGGCCGGCCGTGTGCGCTGGTCAACGCGGGCGGCGGCGTCTCGGTCTACGCCCGCACCGCGGACGGGGGAGTCGTCGGCATCGGCGCGGCCTACGAGGGCGCCGGGATCAACAGCTGGGCTCGCATCGCGGACGGCGGACTGGCGGTGACCGGTGACCCGGCCGTCGTCATCACCGCGGACGGCATCATGAAGATCTTCGTCATCGCGGCCGACGGAAACCTGTACCTCAACGGGCAGTCGTTCGCGGGCTCGTCGTTCGGCCAGTGGGGACCGCTCGGTCTCGGGACCAGCGTCGTGGGCTCGCCGGCCACCACCGTCAACGCGGCCGGTGGCGCCGAGATCGCGGCCCGGACCACGACCGGAGCCGTGGTTCTCATCGGCGCCGCCTACGAGGGCGCCGGCATCGACGGCCCGGCCCAGCTGAACTCCGGCCCAACCCTGACCGGTGACCCGGAGATCCTGACCGGCCACGACGCCACGATGTCGGTCGTCTGCACCGACGGCGCCGGTGTCGTGTACGTCAACAGCCAGACCGGACCCGGCTCCGCCTTCGGCGACTGGAAGCGCCTGAGCTGACCGGCCACATCTGATGCAGCAGCGTGAGGTAGGCGTCGAGCTGGGCCGCGTCGGCGAGGAGGTTGCGGCTGCGCATGGTCAGCCGGCCCTGCCAGGAGTCAAGGAAGGCACTCAACAGGTCCGTCCGCCTGCCTCACGCAGCGACTCAACGAACCGCGAGACCTGGTGCAGCGGGTAGCCGCCGCGGCGCAGCTGCCGTGCGATCTCGGCGTCGCACACGCAGTCGGGCCCCGTACTGGCGGCAACCCGTTGCCCGGTCGCGATCGGGGTGCGGGATGTCTCAGTCTCCCAGGTACGCAGACCGCGCGGCATCTGCTCCACTGACGCGCCGACGTTCAGGCACTGAACAACACCGACACGTCAACCGGCGCCGCAGGCTGTCGTGGGTCCACAAGGCACCAGAGCCGTAATCCAGACCAACGGTGACCTGCTCATCCGCGTCGCCAACGAGGCCAACCAGGCGGGAATCGACGGAAACGCCGTGTTAGTCCGAACAAACGCAATAATGCAAGAGACAGGTGGATAATCGGACACGCCGACGACGCGAACGAACCATGCCGGAAACCGCCGCAGTCCCGACTCGGCTCATCCGCGATGCCGCACAAGCTGAACCCGGTCACGCCGAGAAGATCTACGGACTGTCCCGCGTGGTTCGTTCGAAGAGGACCAGCAGCCGACGTCCGCTCATGCCGCTGATCGAGCTGCCGCGATGCACGCTGGTTGCGGGTGAGCGGCGGCTAGGAGTTTTCGGAGTGGTGCAGGAGGATGGTGTCGTGGACTGTGCGTGCGACGAAGGCCTTGTATTCCTCGGGTGATTTGCCGTCCAGGCGCACGTAGCGCACGTAGCTCTCGACGCTGGTGATGACGCAGAGTGCCTCGACGAGGTCGTCGAAGGGCACGTCGGCCCGCATCCAGCCGCGTTCACCGATCATGCGGAGGACGTTCGCGACCTGCTTTCTGATCGAGGCGAGTCTCTCGGCCAGGTTGTCCCGGACTTCGCGGTCTCCGTGGGCCGCGGTGGTGACCGCCGTCCAGACGCCGGCGACTGGCTCGTTGATCGCGAGCATCGTCTCACCGAGGTATGCCGCGAATGCCTTGGGATCACCGACGTCGAGCACGGCCCTGCCCCGATCGGTGTCGAAGAAGTCGATCTCACCTTCGGCACCGAAGGAGGCCACCTCGACCGCGGCCCACAGCAACGCCGTCTTGGGACCGTGCTTCTGCACCGTCTCGACGGAGACGTCGGCCCGCTTCGCGATCTGGGTGAACGTGGCGCCGTGGTACCCGTGCTCGCTGAACACCTCGACGGCCGACTCGACGACGCGCCGCCTGGTCTCCGCCGCCTGGCGTCGCCGGAGTTCGGAACGGTACGGGCGGGCGCGGCTGTCAGCGCCCGACATATTGACTACTGTCACACACAGATGAATACTGCTCCATAGTCTCCAATCCTATCTCTCCAGCGGCCAAAAGGGAGGGCGTCGTGCCCTCGATCATGATCGCCACCATGCCCATCCACGGGCACGTCACGCCACTGCTCGCCGTCGCACGGCACCTCGCCGGCCGAGGGGACCGGGTGCGTTTCCTCACCGGGTCCCGCTTCGCCGGCATCGTCGAGGCGACCGGCGCCGAGCACCTGGCCCTGCCGGCCGAAGCGGACTTCGACGACCGGCAGGACTGGAACAAGACCTTCCCCGAGCGTGCCGCCCTGAAGGGCACCACGGCGATCGCCCACGACATCGAGCACATCTTCGTCCGGCCCGGCTCGGTCCAACACGACGCCGTCATGGCCGCGCACGCCGCCGAGCCGGTCGACGCGCTGCTCGCCGACCCGGCCTTCATCGGTGGCGCGTTCCTCCTCGGCCACCCCATCGGTGTCCGGCCGCCGATCGTGATGTGCGGCATCTGCCCGCTGATGATCTCCAGCCGGGACACCGCACCCTTCGGCATGGGACTCACGCCGCTGCCCGGCCCGGTTGGCCGGCTCCGCAACAGCGCACTCGCACTGCTCGCCAACAAGGTCGTGTTCCCGGCGGTCGAGCGAATCGCCGACCAGCTGTTCCACCGGTTGCACGCCCGCTCGATTCCCTTCGCGGTGCTCGACTGGCCCCGCCACGCCGACGCGATCGTGCAGTTCACCGTGCCCGAGTTCGAATACCCGCGGTCCGACGCCCCCGCCACCCTGCACTTCGCGGGACCGATCTCGGCCTCCGGTTCGCGGGCGCCGCTTCCCCCGTGGTGGCACGAACTCGACGGCTCGAAACCCGTCGTACACCTCACCCAGGGAACCATCGCCAACAACGACTTCAGCCAACTCATCACCCCTGCACTCGAAGGCCTCGCCGGCGAGGACGTACTGATCGCCGTCGCGACCGGCGGGCAGCCGCTGCAGTCCCTGCCACCGCTGCCCACGAACGCCCGAGCCGCCGAGTTCCTGCCCTACGACGAACTGTTGCCCAAGACCGACGTCTACGTCACCAACGGCGGGTACGGCGGCGTGCAGTACGCACTGCGCCACGGCGTGCCGATCGTCGCCGCCGGCCGCCACGAGGACAAGCCAGAAGTCATCGCCCGGGTCGCGTGGGCAGGCGTCGGACGCCGCATCAGAACCCGAACCCCGACACCGTCCGCCGTCCGCCGCGCCGTCCGCGCCGTGCTCGACGACCACCACTACCGGGATGCCGCACGCCGCATCGCCGAACGCATGGCCGCCACACGCGGAGTCCACCGACTCGCCGAGATCGTCGACCAGGTGATCGCCGACCACGCACCCAGCGGCCCACCGCACCACCCACAACCGCCACACCGCGACAACACCGTGCGCAACTGCGCAGAAGGTTCCTGACACGAACTCGACAGCTTTCCATGCCACAGAACGAGCCATGACACAGTGATCGAGGCCGCCAACGTCCGCTTCTGCCGACAAGAGGACGCCGATGCCAGCCGTTCGCGACGAGCACGATCCGTGCGGTATGACCTGATGCTTGGCTTGTTGTTAACCGGATGGCGCTGGTGTGTGGCCCCGGTTGATCATGGGCGAAGTCCTTGGTTGATCAGTTGGGTCGGACCGAGGCGCCCTGCTGAGATTGCTCTCGGTGGGTTTCCTTGGCCCGCCCGCCGCACCCGGCGTGCGAATTTCTCCGCACCGGGCGCTCCACGTGTCTTTCCCGGTGGTCAGCTGCTGGTGACGGCTGTCGGATTCGGGGTCCAAGGGGTCGGGATGGTGCTGCCGGGGTAGCGGTAGCGGGTCACCGCGACGCTGGATGCGCCGGTGAACACGACCCCGTTGTGGGCGCCCGTACCGGAACGCGGCAGGCGCGAGGCCGGACAGCGGCGGGGACGGCGACGTTGCGCGGACGTCGACTATTCGGCCCCGTGTCGCGGTTCGGCCGCGTGCCGCGGCGAACTCGGGCACACGACAGGCGCCGCCGTCCACCGCTGGACCTCCGCGGCGTCGACCCCTGGTGCCGTTTCGACGAGGACGAACGTGCCGTCGCGGATGTCCAGCACGGCCAGGTCGGTGATCACCCTGGCGACCACGCCTCGTCCCGTCAACGGCAGGTCGCACCGCCGCACGAGCTTCGGGGTGCCGTCGCGCGTGCGGTGTTCCATCAGGACGATGACCCGGGCGGCCCCGTGCACCAGGTCCATCGCGCCGCCCATGCCCTTGACCATCTTCCCGGGCACGAACCAGTTGGCGAGGTCGCCGTGGGCGGAGACCTGCATGCCGCCGAGCATCGCCACGTCGAGGTGGCCGCCCCTGATCATGGCGAAGCTCGTGGCCGAGTCGAAGAAGGTCGCGCCGGGACGCACGGTGACCGTCTCCTTGCCGGCGTTGATGAGATCCGGGTCGACCTCGCTCTCGGCCGGGTACGGGCCCACACCGAGGATCCCGTTCTCCGCGTGCAGTACGACGTCGACTTCGGGCGGCAGGTACTGGGGCACGAGGGTGGGCAGGCCGATACCCAGGTTCACGTACTGCCCCGGCCGGAGTTCGGCGGCCGCCCTGGCCGCCAGCTGTTCGCGGGTCCAGCTCACCGCGTGCCCTCCGCCCGTGGCCTGACCGTTCGCTTCTCCACCCGCTTGTGCGCCACCTGTGCCGCGGTGAGCCCGACGACCCGCTGGACGAAGATCCCGGGCAGGTGCACGTCGTCGGGGGCGAGCTCGCCGACCTCGACGACCTGCTCGGCCTCGACGATCGTGGTCCGGCCCGCCATGGCCGCGACGGGGTTGAAGTTGCGTGCGGCCGCGTGGAACACGCAGTTCCCCTCGCGGTCCACCCGAGCGGCCCGGACCAGCGCGAAATCGGTGACTATCGACTCCTCCAGGACCATCTCCCGGCCCTGGAACGTGCGCACCTCCTTGGGTGGCGAGGTGACCGCGACACCGCCGTCCGGGGCGTACCGCCATGGCAGCCCGCCGTCCGCCACCACCGTGCCCACCCCGGTGGGGGTGAAGAACGCGCCGATGCCCGCCCCGCCGGCGCGCAGCCGCTCCGCGAGGGTCCCCTGGGGCGTGAGTTCCACGTGCAGCTCGCCTGAGAGGAACTGCCGGGCGAACTCCTTGTTCTCCCCGAGGTAGGACGCGGTCACCCGGCTGATGCGCCGCGCCGCCAACAGCACCCCGAGGCCGGCCCCGTCGACACCGCAGTTGTTGGAGACCACCGTGAGATCGGTCGCGCCCTGCGCGAACAGCGCCTCGATGAGGACCCAGGGGATGCCCGCGAGACCGAACCCGCCGACCGCGAGACTGGCGCCGTCGGGAATGTCGGCCACGGCGTCGCGCGCGCTGGGTACCACCTTGTCGAGGGGCCCGCCGCTCGTCGCGGATGCCCGTCCGTGCGCGGCCGCGCTCATGCCGGCCACGCCGCCGGCGGTCGGACGAAGGACCGGTCCAGGTCCGCGACCGACGCGACACCGACCATCGCGAGCGCGACGTCGAGTTGGTGGCGCAGCATGTCGAGCACCCGCCCGACACCCCGGGCTCCCCCGACCGCCAACCCGAGCAGCGCCGGCCGCCCCACCATCACCGCCCGGGCACCCATGGCCACCGCGCGGACGACGTCGCTCCCCTGCCGGACGCCGCCGTCCAGGAACACCTCCAGCTCACCGCCGGCCGCCCGCACGACCGGTCCGAGGGCCGGCAGCGTGGCCGGCGCGCCGTCCAGTGCCATGCCGCCGTGGTTGGACACGACGACGGCATCGACGCCGGCGGCGACCGCACGTCTGGCGTCGGCCGGCGTCACGACTCCCTTGACCACGAGAGGACCGCCCCACGCCTCCTTGAGCCAGCCCATGTCGCTCCACAGTGCCGTCTGGTTACGCCGCGGGCCGAGCGCCTCCCTGGCGGTGGCCAGGCGGGCGCCGTCGCGGACGAACCGGGCCGTCCACCCGGGCCGGCGCACCAGCTCGGGCCCGAACCTCCGCGCGGTGGCGAACGACACCGACAGTCCCACCGGCTTCTTCGGCGACACGGGACAGTCCACGGTCACCACCAGGGCGTGGAAGCCCCGGCGCCGGGCGTCCGCGATGACCTGGAGGCACCGCTCGCGGCCGTGAGAGAGGTAGACCTGCTGCCAGACCGGGCCGGTGGACCTGACGGCCACCTCGTCCACCCCGTGCCCGGCCATCATGCTCACCGCGGCGACCGTGCCCGCTCGTCCCGCCGCCGCGGCACACCCCGGCGCCCCGTCGGGGTGGACCAGCCGAAGCCCACCGACCGGCGACACCAGCACCGGCATCGACACCTCGGCGCCGAGCACGGTCGTGCCGAGCGAACGCGCGGGCCACCCCACCGCGGCCCGCGGCACCAGGTCGACCTCGTCGAAGGCGGTCTCGTTCGCCCGTGCCGTCACGCCGCGGCCAGCCCCGCGCGTCATGTCCGCGAACAGCGTGGCGGGCAACACCTTCCGGGCGCGCTCACGCAGCTCGTCGTAGCTGTCGAACTCGGCCAGTCGCCGCATGGCGCGCCCTACCAGTCCACGCGCGACGGTGCCGGCTCCCCGTACGCGTCCTCCCATGAGACGACGTGGTTGCGCAGGACACCGATGCCCTCGATCTCGGCTTCGACCGTGTCGCCGGGACGCAGGTAGAAGTCGAAGGGGTTGGGTTGCACGGCGGCCACCCCGGACACCGTGCCGGTGGTGACGAGGTCGCCCGCGCTGTAGACCTGCGGGGAGTGGTAGGCCACCAGGTGCGGGATGGAGACCCGCATCTGCTTGGTGTTGCCGGTCTGCCGCACCTCGCCGTTGACGCGCAGCTCCATCGCCAGGTCCATCATGTTGGGGACCTCGTCGGCGGTGACGATCCACGGGCCGATGGGGCAGAACGTGTCGATGGCCTTGGAGAAGGAGAACACGCCGGACTCCATCTCCGTGCGCTGGATGTCGCGCGCGGTGATGTCGTTGAACACCGTGAACCCGGCGATGTGGTCGAGGGCCTGTTCCGGGCCGAAGAACTTGCCGGGTTTACCGATGACGACGGCGAGCTCCAGTTCGTAGTCCAGTTCTTCCGTCAGGTGCGACGGGTAGACGACCGGGTCGTCGGGGCCGATGATCGCGTCGACGTTCTGGAAGAACACGATTCCCTTGTGGACCGGATGCGACCAGTCCACGGCCCGCAGCTCCTCGTGGTGGTCGGCGAAGTTGCCGGCCGTGTGGAAGAACTTCTTCGGCCGGATCGGCGCCCGCAGCCGGACGTCGCCGAGGGCGAGACGTTCACCGGTCTCGGCGACCTTCCCCCCGCGTTCGAAGTACTCGCGGGTGGAGGGCACGTCGAGCTCGATGACGTCGTCGCCATCGAGGCGACCGACGCGGCCCTCGTCGAAGGTGATCAGCTTCATGGCGTGCGTACTCCGTTCGTTCGTGGCGTCGGGGTGCGGCCGGTTCAGGCGCCGACCATGTTGAAACCGCCGTCGGCGAGCAGGTACGCGCCGGTCATGTGGGAGGCGTCGTCGGTGGCGAGGAACAGTGCGGTGCCCGCGACGACCTCCGGCGCGGGGATCCGGCCCAGCGGGGTCGCGGCCAGGAGCTTCTCCCGGCGACCGCCCTGCCAGTCCGACCGCTCCAGCGTCGCGCCGGTCTCCATGAACCCCGGCGCGAAGGTGTTGACCCGCACGGCGGGCGCGAACGCGGCGGCGTAGGACTTGGTGATGCCCAGGAGGCCGTACTTGGCGGCGGCGTACTGCGGCGCCCGCGCACTCCCGCGCACCACGACGGTGGAGCCGATGTTGACGATGTTGCCGTGCCCCGCCTCGACCATGCGCCGCCCGAACTCGTGGCACATGAGCAGGGTGCCCTTGACGTCGACGTCGATGACTCGGTCCAGCGACTCCCTCGTGAGCTCCTGCCAGGACATCTGCTCGGTCGCGACGTCCCCCACGTTGTTGACGAGCACGTCGAGACCGCCGAAGTGGGCGAACGTCTCGTCGGCCAGCTGTCTGATCGAGTCCCAGCTGGAGATGTCGGCCTGGACGACGAACGCCGCGCCGCCGATCTCCCGGATCCGCGCCGCGGTCTGCTCGGCGCCGTCCTTCGACCGGTTGTAGTGGACGCCCACCCGCGCCCCTTCCTGGGCCGCGCGGAAGGCGATCTCGGCGCCGAAGCCGGTCCCGGCTCCCGTG
Organism: Actinophytocola sp.; assembly: GCF_045807065.1. Classification (GTDB taxonomy): domain Bacteria; phylum Actinomycetota; class Actinomycetes; order Mycobacteriales; family Pseudonocardiaceae; genus Actinophytocola. Next base: position 32,183 of record NZ_JBJMIE010000031.1, on the reverse strand, counting down.
ACGAGAACCGACTTCCCGCTGAAGCGGGGGAAGATCTGTTGACTGCCCATGAGGTGCTCCCGGGTGGTGGTCAGACGAGGGTGCGGCCGCCGTCGGCGTACAGGACGTGGCCGGTGACGAAGGCGGCGCGGGCCGAGGAGAGGAACAGCACCGGACCGACGATCTCGTCCGGGCGGCCGAGGCGACCGGCGGGTACCAGCCCGACGAGCCCGTCGCGGACTCCCGGCCGGGCGAGGTAGGCCGTGGTGAGGTTGGTTTCGACGTAGCCGGGCGCGACGGCGTTGACGGTGACGCCGAAGCGGGCCCACTCCCGCGCCATCACCCGCATCATCTGGTTCATGGCCCCCTTGGACGCGGCGTAGGGACCGTGGTGGGCGTGGGCCAGGTGCCCGGAGACGGAGGAGAGCAGCACGATCCGGCCCCGCTGCCTGGCGACCATGTGCCGCCCCGCGGCCTGTGCGGTCCCGAAGGCCGTCGACAGGTTCACCCGCATGACCCGGTCCCACTCGTCCTCGGTGAACTCCAGCACCGCGCGGCGGTCGTTGACGCCGACGCAGTGCAGGAGGACATCGAGACCGCCGAGCCGGGCCACCGCCTCAGCGACCACGGCCGCGCCGGCACCTCGCTGGGTCAGGTCCGCGGGAACGACCTCGATGCCGGGGACGTCGTCGGCGAGCCGGCGCAGGCGTACCTCGTCGCGATCGGTGACGAGCACCCGCGCTCCCGCGCCGACGTAGCCCGCCACGCACTCCGCGCCGATGCCGCCGGCTCCCGCCACCAGTACAGCGGCGTCGTGGAGACCGAGCCAAGAAGTGTCGACAGTAGTATCTGTCTTCATACGAGCTGCCTTCAATTGAGGGCGAGTAGCGGTAGTGTCGACAGTAACTGTCGACACTCTTGCTCGTCAACACGGCCTGCTCACTCGGGAAGCCCGACCCGGAAGACCCGCATCAGCAGCGCCAGCGAGACGTAGTAGCCGACGAGCGTGGTCAGCTCGAAGACCTCCACCTCGCTCAGTTCGGCCCGGGCCGCCGACCACGCGTCGTCGTCGAGGTCGCCGCCGACCAGCAGGCTCCGCACGAGATCGAGCGCGGCGGCCTCGTGGGGGTCCTCGGGCCGCGGGGCGGACTCCTCGCGCAGCGCGCGGATCTCGTCCTCGGTGAGCCCGGCCGCCCGGCCGATCGCCTCATGGGCGTACCGCTCGAAGTCGCTCCGCCAGCGGGTGGCGACGGCGAGGATCGCCATCTCCCTGATCCGGTCCGGCAGGGACGTGCGGTAGCGCACGCGGGCGCCGAGCTCCTGCAGCGCGTCCCCGAGCGCCGGCGCGAGGAGCATCGCGTTGAACGGCCCGTTCAGCCGTCCCTCGGCGTCGGTGAGGTCGAACAGCCGGGGTCCCCCACCGCGGGGTCCGCCGACGATGCGCTCGTACACCTCGGCCTGTTCCGGGGTCAGCTCGCTGGGGCGCAGGGGTTGCAGGCGGGGCGTCATGCGGCTCCTCGAGGTGGGGCGGAAGGTCATACCGCGGCGAACCGCGACTCGTCCTCCTGGCGGGCGGCCGGGGCCAGTCGCCGGTCCTGACGCCGCATGCGTGGCGGGCGCCGCACGTACCAGCCGAGGCAGACGCGCTCGATCCCCAGCAGTACCAGCGTCATGAGGTACCCGATGACGCCGATGAGCAGCGTGCCGGCCCAGGTGTCCTTGACCTGGAAGCGCTGACCCGCGTCCAGGATGAAGTGCCCGAGCCCGTGTGGCGAGCCGTAGATCTCGCCCACGATCATCATCACGATCGCCACGGAGAGCGAGATCCGGATGCCGGCGAAGATCTGGGGAAGCGCGGCCGGCAGCAGGACCTTGCGCAGCCGCAACGCGGCGGGGATCCGGTAGGCGCGTGCCGACTCGCGCACGGCCGTGGCGATGCCGTGCACACCGCTGATCGTGTTCAGGAGGATGGGCCACACCGCGCCTAGGAAGATGAGGAACACCTTGGGTGCGGCCCCGATACCGAAGGTCAGGATGATCACGGGGATGAACGCGACCATCGGTGTGGCGCGCAGGTAGTCGAGGAACGGCTGGGCCGCGACGCGCAGGCTCCTGCTCTCCCCGATCAGGAAGCCGAGCAGGATCCCGACCACGGTCGCCAGCACGAGACCGGCGAGGACGTTGCGCATGCTGAAGGCGATGTCGCCGACGAGCGACCCCTCCACGAACCCGTCCCTGAGCGCGACCAGGACCTCGGAGAAGGGCGGGAAGTAGAACGACTTGCTGTTGGCGGTGCTGAACCAGAGAACCACGAGCACCACCGCCGGCAGCCACAGCTGGACGGCCAGCGAGCGCAACGTCCTGGTTTTCACGGGTGCTCCTCGGGGTGCTTCCGGTGGCTTCTCATTCGTCGCCCGCGTTCGGCGGGGGGCGCCACGCCAGGACCCGGGCCTCCACCAGCTGCGCGATGCGGTTGATCGTGAAGCCGACCGCGCCCGCGGTGAAGATGTAGGCGAACGCGTTGGCCGAGTTCTCGTCCAGTTGGCTCTGCACCACCATGTGCCCCATGCCGGGCACCGTCGTGAGGATCTCGACGCCGACCGCCACCAGCACGGACACCGCCGATGCCAGCCGGATGCCGGTCATCACCGAGGGGGCCGCGCAGGGAAGCACGACCCTGCGGAACCGCAGCAGCCGGGGGATGCGGTAGCTGCGGACCGTCTCGTTGACGGCCTCGCCGACGCTGGCGGCGCCGTACTGGGCCTGGATGATCAGCGGGAAGACGCACGCGACGAAGACGACGACGCCCTTCATCTCCAGTGAGGAGCCCATCACCAGCAGCATCACGGGCAGGATCGCGATCACCGGAAAGGACCGGCCGAACTCCACGACCAGCCGGCTCGACCGCTCGGCGAGCGCGTAGGTCCCGGTGACCAGCCCGATGGGCACGCCGACGACGATCGCGGCGAGCAGCCCGCCGAGCGCGCTGCGCAGGGTGTCGGCGATGGCCGTCCAGTACTCACCGTCGGACAGGTTCGCCACGATCGCCTTCAGCGTGGCCACCGGCCCGGGCAGCGCGTCCTCGGTCATCACGTTCGCGGCCCTGACCAGGGCCCAGATCGCGATGACCGCCGCGACGAACAGCAGTTGGGACAACAGGCGGCGAGATGCGGCGCGTGCTGGCGACGGGGTGTGCGCCATGGCGGTGCTCTCCAGTCGTGAGATCGTTGGTTCCTGCCTCGCCGATCAGTCCGTGGGGGCGCCGTCCCACAGGATCTGGCCCGTGTCGATCTTGCTCTTGACGATCCCGTAGTCGTACATCTTCTCCGCCGCGAGCTTGACCTGGCCGACGTCGAAGCTGGCGCCGAAGGTCTGGATGGTGCGGTTCTTGATGGTCTCGGCGTCCATCTTGGTGTACTGGCCGTCCACGGCCCTGATGGTGTCCGGGTTGTCGTTGGCGTACTCCAGGCCCTTGGCGACGGCGGCGGCGAACTTCTTGGCGACGTCGCCGTGACCGGCGAGCCACTCGACACTCGAGAAGATCAGCGCCTGCGGAAGGCCCGGGAAGTCGTTGGAGCCGTTGCCGATCGGTGCGAAGCCGGCCGCCTTGGCGCCGTCGTAGTACCCGGCGAAGGTGGTGATGGCGTCGACCTGCCCCTTGGCGGCGGAGTCCTGAAGGGAGGTCACCGGAAGCGCGACCAGGTTGAGGCTCTTCGGGTCGCCGCCGGCCTTCTCGACGGCGTACTGCGTGATCATCTGGATGTTGCCGCCGAGCGCGGGCAGGCCGACCGTCTTTCCGTCGAGGTCCTTGGCGCTCTTGATCGAGCTGTTCGGGGGGACAAGGGTCCCGTCGCTGACGGCCGCATCCGGTTCGGACGCCTGGAGCTGGACCACCATGCGCACGGGGATCTCCTGGGCGGCGGCCTTGAGGAACCCGGCGGAGTCCGTCATCGCGAACTCGGCCTCGCCGTTGAGCACGGACGGGACGTTCTGCGACGTGTCCGCCGCCCCGGCCTTGATCGTCACGTCGAGGCCGGCGTCGGAGAAGTAGCCCTGGGACTGGGCGATGTAGAGCCCTTCGAAGGTGGCGCCCGTCGAGCGGAGCACGGTCACCTTGGTCAGACCGCCGTCGGACGCCGAGGCCGTGTCGTCCGAGCTGCCGCAGGCGGTGAGCGAGCCCGCGGCGAGCACCGCGACGCCCACGAGGGCTACCAGGCCCCTGTTCTTGAGTCTGCCGACCTGCATGCGTCTGTCCTTCCGGGAATGAGCCACGGCGGTGTGATCACGATCTCACCCGTGTTCGACCGTACTGTCGACAGATTGGAAGTGTCAAGGAGAGATTCCACCACGACCGGATTCGTCGCGCTGCGTGTCACACCCGTCCTTCTTTCGAAGTATCACCTAGTAGGAGTCAGTCCGGAGTGCCCACCGGCAGTCGTCCGCCACGCCGGACGAGTCACGGTCATCGCGACCGCAAACGGGAGTTGTGTCGACAGATGATGCCGAAACGGTGGACATGCGGTCGCGGGCGGTCCTACGCTTCGCCCGTCCGTCCACATCGGCCGCGAGGCCCGACCGCGCCACCGCCATCTCCTACGTCCTGTTCGTCGAGATCGACGAGAGGACCAAGGAGCGCCGGATCCTCATCTCGGGCGTGCACGAGGACGCCTTCGCCAGAACCGCGGCGGGGTGGCGCCTCACCCGGCGCACCGTCGTGGCGGACATCTGAGCGGATCTTTCGACAGTTCCCCCGATCCACGCCACTGGAGCACCGATGACGACGAGTTCCTTCCCACCCCAGGCCTGGGCCCACCGGCAGGGCAGGGTGTCGATGAAACCTCTCCTGCCGGCCGACTGGAGCCCTGAGGCGCTCGTGGCACGGGCGCGGATCGCGGAGGCGTTCTACCGCTTCGGCATCGGGCACGACGAGTGCCGCGCCGACGTCGCCGGGTCGTGCTTCACCGACGACGTCGTCTACGAGGTCGCCCTCGGCTCGGCGACGCCGTTCACCACCTTCCGCGGGCGGGAGGTGGTCGAGGAGCGGCTGGGGGCGATCTTCGACGAGATGAGCGACCAGCGCCGGCACCTGATCGGCAACGTGCTCGTCGAGGACCTCGACCTCGCCGAGGGCACCGCGACGGCCCTCGCCTTCGGCGTGGTCACCGTGGCGGCCGACGGGCTGGTCGTCGGCTCGAGCGTCTTCTACACCGCCGACGCGCGGCGGGAGGCGGACGGCTGCTGGCGGTTCAGCTCGTTCTTCATCGGCATGGACGACTTCGCCGGCCGGCGGCCCCAGGCCGGCGAGAGCACACCCGTCGAACCTGACGACGGTCAATCTGTCGACACTATTCCCACTCACGACAGGCCGCCAAGCGAACGATAGGGCACGATTCGCCTTGTCCCCACTGACTTGTCGACACTACAGTGGGATCAACCCCGAACTCCGACACCAGGACACGAGGCTATGACTCAGCAGAACGCCCGCGCCGGTGAGGCGCTCGTCGTGGCCGACCTCGGCATGACCTTCGGCTCGGGCGACTCGGCCCACGAGGTGATCCGAGGGCTCGAGATCAGGATCGAACCGGGCGAGTTCGTCTCCATCGTCGGTCCGTCGGGTGCGGGCAAGACCACGCTGCTGCGTTGCCTTTCCGGGCTGCTGAAGCCGACGGCCGGCGATGTGCGCCTCGGTGACCGCGTCGTGAGCGAGCCGCTGGCCGAGATCGCCGTGGTCTTCCAGGACTACCGCGGTTCCCTGATGCCGTGGATGCGGGTGCGCGACAACGTCGCGTTCCCGCTCGAGGGGATGCGGGTCAGGAAGGCCGAGCGCCTGGAGCGGGCACAGAAGAGCCTGGAGGCCGTCGGTCTCGGCGACGTCGGGCACAAGTACCCGTGGCAGCTCTCCGGCGGCATGCAGCAGCGCGTGGCGATCGCCCGCGGGATCGCCTACCGCTCCCCCATCCTGCTCATGGACGAGCCGTTCGGCTCGGTGGACGCCCAGTCCCGCTTCGACCTCGAGGACCTCGTGCTGCGGCTGCGCCGGGAACTGGAGATCACCGTCGTCCTGGTCACCCACGACATCGACGAGGCCGTCTACCTCTCCGACCGCGTCGTCGTGGTCGCCGGGAGCCCGACCCACGTCGTCGACGACCTCACCATCGACCTCGGGCAGGACCGCGACCAGATCGTCACGCGTGCCACGCCGCGGTTCGCCGAGCTCCGCTCGAAGGTGCTCGCGGAGATCCGTGCGCACGGTGGCGGTACCCGTCCCCCGGACGACGAGGCGCGGCAGGCGATCGAGCGCCCGGGGACCGCACCCGCGCCGGCCGCGGATGACCGGGCACCGCTCAGGGCGAGGTGAGCGCGGACAGGTCGATCGCGGACAGCGCGGCGTCGGTCGCGCGGGACAGGAGCATCGCGCTCAGCTCCCCGTCGCGCGCCGCGATGGCGTCGAGGATCCGGTACTGGTCGGCCACGCTCGCCCGCAACCGGCCCTCGCGGGCGAGCGACACCCGCCGCAGGACCAGTGTGCGCAACGCCAGGGTGTCGAGCATGTCCCCGAGGATCTGGTTGCCGGCGATCTCCACGTACCTGCGCTGCAGGTCCACGTGGCCCCAGAAGTAGCCGTCGACGTCGCCGGCGTCCACGGACACCTGCATCTGCGCCAGCCGTTCGCGGAGCTCGACCACATCGTCGTCGGTGACGTGCTCGGCCGCCAGCGAACCCACGAGTGCGAGCAGGTGGCGGCGCACGAAGTAGATCTCACGGACCCGCTCCGGGGTGAACGACGCCACCCGGGACCGCTTGCGCGCCCGGATCTCGACCAGACCCTCCGACTCGAGCAGCATGAGCGCCTCACGCACCGGCGTCCGGCTCGAGTTGAACCGGTTCGCGAGCTCCACCGAGTTCAGGTTCTGGCCCGGCTTGAGCCGCCCCTCGATGATGCCCAGCCCGATCCAGGTCGCCACCTGGGCGACGGCCGGTTCGCGGCGCTCCTCGAGCCGCAGCAACCGCACCAGTTCCTCGGTGCGGTCCGCCACCCGGTCCCTCGCATCCTCGCCCGGTGCCTGCTGGTTCTCTTCGCCAGCCGCGTTCGGGTTCGCTCCGCGAGCCGCGCTCATAAGACCCCCGTCCAACGGTGCCATGCGGGCGACAGTCTCATGCACGGGCCGGAGATGGCCACCACCGGGATGCCGCGGCACCGGGGCCAGACCGCGATCACCGAGTTCGCCGTCCTCAACCATGGTTCGGAGCCTTCGCCATGTCCCGCGCGACCCGGTCCGCGGCGCGGGCTCGGGCGGCGTTCTCGTCGTCGTCGACGGCGTCGGGGAACAGGACCCGCCCGTCCGGCGTCGTGACGACCACGACCCAGTCGGGGAGCTCGTGCTCGGCCGCGGGCTGGTGGCGGGTGCGGAAGCGGTAGCCGCGCGTCCGCGCCGTGGCGAGTGTGCGCTCCACGTCGTCCGGCGTCATGCGGCGCCGTGTTCCGCGCCGAACACTCGCCGCCGGCTGGGCTCGAGCGTGTGGATCCTGCCGTCCTTCATCACCATCGCGAGGTTGGCGCGGTCCTCCAGCACGGTGATGTCGACGGTCGGATCACCGTTGACCAGCAGTAGGTCGGCGAGGTAGCCCTCCCGCACCAGGCCCAGCTCGTCGCCCATGTCCATGATCTCCCCGCCGTACTGGGTGGCACAGCGCAGCGCCTCGGCGGGGCTGAGCCCGAACCACTCGACGAACAGCCGCAGGTCCCGCGCGTTCCTCCCGATCGGGTTGAGCGCGAAGCCGTAGTCGCCGCCGATGACCAGGCGGACACCCCGCTTGTGCAGCTCCGGCGCGACCCGGCAGACGCTCTCGAAGGTCTCCCGCGTCTCCATACCCTCCGTCGGCGGCCGTTCCCGGTCGTTCAGGTGGGCCCAGATGATGCCCGGGGTCGGTGCCACGAAGACGCGGTCACGGGCGTCCGCCAGCATGTCGATCGCCTCCTCGTCGGCGAACGAGACGTGGTAGATGGCGCGGACGCCGTGCTTGACGGCGAGCTTGACCGCCTCCGCGGAGTGCGCGTGGGCGGTCAGCCAGATACCGCGCCGCCGCGCGGCCTCGGCCGCTGCCGCCACCTCCTCCTCGAAGAACTGCATCACCCTGGACGTGCCCTCCACCACGGCGCTCTCGCCGGTGAGGCTGAGCTTCACGATGTCCACGCCGAGGTCCGCCATGGCGTCGACGAACCCGACCACCGAATCCGGGTCGGGCGTGCGGCCGCCGACACCGGGGAAGTCGTAGTGCCCAGGCGACACCATGCCGGCGCTGCCCTCCCACGACGCCGCCCGCAACCGCGGCCCCGGCAGCCACCCCGCCGCGAACGCCTCGCGGACCGCGACGTCCGCGGCGGGCATCCGGTTGCCACCCGAGTAGCAGCTGGTGAAGCCGTGGTCGAGCATCACCCGCCCGCAGTGCGCGGTGAGCAACGTCTTCTCCGCGTCGGGCTCCGTGCGGGACGAGACGTGCTCGACGGTCGAGCCGAAGCCCAGGTGGGTGTGCCCGTCGACGAGGCCCGGCATCAGCACGGCCCCGCGGCCGTCGATGACCACCGCACCCGCACACCGGTCGCGGGGGACGCGGTCGGCGACCACCGCGATCCGGTTGCCCGCCACGAGGACCTCCGCGGGCGTGGCCGGCGCACCGGTGCCGTCGAAGACCCTGGCGTTCTCGACGAGGTACGAGGTCATGGCTGCGCTCATCTCCTCAGGGCGGGTGCTGACACGCCACCGCAGCCCTACTACTGTCGACAGAACTCGTGTTCCGCTCGATCGTAATCGAAATAGTCGCCGCTGAACACCGATCATGACGCCGAAGTGTCGCCACTTGTGTCAGACTCCGATGGCACACGGCTACGCGCGACCAGAGGAGGACGCATGAGGTTCGTCTCGTGCATGCGCGAGGGGACCGAGTCCGCCGCCCTCGTGGACGGCGAGGACCTGGTTCCGCTCCGCGGCATCCGCGAGCTGGGCGCCGACACACCGTCGGCCGTGCTCGCGGACCCGCCCCTGTGGCCCGAGGCACGCTTCCCGCGTGCCGAGGCGACCCTGCGGCCGGTGGTGCCCAACCCGCGCAAGATCATCTGTGTCGGCCTGAACTACCGCGCCCACATCGAGGAGACCGGCCGCGACGACTCGGCGTACCCGGTGTTGTTCACCAAGTTCGCCACGTCCCTGGTCGGCCCCTACGAGCCGATCCTGGTTCCCCCGGAGTCGGCCAAGGTCGACTGGGAGGGCGAGATCGCGGTCGTCATCGGCACGCCGGCACGCCGGGTGCCGCTCGAGGACGCGCTCGGCCACGTCGCGGGATGGACCATCGCCAACGACGTGAGCATGCGTGACTTCCAGCGCCGGACGCACCAGTGGCTGCCGGGCAAGGCGTGGGACCGGGCCACCCCGCTCGGCCCCGAGCTCGTGACCCCGGACGAGGCCCCCGTGCCGGCCGACCTGCGGATGACGGTGCGCTACGACGACGCGGTCGTCCAGGAGTCCACGGCAGACCTGCTCATCTTCCCGGTCGCCGAGCTGGTCAGCACCATCTCGACCTTCACGACACTGCTGCCCGGCGACGTGATCCTGACCGGCACGCCGGGTGGTGTCGGCGACCGCCGCGACCCCCCGCTCTACATGAGCGCGGGCCACCGCGTCTCGGTCGAGGTCACCGGCCTCGGCCGCATCGAGAACGACCTGGTCGCGGGCTGAGCCCGTCCGCCTGCCGGACGGCAGGCGGACGGACCGGTACGGGACCGGCGAGCACGAACAGGAGAGGCATGACCGGCCAGACCCCCCGCCAGCACGTCGAGTTCGACCACGTGGGACTCACCGTGCCCGACCTCGACGCGGCGACCGACTGGTACTGCGAGACACTCGGGCTCACCGCGGCGCCGCCGTTCGCGGTGCCAGGCACCGACCTGCGCGGCGTGATGCTGCTCCACGAGCCGAGCGGCTACCGCATCGAGCTCCTCCACCGCCCGGGGGCCCGCCCCGGACTGCGACCGGCCAGTGCCGAGGAGGCGGCCCTCACCCTCGGCTACGGCCACATCTGCCTGCGGGTCAGGGACGTGCGCCAGGAGTTCACCCGGCTCGTCGAGGCCGGCTGCTCACCACGCAAGCAGCCGATGCCCTCTCCCCGGCCCGGCGCCGTCGTCTCGTTCGTGGCCGATCCCTGGGGCAACCTCATCGAGGTCGTCAACCGTGACTGAGGTGCGCGCCCGCGTCGAGGCCGGCGACCTCGCCGGCCGCCTGTCGGCGGGGGTCGCCGCCTTCAAGGGGATCCCCTACGCCGCCCCGCCGGTGGGGGACCTGCGGTGGCGGCCACCCTCACCGGCACCGCCGTGGCCGGGTGTGCGGCCGGCCGTCGAGTTCGGTCCCGCGCCGCTCCAGTCCCAGCCGTCACGCTCCTCCATCATGTGGCACACGAACTTCGCCGACCGGCACGCGCTGGTGATGAGCGAGGACTGCCTCTACCTCAACGTCTGGACCCCCGAGCCGTCACCCGGCGCCGGGCTGCCGGTCATGGTCTTCCTGCAGGGCGGCGGCAACCGGTTCGGCCACGGCGGGCAGGAGCTGCACGACGGTGCCGCGCTGGCCCGCCGGGGACTCGTCACGGTGACGCTCAACATGCGGGTCGACGCGCTCGGGTTCCTCGCGCATCCCGCGCTGGCCGCCGAGGACGAGCTGGGCGCGTCCGGCAACTACGGCCTGCTCGACGTGGTCGCCGCGTTGGAGTGGGTCCAGCGCGAGATCACCGCGTTCGGCGGCGACCCCGCGAAGGTGACCTTCGCGGGCAACTCGGCGGGCGCCGCGGTCGTCACCCACCTCATGGCCGCGGCGGCGGGCCGCGGGCTCTTCCGGGCCGCGCTCGGGCAGAGCGCGTCGGGCATCCATCGTGCCGAGGGCGCGCTGCCGACGCAGGAGGAGGCCCAGCGCCACGGTGTGCGGGCGCTCGGACCGCTGGGCTCGGCGTCCGCGGATCACCTCCGCCGCCTCGCCCCCGTCACGTTCCTGCTGGACGCGCATCTCGGTGTCGTCGTCGACGGGCGGCTGCTCGTCCGCGACACCGAGGACGTCTTCGCGGAGGGCGCGCAGGCACCCGTTCCACTCCTGGTCGGCACCACCACCGACGAGGGCGCGAACTTCACGTCCGCGGCGGCGGCCGACCGGCTGCGCGCACTGGTGACCACGGGCCCGCACGGCGACCGGCTGGCGCCGCTCTACCCGATCGACGATGACCGGATCCGCGCGTCCGCTCGCGCCTTCGTCGGCGAGACCAGGTTCGTCTACCCGGTCTGGCGCTGGGCCAGGACCCACGTCACGACCACGCGGGCCGCGACGTGGCTGTACCGCTTCGACCACGAGCCACCGCTCCCGGCAGGGCTCGACCTCGCGCCGCCGCCGTACGGCGGGCCGGGTTACGGCGCCTACCACACCAGCGAGCTGCCCTACACCGGTGACAACCTCGCCGCGCGCAACTGGGACTGGCGCGACGCGGACCGCGAACTGGCGCGGGTCATGGGTGACGCGTGGGCCCGGTTCGTCGTCGACGGCGACCCGAACGGACCCGGTCTTCCCGACTGGCCCCGGTTCGAGGCCGGCGCAGACGCGCGCACGATGGTGTTCGGGGACGAGGTGCGGGTCGAGGGTGTCCACCGCGCCGAGGCCATGGCGGTCCTGGACACGCTGCGCAGGCCGCTCTGACCACACGACGGCGTCCCCGCGCGCCGTGGTTCCGCTCAGCTCGCGGTGACCCGTCGGGCGATCCGGGTGATGTCGTCGTCGGAGAGCGGGGTGCCACCGCGCGCCATCTCCTCGCGCAGCGCCAGCAGGATGGCGTCGACCTGCTCGTGTGTCACGTCGAAGCCGAGTGCGTCCAGCTTGTCGGCCAGGGTGTAGGGGCCGGAGAACGGGGTGAACGGCACCGACCGGACGTTGCCGACGAGCGTCGGTTCGAGGCAGTTGTGCAGGAGGGGGTCGACCGTCACCTCCTGGGTGATGATGTCCATGCCACCCCAGTTGAACGCGTGCGTCCCGGTCACCGGGTGGTTCCAGGCCACGCGATAGCCCGTGAGGTCCTCCCCCGCTCTGGCGAGCCCCGTCAGCTCCCCGGTCCGGATACCCGTCTCGACGCCGTAGAGCACCTCGAAGGCAACGGCCACCGCGGCGAGGTCGGCGTTGCCGGGGCCGCCGCAGTAGCCGTTGGCGGACACCTCGACGACCGACGCGCCGGCCCGGACCGCCGACACCGCACAGGCGACCGCGAGACCGAAGGTGTTGTGCGGGTGCAGACCGACCTCGACGGCCGGGGCGAGCTCGCGAACCCGGCCCACCAGCGCGGCGAACGCCTCGGGGCCGACCGCGCCCGGCCCGTCGAACAGGGTGAGCTCGTCGACGCCGGCGTCCACCAACGTCGCGACCGTCTCCTGGAGCACGTCGTCGGCGAGGTAGGACACCATCAGCAGCGCCGTCCCGGCGCGCAGGCCCCTCGCGCGTGCGTGCGCCACGAGGCGCCCGGCGGCGGCCAGTACCCGCGCCCGGGTCTGGACCGGCGTGGTCGCGCGCCAGTCGTGGCCGGACCACGCGGCGTCGTAGATCCGCTTGTACACCTGGCCTGCCTCGCCGAAACCCTGGACCCAGACCTGGACGCCGTCGAACCCGGCCTCGGCCGCCTTGTCGATGTCGGCCTCGGACATGACGAGCGGGCACACCACCCGGCAGTCGGGGTTCTCCTCCTTGACCGCGGCCACCTCGGCGCGCAGCCGCTCCGGCCGGCGGTTGGCGGCACCCGCGCCGACCACCTCCGCCACGCCGGCCCGGACCAGGCGGCGCAGGTAGCCGAGCTTCGCCTCCTCCGTGACCACCACGCCGGGCATGGTCTCGATGGACCGCAGTGTCGAGTCGCGGAACCGCACGGACGGCGGCATCGCCCCCACCACCTCCGGTTCCCGGTTGAGCGGGCTCACCGACCAGCGACCGGGCGAGAACGCCCCGGGGACCCGGCGGGCGGCGATCTCGGCCCGGAAGGAGGCGATCTCCTCCGGGGTGAACACGGGTGGCTTCTCCACGGCGGGCTCCCTGCCTCAGCTTCCTGCTGCGGTTGATCCAGACTCAGTAATGTCGACACTAACCCCGAAGGGTGCCTGGCGACAATCGCGCCATTCGAAGGAAGGCCACGATTTTTCCTGCTCGCGACACTGGCATGGCCGACCCTCTCGACAATAGTGTCGACACTACGGTAGAAAGCTCACAGGATTCTTCAGGAGGAGGCGCCGGTGGCACGCGTACCCGATGCCGAGGGGGACGGCGAGGTCGGCGACCGGATCCGGCGTCGCCGGCCCGGCGGTGTACTCCGCCCGATCGACCGGGTGCTGCTGCACTCGCCGGCCGTCGCCGACGGCTGGAACAGCCTGCTCGGGACGCTCCGGAACGGCACCGCGCTGCGCGCCGACCTGCGCGAGCTCGTCGTGCTGCGCATCGCGGTCCTCAACGACGCCGCGTACGAGTGGGACTCGCACGTGCCCGACGCCGAGGCCGCCGGCATCGGGACCGCACAGCGTGCTGCGTTGCGTGCGCCGGACCCGTCGAGTGCCGGCGAGTTCGACGACCTCCAGCGAGCCGTCATCGCCGTGACCGACGCGATGACCCGCGACCTCCACGTCCGCGACGCGCTGTTCGCCGAGCTGGCCGGCCGGCTCGGCGTGGCGCGCCTCGTGGAGCTGGTCGTCACCGTCGCCGCGTACAACATGGTGTCCCGGCTGGTCGTCGCGCTCGGTGTGGAGACACCGGCGGGTGCCTCGTGACCGGGCGTCTGCGCGGCAAGGTCGCCCTCGTCACCGGAGCCGGCAGCGTCGGCCCCGGTTGGGGCAACGGGCGGGCCACGGCCGCGGTGTTCGCACGGGAGGGCGCGCGGGTGTTCCTGGTCGACCGGGACGAGGCGTCGCTCGCGGACACCGCCCGGCTGATCAGGGCGGAAGGGGGCACGGTCGCCACCAGGATCGCCGACGTGACCGACGCCGAGTCGATAGGTGCGTCCGTCGACGCCTGCGTGGCGGAACTGGGCGGGCTCGACGTGCTGGTGAACAACGTGGGTGGCTCCCGGCCCGGCGGTGTCGGCGAGCTGGCCCTCACGGAGTGGAACGCCCAGCTCCAGGTCAACCTGACGAGCGTCTTCCTCGGCTGCAAGGCGGCGGTCGCGGTGATGCGTGCCGCCGGGGGCGGGTCGATCGTCAACATCTCCTCCGCGTCCGGCCTGCGCTACACCGGCGCCGCCCAGGTGGGATACGCCTCGGCCAAGGCGGCGATCCGCCAGCTCTCGCGGGTCACGGCGGTGCAGTACGCGGCCGACGGGATCCGGGTGAACACGGTGGTGCCCGGACAGCTCCACACCCCCATGGTCGAGGCACGCCTGGCTGGCCAGCGGGCGGGCGGGGACGTGGCGGCGCTGCTCGCGCAGCGCCAGGCCCGGATTCCCCTCGGGTTCATGGGAGACGGCCGCGACACCGCGTACGCCGCCCTGTTCTTCGCGAGCGACGAGTCCCGGTTCGTGACGGGCGCGGAGATCGTCGTCGACGGCGGGATGACGGTGCGTTGTGACTGATGCCCTTCGCCGGCGCGAGACCACCCTCGGCAACCCCGGCCCGCACCCGAACCCGCGGCGGCCCTCGCTGCGCCTGCCGCCCGGTGCCACCGACGCGCACTGCCACGTCTTCGGCCCCGCCGAGGTGTTCCCCTACGCGCCGGGCCGGACGTTCACCCCCGTCGACGCGCCCCGCGAGGAGGTGACCGCACGCCAGCGGTTCCTCGGTCTGGAGCGGGCCGTCGTGGTGCAGTCCGCCGGACACGGCGCCGACCACCGAGCGCTGCTGGACGCGCTGCGTGCCGACCCGGCCAACCGGCGCGGCGTGGCACTCCTCGGCCCGGAACTGGGGCGGACCGAGGTCCAGACGCTGCACGCCGCGGGCGTGTGCGGCGCCCGGCTGCACTTCCTCCCGCACCTCGGCGCGAACCCCGAGCCGGACCACACCCGCATGGTCGTCGACACCGTGGTGGAACTGGGCTGGCACGCCGAGATCCACGTGCAGGGCACCGGCATCGTCGACCACGCGGAGCTGATCGCGGCGATCCCGACCCCGGTCGTGATCGACCACATGGCACGGATCGACCTGCGCGAAGGTCTGCACGGCCCCGCGGTGGGCAGCCTGCTCAGGCTCCTGGACCAGGGCAACGTCTGGGTGAAGATCAGCGGCGTCGACCGGCTCTCCCGCACCGGCCCGCCCTACGACGACGCCGTCGCACTCGGCGCCTTGCTCGTGGAGCGCTTCCCGGAACGCGTCGTGTGGGGAACCGACTACCCGCACGTCAACATCGCCGGCCCCGCCCCCGACGACGGCCTGCTCGTCGACCTGATCGAGCGGATGGCGCCGAGCGAGACACACCGTGAGCGGCTGCTCGTGACCAACCCCGCGGAGTTGTTCGGCTTCTGACCGAACCGCCCGGTCGCGGGCCAACACGAGGCGACGACACCGTTCGTGAGTCGGCAGCGCGCGACTCTCCCCTGTGGTGGCGACGCGATCGTGTGGTCCTTCTGCCACCGCACGCCACCGCGTTCAGTCCCGCCACGGTGGCGACTGTGCCGATCCCCAGCTCCAAGGCGCGGCGCTGACCGCGCCGGCCGCGGCCGGCGCGGTCAGCGTGGTCAGCGGCGGGCGCGGGCGAATGCGGTCGTCGACTCCTCGGGGCGCATGTAGGTGTTGAAGCGTCCCCTCGGGTCGTACTTCGCGCGGACGCGTTCGAGCCTGGCCGCCTGCTCCGGCCGCAGGCCGTGGTCCCACCGGTCGGCGATGTTGTTGTCGGAGAACTGGATGCCCCGGGAATGCGCCTGGATCCGCTCGAGCGGGAGGTTGGTCCAGTTCTCCATCCGCAGGTCGTCCGCCGGGTCGGTCCACCCCGCGTTCGGCGACAGGTAGACCGCGGCCTGCGCCGACCAGCAGGCGTTCTCCCGCTCCGGGTAACCGCCCCAGACCATCCACAGCACGAAGTTCCTGCCCGGAGGGATCGTGTCGTTGACCTCCCTGGCCAGTGCCACGACCTCAGACGACGTGCCGTCGAGCCACATGCCGTCCAGCGACCAGCGCAGCCCCTCCGGGTTGAGCGCGTCCGCGAAGCCGTACAGCTGTGGCATCGTGGTCGGCTCGGCGACGACTCCCCGGACGGCGCGGTCCCTGAAGGGCGCCGTCTCCAGGTACGCCAGTGGCTCGTCGGCGGTCTCCGCCGTGCAGAACGCGGTGGCCGTCACCGAGACCAGGAAGTCCTCGCTGCCCGGGGTGTGGCCGACCTTGGCGGAGATCTCGACCTCCCTGGGCAGGTGCTCGAGCGCGTCGTAGGCGAAGGCGAGCACCTCGTCCCGGAGTTCGAGCGGGTAGGCGTGCACGGTCCGCAGGATGCGCGTCGGGTGCGGGTACAACCGCAGGTGCAGACGCGTCACGACGCCGAAGAAGCCGGGGCCCGCTCCCCGGACTGCCCACATCAGGTCCGGGTGGGTCGCGTCGTCGGCGTGCACCAGGGTGCCGTCGGCGAGCACGACGTCCACCGCCTCGATGCTCAGGCACGCCGGCCCGAGGTATCGGGAGTTCCAGCCGTAGCCGCCACCGATGATGAAGCCGCCGATGCCGACCGTCGGCGCGTGGCCGGTCGGGAAGAACAGCCCGTGAGCGCTCACCGCCTCGTAGATCGCGGGGCCCTTGGCGGCGGGACCGACCGAGGCCCGTGCGGCTGCGGCGTCGACCCCGATTCCCTGCAGCGCGGAGAGGTCGAGCAGCATGCCGCCGTCGCGTACGCCGTTCCCGACCCAGCTGTGGCCGCCGGAGCGGATCCCGATGTGCAGCTCGTGCTCGGCGGCGTAGCGCACGGCGGCGACGACGTCCCCCTCGTCGCGGGCGAGGACGATCAGATCGGGACAGCGCTCCGGCTTCCGCTCGTTCCACACCGCCGCCCGGCGCAGCGCCTCGTAGTCGTCGTCACCCCGGCGCACCAGCCGCGCGCCGGTGCTCAGTTCGGTGTCGGTCATGCTCACCTCGGTCCAGTCCGTTGCACGGGAACCCGCCGTCACGCGGCCGTCACGCCGCCGTCGACGCAGAAGTTGGCGCCGGTCACCCACCTCGCCTCGTCCGAGGCGAGGTAGACCGCGCACCACGCGATGTCGTCGGGCACCCCGAGCCGGCCGACGAGCGTGCGCGCGACGATGGCCTCGGCCGTCGCGCCGCTCGACGCGCCGGCCGCCGCGGTCGCCGAGGTCCGCACGAGCCCCGGTGCGATCGTGTTGGCGCGGATGCCGTGCGGACCGCCTTCGACGGCCAGCTGCCTGGTCATCGAGAGCACGGCCCCCTTGCCGGCGCAGTGCGCCACCATGGCCATCTGCCGGCTGCCCCGGACGGAGTTGACCGAGGCGAAGTTGATCACCGACGCGTCGCCTGCGGCCCTGAGCAGGGGCCATGCCTCGCGGCAGGCGAGGAACACCAGGTCCACCTCCCCCGCGAGGGTCGGCCGCCACTGCGACTCGAAGTCCATCTCGTCGACCGGTGCCATGTGCGGCGCGATCGCCGCCGCGTTGACCAGGATGTGTGCGAGCCCGTGCCGCTCCCGGGCCAGCGCGACGTAGCGCCGGACGTCCTCGGGGTCGGTGAGGTCGACCGGGTGCACGGACTCGAGGGGCGTGCCGCGTTCGTCGGCCAGCTCGACGGTCCGCCGCGCGCTGTCCGGGTCGATGTCGCACCCGATGACCGTGGCCCCTTCCGCCGCGAAGCGCAGCGCGATCCCCTGGCCGATCCCGGCGCCGACACCGGTCACCAACGCGATCTTCCCCTTGAGCCGGTCGACCAACTCGTCCTCCCTCATCATCATGCTCACTGTATTGTCGACAGTAGGTTGCGCATGTTCGAACATTCGCAGGCATCACAACACATCGGTGGCCTTACTGTCGACACTACAGTAGCGTCGATACATCACGAGATCGGCGGAGGAGGGACGCACATGAGCGGCGCCCACACGGCCATGTTCCGCGGTCGCCTGCTGCGGCGGGACGACGACGGCTTCGAGCAGGCCCGGCTCGCCGCCATGTGGAACGGCCGCACGACGACACGCATGCCGGCCGCCATCCTGCTCGCGGCCGACGAACACGACGTGTCCGCGGGAATGCGGCTGGCCGCGCGGGAGGGCTGGCGGGTCAGCGTCCGTTCCGGCGGCCACAGCTGGGTCGCGACCGGAGTGCGTGACGACGCGCTGCTCATCGACCTCTCGGCCCTGGACGCGATCGACCTGGACGTGCCCAACCGGCGCGCCCGGGTACAGCCCGGTGTCGAAGGCAGCCGTCTCAACCGGCTGCTGGCCGCCGAACGCCTGGTGTTCCCGACCGGCCACTGCCCGTCGGTCGGCATCGGTGGCTTCCTGCTGGGCGGCGGGTACGGGTGGAACTCGCGCAAGCTGGGGCCGGCCGCGCTCAGCGTGGAGGCCGTCGACGTGGTGCTCAGCGACGGAACTCTTGTGCACGCCGACGACGAGACCCATCCCGAGCTGATGTGGGCCGCCCGCGGGGCCGGTCCCGGGTTCTTCGGCGTGGTCGTCCGGTTCCACCTGCGCGTCTACCCGGCCTACGACCAGGTGCTGCGCAGCGTGATGGTCTTCCCCGAGGAGATGCGCGACGAGGTGCTCGCCTGGTCCTACGACGTACTGCCGGCCACGTCCCGCTCCCTGGAGATCGCCGGCAAGGTCGCGCACTCCCCGGGCCGGGAGCGCCCCACGACGACGCTGGTGGGGGTGGGTTTCTGCGCGGACGAGACCGCGGCGGAGATCTTCGCGCCGTTGGAGAGCGCACCGTTCCGCAAGCACGCCCTGCGGTCGGTCGACCGCGCGCCGACCGACCTCGCGGGGCTGTACGCCGCGTCGGAGGAGTTCATGCCGCAGGGCCGGCGGTATGCCGTGGACGGGGTGTGGACGAGCGCGAGCGCGGCGGAGATCCTGGCTGCCGGTCGCGAGATCCTGGGGACCGTACCGACGCCGGAGAGCTTCCTGTTCTGGATGCTCTGGGGCCAGTACCCGACACAGGAGAACGCCTGCTGGTCGACCCAGGGACAGCTGTACTTCTCCCCCAACTCGGTGTGGACGGCGCAGGAGGACGACCTGAGGATGGAGCTGTGGGCGCACTCCGCACTGGACGCGTTCGCCGCCATCGACCTCGGCACCCAGTTCTCGGACGCCAACCCCGCCGACCGGCCGAGCCGCGGCATGGCAGCCGCACAGGCCGCCCGGCTCGAACAGCTGCGCGCGACGTATGACCCGGACGGCCGCATGATGAGCTACCTGACACCGGCGGAGTCGACCACCGCCCTCGGCCGGCACCGGCAGACACGGTGACAGGTCCACCGGACCACGAGCCACCCGTCCCGCCCCGCACCGTCGCCACCGGGGACGTGACGCTCGCCGTGTGGGACACCGGCGGCGCCGGCCCTCCCGTGGTCCTGATGCACGCCGCCTGGGGCAGCGGCGAACACTGGGCACCGCAACTGCGCGCCTTGCACGCGGCCGGCTACCGGCCGATCGCCTGGTCACGCCGCGGCCACCACGGCTCGGACGCGGGCCCGGCGGACCCCGGCGAGGTGAGCACCGACCTCGAGCGCCTGGCGGCCGCGCTGGCGCTCACGTCGTTCCACCTCGTCGGCACCGGCTTCGGCGGCGCAGGTGCGGTCCAGTTCGCGCTGACCCGCCCGAGCCGGGTGCGGAGCCTCACCCTCGCCGCCAGCCTGTGCGGCGTCACCGACCCCGCGTTCGTGGCGGAGACCCGACGGCTCGTTCCCCCGGCGTGGGAACGGTTGCCGATCGAGCTCCGGGAACTGTCGGCCGCGTACCGCTTCCGCGACGTCGAGGGCACACACGCCTGGTGCCGCCTCACGAAGCGGGCGGTGCACCGCCGGGTGAGCCAGCGCCCGGCCGTCGAGGTCACCCGGGCCGCACTGGCCGACCTCTCGCCGCCGACGCTACTCCTGACCGGGGCGGCGGACCCGTACCTGCCACCGCCCCGAATGCACGCGCTGGCCGCCGAGATACCCGGCGCCGGCCAGGCCGTCATAGCCGAGGCAGGACACTCGCCGTCCTGGGAGAACCCCGCAGAGTTCGACGAGACCGTCCTCGACCACCTGTCACGGCACACCGAGTAGACCGTCGCCTCCAATGTTTGGGATAGAGGTGGCGGAGTCGGGTGCGGGCGTCGTCATGGTCATGGGTGCGATCATCCGCCGCCAGGACGAAGAAGCGGACATGCGATAGGGCTGTGCCGGTGAGGCCGCAGTTCAGCAGGCCCTCAGCCGTTCTTACCATCACACTCGATCGTCACGTGAGGTGCAGCGGTGTCAGGTACGGGAGCTGTCGCCGAACGTGGTGTCCATCGACTTTCAGCGGCGGAACCTGCTCGCCGATACAGGGGTGGTGCCGTGGCCTCGTCGACCTGGCCGACGTCGCTGGCACTGAGGTTGATCTCGCGCGAGTGTGGAGTGGACGCACGGACTACGGAACCGATTGGTATCAGTCGCTTGTCGGCTCGCATACGCTCCACGCCGGGGTGACTGGTGCGGGTAAGGGCGCACAGCCGTGGTGCCCGCTGGTGTCGATCGCGCCGGCTATCCGTGACGGGCTGGTGCGGGTGTCGGGGATCGATCCGAAGGGAATGGAGCTGGCCTACGGGCGGCGCATCTTTTGGGCGCTATGCGGTAACCCGCAGAGAAGCGCTGGCGCTGCTGGACGATGTCATCGCGGTGATGGATGAGAGGAAGAGGGAGTTCGCCGGTCGACTGCGGTCGGTGCCGGTGGCTCGCGAGAACCCTTTGGAGATCGTGGAGTTCGACGAGATCGGGGCGTTGATCCGGTACATCGGGGATCGCAAGCTGCGGGAGCAGATCACCGAACGCGTTGCGCTCCTGACCACGCAGGGGCGGGCGTTGGGGTGCACGGTGCGCGGCTACGTCCAAGAGCCCACAAAGGACACCGTGCCCGTGCGGGAGCTGTTCCCGCGTCGGATCTGCCTGCGGGTCGCCACCAAGCCGCACGTGGGGATGGTGCTCGGCGACCAGGCCTACGAGCGGGGTGCGTGGGCGAACCGGATCGGCGAGTCAGAGCCCGGTGTCGGCTACCTGTTCGGTGAAGGCATCCGTGAACCCCTGCGCGTGCGCGGCGGTTGGATGCCCGACGAGACGATCAAAGACCTCGAAACCTTTGTCACTGGCGGGGCTCCCGGCGGCATGGTCAGTGGACTGGCCATCGTTGACGAAGTGGGTGTTGGTTGTTGTAGCGGCCTACGGCTTCGCCCACGACGTAGCAGAGGCTTGCACACGTTCACCCTTGTACACCCCGAAGCCGGCCATCCGCACGGCATCAGCCATGTGCGGCCTGCCGCGGAAGTACACGCCGTCCGGCAATGTCTCCGACGTGTTCCTGACCGTGAAAACCGGGCCGGTCGCGGCCTGCGTCGCGGGGGCCGGTCCGAGAAGCTGCGCCAGTGGTACTGCCAGGGCCGGCACCACGTGTGTGTTGCGAGGCATCAAATCTCCTTTGTGTGCGCCTGGCCGCCGCGGCACGGGAGCAGCGGAACCGACTGAGCAGTCGAGACGATGCGATATCGGCGGTTGATCCGGTGCCAGGCGCGGCCAGTTGTTCGGTCAGCTGTGGATCTGGACACACGCGGGCGTCGCCTGCGTCCCGTCGACCCCAGCATTTATACAAGGACCGCCATCGGCGCCGGGACGCGTGGAGGATCTCGACGCCGCAACCCTTCGGGAAACAGTCCGGGACTACTACGTGGAGTACCTGCGGTGGCTCGACATCCCACCGGAGGCTCTGCCGTCCAGCCGCGTCCACATCCACGGCGACCGACCCCATCCCGCCGACATGGACTTCCGCACGGCCGAACGAGGGCCGGACTCCCCTTTCGAGGCCTCGCTCTTCCTCAGCGTGCGGTTGTTCCGGTCGTTCGACGCGTTCAAGATGGCACTGGCACACGACATGACGCATCTGTACCTCGTGCGACGTGGACTACAGGCACGTCCCGAGTCCTCGGCGGCCAGGGGGACCACCGCCCTGCCGAAACACGAGGAGGAGCGCACTGACGTCGCTTCGATCCTGCTCGGGTTCGGCAAAGTCGTGCTGAACGGTGTGGCTGAGTGGGCCGTGAACACCCGTCCGGCCGGATCGAGCAGCTCGGCTATCTCCCCATCTCTTCGTTCGCATACCTCTACCGGCGTGTGAACGAACTGATGGACGTGCCCCCATCCCTCGTGCGGGACGGGTTGGACGCCGCCGCTTCGAGGGCGCTCAACGGTGCGGCGACGTCCTCGCGGTGACCCGACAGCCGCTATCTCACCCTGAAGACGTGGCTCTGAGCACTGGTCCTCTACCGAGCCCAGCATCGCTTGGTGGATGCCAAACGTTCCAACACGCACTGCGTCATCTCAAGGACCTCTCCTACCACGCAAGCCGACTGACCTGCCGGGTACCTCCAACGCACTCTCATGTCGCATGTCGATCGGGTTCGAGGACGTCACGATCAGCCAACCCCGCACGGGCCGGGCACCGCTCACCGAGACGGTCCGGTTCATCGACAGCTAGCACCCGGACCGGCGGCCGTCCGTGGACTACGGGAGCCGGACGACGTGGCACTCGTCGAAGTTGGCGTAGACGGCGACGAAGACCCCGTCGATGTTGACGACGCAGCCGATGACCTTGTCGGACAGGGCCATCATCGGGGCGAGATCGACCACCTTCGTGCCGATCAGCGACGCGAACGGCT
Source organism: Actinophytocola sp. (assembly GCF_045807065.1). GTDB lineage: Bacteria > Actinomycetota > Actinomycetes > Mycobacteriales > Pseudonocardiaceae > Actinophytocola. The sequence continues at coordinate 9,347 of NZ_JBJMIE010000031.1, read as the reverse complement.
CCTCGTCGGACACGTCGAACGCGGTGAGCTTGCCGGACTGTCTGACGAACGCGACGTTCTCCGGGGTCATGTTCCCTTCGAACGGGTCCACCCACGCGTCGGCCGACATCCGGACCGACTCGCCGTCCGGGCCGGAGTCCATGAACAGCACTCGGCCCGACTCGAACCGGAACTCCACGGCGCCGACCGTCCGCTCCACGGTCTCGCCGACGGCGTAGTGGATCCGGCGCACGCCAGCCAGAGCGTCGCCGAGGTAGGCCCGGAAATCGATGGTCATCGTGTCCTCACTTCACTGGAGTGGCGCCGTTGAACCAGCCGTTGGACTGGCCACCCTTGAGGATGGTGACGAACGTTCCATCACTCTTCGTGACCACCACGTCTTCGCCCTTCCGGAGGAAATAGTAGTCGCTGCCCCCGCCACCCTGCGGGTTCCAGGGGCCCTGGCGGACCTCGTTGGGTGTGCGGGAGATGTCGTCGACGTGCTGCCGGACCCACGCCCGGGACTCGGCGTCGCCCGGGTTCAGGCCGTAGTCCTGGGCGTGCTTGCCGACCTTGGTGCCGAACTGCTTGTCGTCGACCTTCACCTCGGGGACGCTGTCCGGCCGGTTGACGTCCCGCGGCTCAAGCCCGTCGCCGCCGGACGACCCGGTGTGGTCGGTCCGCATCGGTGACACACTGTCATCACTCGCGGCGTGCATCAGGATGTCCCCGCCAGCGGCCGCGACGGTGGTGGCACCCAGCCCGATGAGCGCGGCAGAGCCCACGTTGACCGCCACGCCCGCGGGTGCCAGCACGACGGTCGCGTCCAGCAGTCCGCCGAGGCCCTCCCCGCCCGCTCCGGCCGCCACCGTCAACGCGCCCAGGGCCGCCGCCGCGACGTCCCCGGGGTGGTTGATGATCGCGTTGCCGACCGACGCCACCGTGTTGACCACGGCGCCTCCGACGTTCTCCAGGGTGGCGCCCACGTCCGAGGCGATGTCTTTGACGCCGTCCCACACCTTCGACCAGAACCCGGGCTTCTCCGGGGCCTTGTCCCGCGCGGCGCCGACCGCCTTGTTGGCGGTGTCGCCCGCGCTCTTGAGCTGGCCACGTGCCTTGTCGAGGATGTCGCGCGCGGCGGCCCGTTTGCCCTCGCCGACGGAATCGTCGAAGGGGAGGCTGTGGCCGGCCTCCTGCTCGTCCTGTTGGTGTTTGGTCCTGGCCTGGTTGGTCGCGGTCTCGCCGTCGTTCCATTGCCGGATCGCCTCGGCCGCCTGCCCCTGCGCCCAGGTCAGCGTCGAGGTGTAGGTCTCCAGCGCGGTCGCGCCGTTGTGAAAGCAGTCGCCCGCCTCCAACCACTTGCCGGGCTGGCCGTCGAACACCTTGCGGAAGGCATCGCCCGCCGCGCCCGTCCACCCCTCGGTGGTGTCGATCTTCTGCAGACCCTCGCCAGCCTCGTGCAACGCGTCGCCGTACGCCCGCATCGCGTTGAGCGTGCTGGTCACCGAGTCGGCGTCACCGGGAACCAGCTCCTTCGGATCGGACGTCTCCCCGAGTTCCTTGGCCATCAGTGCACCCCGGGATCTTCGCCACTGGATCGCTGCAGGATGCCGTCGAAATGACCCTTCAGCGAGCTGTCGACTTTCAGGTACCCGGCGACGCTCTGCGTGAGCCTGGCCGAGATCTCCTGCCCGTCCTTGGCCAGGTGCTCGACGCCGATCTCCCAGCGCTCGCAGAAATCGGCGACGGTGTCCGCGAGATCGTCGTGCCCGAAGGCGCCTTTGTCCGCGTCGATGTCCTTGACCTTCTTGGCCGCCAGCTCGTCCAGGGTGTTGTTGACCCCCTCGGCCGCCTTCTCCAACGCACCGAGATCAACCGTGAATCCGTCTGCCACCGATGCACACCTCCCGGCTCCCACAATTACGACTTGGACGCACCCGGGCCTGTTCAGTTCCCCCGAATTTCGGCGTCCAGTCTGAGGGGTTGGGAAGTCGCGGTGCAACCGCTCAAACATAACACCGCAGTGATTTGTCCCGGAATTCCGAATCGCCGCATATCAATCGCCAGACCAGGACGTCAACACACACGACCACCGCGGCCACTTCATCCCCTGGGGAAAACCCCAGCGCCTGCTCTGGGGCCCGACCGAGACATCGACGACGTGAGCCAGAACTACTGCGCGTGCTGAAGCACGATCGTGCCGTACTGCCCCGTGTTGGGATGGTCACTCGGGTAGGAGTGCCCCGGATGGTGGTGGTTACTCGCGGGTAGAACTTTACCGTCAACCTCTTGGTGTTCATAACCTCGTCACTCGACATAACCAATCGCGCCCAAACCGCCGATGGCACACGGACTGAACGACCTCAGACCCGCACGTCATGCGCGACGCCCTCCGACTCTGGCGGCCCCCGAACCGGTCAAGCCCACCGCTTGGCCGGTTGGGGCTGTTGACCAGGTGAGACGGCGCCGCGCGAGCATTCGCTCCGCATGGCCTGGCTCGACGCCGCCTGCCGGTCAGCGGTTACCTCGTCGTCGACGCGCCTTCAACAGGCGACACGGGAAGGGGCACGACCTGTTCCATGTTTGTGTGTTGTTGCTCGCGATCCGGTACTGCGCCGCCAGCCGATAGCGAAGTGGTTACCGGAGAATGCTCGCGCAGCAGCAACATTCTGTCCCCTGTAGGACGTCGGTCTCGACAGCCGGCTGCGAACGCGGACGTGGTCAGGCCGCTGCGGTCCATTTCGTCCAGAGTAGGTCTCTGAGTTCCGTCCAGGTAACAGCGCTGAGCCACCACTGCCGGCCGGGGGCACGATCACCGAGGACCAACTCCCGTGCCGATGGGAACCGGCGCGCCCGCGCCGCCCAGGATCGCCAACGCCGCACGGCCGGCGCGAGCGACGCTCGAGGTGGCAGGACTGGCGGTGCCAGGCTGGCTGATCGAGGTGGAGGTCCAGGCCACGTACTCGTGGCGCTAACCGCACTGATGGGGGGTCTACACGCAGGACGCGGAACTCACTCGTCGGGACGTGCCCGTGGCGCCGGTGTTCGCGCCGGCGCCACGACGCCTTCCGGACGGTCACCGCCCCAGAGACGACGGTGAACATCGGTCGCCGCTAGTGGCTGGGCGAACGCGCGCAACTCCACACCGAGGAGGACGCTCGCGAACGGCGCATCACAGAACTCTACGGCCAAGCCGCCGACCACCTCAGGAATGACAAGGCGCCGGTCCGCCTGGCCGGTCCTACGCGCTGGAACGGCTTGCTCAGAACAATCCAGATCACCGACAGACGATCGTCGATGTCATCCTGACCAGTCGTCTGCGCCCCCACCGTTTAGGTGAGCCTGCTGACTCGCCGCACCACCGGAACCCACATTCTGGGACAGTATCGAGGTCAACCTGTCCACCGCAGCCCTCGTCAACTTCGACTTCGCGCACTGCCGCGCACAGTTGCCCGACTTCGACGCTGCGCGGTTCTACGGCCAGACCACCTCCTCCTACATGAAGCTCATCGGAGCCGACTCGAAGCCGCAAGGCGTTCTCGTGGATGTAGAAGTTGAACCGCGCGGCATTCGGTCGGGCTAGAATCCTTCGCCGTTCCATTCGGGTGTTGACGACGCCTGCCACCCATTCCTCGGAGTGGCCGGAATCGATGGCGGAGATGCGAGCGTGGGCGTAGTCGGGGGTTTGCAACAACCCGTGGTAGTAGCCCTGCTTACGTTCGACTCGCCTCACGAGTTCGAGGATCGGCTCCGCGTCCGGCAACGTATGGACACGTCACTTGATTCAACGATGTTGCTTCGTAACGTCTAGGGAACCCGCGGCGATAGGCGATGCGTGGCGACCTGCGGGTGCGGGTCAGCTCCTGGGGGAGGACCATGATGGGTACCAAGCGAGTTCTGCCCGCGTTACTCGCCTTTGTGTTGCTCGCGGCTGGGCTGTCGGCAGGGCCCGCGTCCGCCACCACGATCACCCCGTTGTCGCCGACGCGATGGGCGTATGTCGACGCCGCCGCACCACGCGCCAGCTTCGTCAACGCGCCCGGCAACGCGCCGGTCGGTGCCCATGTCTACGCCAACGGCGTCAACCATGTGACGAAGTCCTATGTGACGTTCAGCCTGGCGGCCCTGCGAGGCAACCGGTACGTACAGGCATTCCTGAGCACCGACGAGACCGCGGTCACCGACTGCACGAACCCGCGCGGCACCCAGGTCTGGCTGACCGATCCGACGAGCAAACCGACCTGGAACGACCAGCCGGCCGAGTTGGTCAAGCTCGGCGGCCCCTTCCTGGACAGTTCGTGCCCGGCGCGGCAGGTCGTGTGGAACGCCACGGCCGCCGTGCAGAGCGCACTGGATGCCGGGCGCAACAGCGTCACCCTGGCGTTCCGGTTGCCGGATGACCAGCAGAGCGATCCGCGGTTCGGCCGCGAGTACAGCCCGGCCGCGCAGCTGACCCTCACCTACGACCGCCCACCGGTCAAACCGACCAATCCCACCGTCAACAACACGGCCTGCTCGAACAAGCCCGTACCGGTGCCCGGTGGGTCGTCGCGGGTGTCCGCGGACGTGTCCGATCCGGACGACAGTTTCATCGGCGGCGAGTTCGCGCTCTGGCCGGTCGACCACCCTGAGCAACGTGTGACGTTCGCCAACAGCGGTCTGACTGTCACCGGAGTCTGGGCTTTCGTCGACCAGTATCTGACCAACGGCGTCACCTATGCCTGGCAGGTGCGCGGAAAGGACCCGCAGGGTGACACCGGGCCATGGAGCGGGGTGTGCAGGCTCGCCACCGACTTCACCCCGCCGGCCACGGCTCCGACGGTGACCTCGACCGACTACACCGACACCTACCCCGGCAACGGCGGCACCGGCGTTCCCGGCGCGTTCACCTTCTCCGCCAACGGGGACCGCGATGTCGTCGGCTTCCAGTACGGCGACTTCGAGCCGGTCACGTTCGTGCCGGCAGATCATCGGGGCGGTCAGGCCGTCATCCGGTACGTGCCGACTCGGAGCGGGCCGCTCAGCCTGGCCGTACGTGGCGTGGACGCCGCCGGAAACGTCTCACCGACGACCACCTACCGGTTCTGGGTGGCGTCCAACGAGCCCGGTATCACCTGCACTCCGCGGCGAGCTTTCGTCGGTGAGCCACGGCAATGCACGTTCACCCCGCACGCCGGCAGCACTGTCACCGGCTACACCTACCAGGTCAACGACCAGCCGGAGCTGACCGTGCCGGCCGACGCGGACGGCACGGCGACGGCGACGGTCGTGCCAACCGATCCGAACGGCTTCTACCAGGTCTCCGTCAAGGCCAACCTGACCAGCGGCTACCAGACCGCGCCGAGTTCCGCCTATCTCGACCTCGATCCGGGCCAGCCGGTGATCGACGCTCTCGAGCAGCATCCGATCGTCGGCTCGCCGGCCACGTTCACCGTGCACTCGGTGCTGCCCGATTCGATCTCGGTGACCTACCGCTGGAACGGGGGTGACGACGTCACCGTGCCGCTCGACGCGGATGGCACGGCCACGATCTCCGTCACGCCCACCGCTTCCGGCTTCTCCTCCCTGAACGCGCACACCACCACCGCCACCGGTCAGCCATCCGGCTGGGCGGATGCCTCCGTCCTGGTCGACTCGAACCAGCCGCAGGTGAGCAGCGCGGAGTACCCGGAAAGCCAGACCAGCGGCGGAGTCGGCCTTCCCGGCACATTCGCCTTCTCCTCACCGGTGCCCGGCGTGGTCAGCTACACCTACTCCTTCAACGGCCGGCCCTCGGTCACCGTGCCGGCCGGCGCGGACGGGACCGCCAGCGTCGAGTTCACCCCGACCCAGACCTACGTCAACTACCTGACCGTGACCAGCACGCTCGCCGGCGGCACCGCCTCCGAATCCCGCACCTACTACTTCTACGTCGCCTACATGGCACCCAATCTCAACTGCGACAACAACTTCCAATGGCTCGTGCCGGGCCAGCGGGTCCAGTGCACGCTGACCCCGGTTCAGGCCAACGTGGTCTCCTACGGCTACGTCCTCGGCTCCGGCCCGGAGACCACCCTCCCGGTGGGCCAGGACGGCTCCGCCACGTTCGACTTCACCGTCCCCACGGACCAACCGTCTGGCAGCTACATCTCACTGCGTTTCTGGAGCGTCAACAGCGCCGGCACCCGCAGCGACGAGTCCGCCACCAGCTTCTTCGTCTACCAGAACCCAAGTCACTGACGGCAAAGCGGGCCGGAGCCACTGATCGATGTGGTGAGCGGGCCGGCCACGGCGGACGATGGTCGCCGGCAGCGAACCCTGCGCGTGATCGGCAGCGGGGTTTCGTCGTGCACCGGTGCCGGCGGTGCGACGCTGGTCATGACAGCGCAATGCCAGACTCCACGACTATCTGGTGCGCAAGGCGGCCAGCAGTCCGCAGGACTACAACCTCCGTACGCTCCTGGTCGACAACGCCAGCACTTGCCCTACTGAGGGCGGAGAACGCCTGCCCGTGCGAGCGGTTCTTGTATTTCACCGGTGCTGGCCGACACGCGACGGCCGGCGAACACCGCGCGGTTCGTGTATCTAGTGGCTCGTTTAGTTGGTTGACCCGGTAACTGATCTTGATGCGGAGTGAGCCAGGCTGATCCCACGGTTCGATCGTGGGAGGTGGTTGTGGCTCGTCAACCTGGGGTGTTCGTCCGGCTGTTGTCGATGGAGGAAGGCCGCAAGCTGCAGCGGGCAGCCAGAACGGCGAAGGATCCGGTCAGGATGCGACGGGCGATCGTGGTGATGACGTCCGGCCAGGGCCAGACGGTTCGGGACATCACCTCGTTGCTGCAGGTCAGCGCCGACTATGTGCGGGATGTGATTACGCGGAATGGCTCAGTGTGCCTTACCAGGCCGAAGTCGGCGCCCACTGGAACCCCTTCGACGCGCAAGCCGTCGCCATGTACAGCCGACTGCTCGCCCCCGACAAGAACCGCTTCTACGTGATGGGCGACCAGGTCTCGCCACTACCCGGTTGGCTGGAAGGCGCCCTCATGTCCGCGGAATGGGTCTTCAAGCAGATGCTCAGACTCGAACGCACCGAGCCGCCGGTCGTCGACCAGGTACCCGACTCACGCGCGATCCGACCATAGAACGCGAACTCGGGCAGCAGACCACGCGTGTCCGGGGTCCACCCCTGATCACGCAATCAGGTTGAGCCGCCATCACTTCGAACTCCCACGACCAATTCCGCTAGGAGTCCCTCATGTCGCCCGATGATGCCGAAGCCAAGAACAGTGTGACCGACTCCAGAGTAGCTCGCCGCACCGTGCTCAACGCGACGCTGACACTGTCGCTCGCGACCACCGGCACGATGCTTCTGAGCAACTCGGCGTCCGCGGTCACCGGCCCGTCGACCGCTACTTCCACCGCAGGGACGCGTGACCTCGTAGACGTGTCCCGACCCGAGCTCCGCACCGGCCGCAACATCCTGCGGCTGAAGCTCGACGAGCAGGCGAGCGCCCCTCCGGCCGCCGCGGCATTGACGCTGGGCACCTCACAGGACGGCTCGACGCCGTTGGAAGTCACCAGTGCCATCGGACGCGTCGCCATCAACACCTCCATGGCCCAGCCCTCCCGATCAGGCGCAGTCAAAGGAGCGACGACCGCCGTCACTCCCGTGGTCGTGTGGGTCTCACGACTGCAGGTCGGACCACCAATGCAGCCGGCCGACACCCTCACCGTCACCACACCGGACAGCCAGATCAAGATCGAGGTGTGGATCGCACCCAGCGGCGGCAAGTGGGCTCCGGCAGGCCGGAACGAGGTATTCGCAGTCGGAACCGAACATCGCGTTCAGACCGGCCTCGTTCATGTCGTGGGGCCGACCGCACCGCACCTGCGGCAGGACTCGTGGTGCTGAAGTCGGGGACGTGGCGACACTCCCGCTGGTACATAACCGACGGCGCGTCGCCAGGACCGCCCTGGCGGTGCGGCGCTGAATCCGAGGTCCGAGCAGGTGTGCCGCCCGAGCGCGGAGCGGAACTAGATGCGAATCACCACTGCCGCTGGCCTCTACGTGATCGGCTGCGGATACACCTCACGTCCCAGCCACTCGTTAGCGGTGTGGTGCTCCCCCTTAGCTTGACTCTGTCGGTGATCTTGGTTTCATGGTGTGACACGTGATCAGTAGCATGATCTGCCCTGTTCAAGGTCGATGCAGCTGCCGAGGTGCCCCGTTGTCTGTTCGTCTCCGTTCCGGGGAGCATGTTCCGTCTTTGACCGCGCGGGTTGCGCGGGCGAGTAATCCGGGTGGTACGACTGCGATGTGGGTGAAAGATCGGCTGAACGGGTTGTGGGGCGACGAGGACTTCCTCGACTGGTACCCGCGTGATGGGCGTCCTGGTCTCTCACCAGCTCAGTTGGCCACGGTCTGCGTCCTGCAGTTCCTGCTCGGGCTGGTGCGCGAACGCGGCACGCAGCGCACCGATTCCACCCATGTTCTGGCCGCGGTGCGCGACCTGACCCGGCTGGAGCTGATCACCGAGGCGGTGCGCGCCGCGTTGGAGGAGATCGCCAGCGCCGCCCCGCAGCTTCTGGCCAGTCTGGTGGACGAAGAATGGGGACGCCGCTACGGCCGTCCGGTTCGGCTGGGCAAGAACCCCACTCGGCCCAAGACCAGGATCACCAACGCCGGCAATGACGCCATAGGGCTACTGGAACATCTCCACACGCACGGGAGGGGCCACGTGTTCGGTCCCCGTGTCCAGACCCTCCGGCAGATCTTCGTGCAGAACTACTACCGCGACGCGGCGGGCCGCCTGCGCTGGCGCACCGACGACGATGGCGGGCTGCCGCCCTCATCCCGCGTGATCGTCTCTCCCTATGACCCCACCGCCCGCTACGCACGCCGGGGACAGACCACCCGCTGGAAGGGATTCCTGACCCATCTCACCGCAACCTGCTCGCCGGAGGGCGCCAACGTGATCACAGACGTGGCCACCACCGCGGCCACGACCAGCGATACGCAGGCGCTGCCCGACATCCACACCCGGCTGAAGCGCCGTGGCCTGCTGCCCGCTGAGCACCTCGTCGACGGTGGTTACACCTTTCTGGTCCACCTGGACCAAGCCATCCGAGAACACCAGGCCACCGTCACCGGACCGCTGCCGGGCAACCCCACTCGCCAGCACCGCCGCAACGAAGGCTTCGACCGAGACAACTTCCCCATCGACTTCGACCGGCAGCAAGTGACCTGCCCCCAAGGACAGGTCAGCAGAGGCTGGCACGGCCCTACCCAACCTCCTCACCCACCGCCGCCCCGCTGATCGTGGCCCGGTTCACCAAGGGCCAGTGCCAGCCCTGCCCGGTCCGCATCCAGTGCACCACTTCTCGTGACG
>NZ_JBJMIE010000030.1:0-10027 GCF_045807065.1 Actinophytocola sp. | reverse complement strand
TCTGCTGCATGAACTGCGACAGCTGCGAGGTGCCGAAGAACTCCTTGATCGCGGCCACCACGGGCCGGATGTTGATCAGGGTCTGCGGCGTGATCGCCTCGACGTCCTGCGTGGTCATCCGCTCACGGACGACGCGCTCCATGCGGGAGAGGCCGACCCGGATCTGGTTCTGGATCAGCTCGCCGACCGTGCGGATGCGCCGGTTGCCGAAGTGGTCGATGTCGTCCACCTCGACCGGCACGTCCTCGCCGTTCGCGCCCCGCATGCTGGTCTCGCCGGCGTGCAGGCGGACGAGGTACTCGATCGTGGTGACGATGTCGTCCTCGGTCAGCACGCCCACGTTGCCGGGCATGGCCACGCCCAGCTTCTTGTTGACCTTGTACCGGCCCACCTTGGCCAGGTCGTACCGCTTGTCCTTGAAGAACAGGTTCTCCAGCAGCGTCTGTGCGGACTCCTTGGTCGGCGGCTCACCCGGGCGCAGCTTGCGGTAGATGTCCAGCAGCGCCTCGTCGGTGCCGGCCGTGTGGTCCTTCTCGAGCGTCGCGAGCAGCGTCTCGGAGAACTCGAAGCGCTCGCGGATCTGCTCGGTGGTCCAGCCGAGGGCCTTCAGCAGCACCGTGACCGGCTGGCGGCGCTTGCGGTCGATGCGGACACCCACCGTGTCCCGCTTGTCGACGTCGAACTCCAGCCAGGCGCCACGGCTGGGGATGACCTTGGCGACGAACACGTCCTTGTCGGTGGTCTTGTCGATCGCCGTGTCGAAGTAGACGCCGGGCGAGCGGACCAGCTGCGACACCACGACGCGCTCGGTGCCGTTGATGATGAAGGTGCCCTTGTCCGTCATGACCGGGAAGTCACCCATGAACACCGTCTGGCTCTTGATCTCGCCAGTCTGGTGGTTGGTGAACTCGGCCGTCACGAACAGTGGCGCCGCGTAGGTCATGTCCTTGTCCTTGCACTCCTCGGTCGAGGCCTTGACCTCGTCGAAGCGTGGGTCGTCGAAGGAGAGGGACATGGAACCGGAGAAGTCCTCGATCGGAGAGATCTCGTTGAGAACCTCCTGGAGGCCTCCGACCGGGTTCTCGTCACCGGCGTCGACACGGCGCTGGAACCACGCCTCGTCACCGGTGAACCACTGGAACGATTGGATCTGCAGGTCGAGCAGGTTCGGCGTGCCCAGCGGCTCGCGGATCTTCGCGAACGAGACCCGTAGCGGCGCGCCTGGGATGCCAGAGTTCGACATGGTGGAGTTGGTCGCAGCAGTGGCTTGGGTCGCGCGGGAGACTGCCAAGATGCGTCCTTCCAGGACTAATGTGCGGTTGAGCAGCCTCGTCGGCAACTGCGACGAAACTGTTCAGGGGTGCGGTCGTGCCCAACAGTCTAGGGCATGCAAAAGTGGGCAGCGCAAAGGGGCAGTCTAGCCACAAAGTCGGCGACTGTCTAGGCCCGCACTCAACCGTCCTCCTGCCGAAGGCGTGCTTGGTGAATAGCGTGACCCTGAGGTGGCCGTGAGTCAAGATGCCGCGCCATGATCTCACCGGGTTTTCAGTTGTCGTGTCAGTGGTGTTCCAGCCGAAGTTCAGCAGGTGAACGCATATGTCGGCTGGTCTCGGCGGTCCGCGGGGGCCCCGCCCGACGATCTTCACCGTCGGTCATGACCCTCGATCCAGCGTGTGCGCAACGTCACGTTTCCGGGTGGTTGCACGCTTCGGGTTCAGCAGGTCGGGGCCGGCTTGCCGTTGAAGAAGGGCTGGCCGAACATGTCGAACTCGGTGATCTTCCAGTGGTCGCCGTCGCGACGTGCCGTGATCGCGAACTGGCCGCCCACGGTGACCGTCTTGTTCACGTCGGCCCTCGTCGACTGTTGGTCGATGTAGACCAGGGCCCGGGCGGCACCCGCGTCCAGGTGGACCAACGCGAGTTCGCGAACGGTCGTCTCCAGGACGATCATCTGCTCCGGCGCGAGCCGCTTCACCTCACCGAACAGGGCGTCGTACACGCATCGGGCGTCGCCCGCGAGGTACTTGTCGACCGAACTCTCGGTCTGTGAAAGGTTCCGGTAGTCGTAACTGAAGGTCTCCGCGATCGCGGTGTTCAGGTACTGGGTCACTTCACGCGTCCGGACCGGGTCGCTGAGCGCTTCGTTGCCCGGATCCACGCCCTCGACCAGCTGTTTCGCCTCGCCGTCCACCCGAGTGGCGACACGTTTCAAGTCGTCCGCCTCGGCCGACCGGTCGTCGGCCGTTGACCGCGCCCACAGTGCGGCCACGACGAGCAGGGCCGCGAGGGAAACCGCGGCGATCACCCACGCGACACGGCTCCCGCCGCTCGGTCGTTGGACGGGGAACGGGTTCGTCGGGGAGTCCCAGCTGGTCATGACCCGTACGCCACCTGACCGATGCTGTCGAGTTTCCAGTCCTCGCCGGTGCGCGACAGTGTTCCCTTGAGCCGCATGTACCTGTCGGTGGGCGCGGCGCCGGTGGTGGCGACGTTGATCCTCAGGGCCACGAGCACGGTCGCCGTCCCCGCCTGCTCGTCGACCTCCGCGACGGCCGCCGCCAGGACCGCCGGTTTCGTCACCGACTTCGCCTCCGTGACCGCGTTCTCGGACTGCGCCCTGCCGGTGACGATCTCGTCGTGCAACGCGCCGGTGGTGACGCGCTCCCACTCGTCGAGGTCGGCGTCGAGCGTGCGGTAGTCGAGCGTGTTCAGGATGGTGATGGCCTCGCGGCCGGCCGTGAGAGCCGCGTCCCGAGAGGTCTTGATCCCGAGCGCGTCATCCTCGCGCAGGTCCCCGAGGCGTTCCCGTGCCGCGGCGAGGTTCTGGCGTGCGTGGTCGACATCCGTCCCGGCCGAGACCAGGTCGACCACTGACCAGACCAGGAATCCCGCGGCGGCGGCCACCAGGACCAGCGCCATGACCAGCAGCGGGCCGAGCCGGCGTCCTGGTGGTGGGGTCAGCACGTGGGGGCTGGCTTGCCGTTGAACAGGGGCTGGCCGAACATGTCGAACTCGGTGATCTTCCAGTGGTCGCCGTCGCGTTTGGCCTGGACGGCGAACTGGCCGCCGACGGCCACCGTCTTGTTCACGTCGACCCTGGTGGAGAGCTGGTCGATGTAGACAAGGGCCTCGGCGCGGTCGCCGTCGATGCGGACCACCGCCAGCTCGCGGACCGTGGTGTCCAGGACGATCTTCTGCTGGGGCGCGTACTGCTTGACCTCACCGAACAGGAGGTTGTACTCGCACAGGGCCTTGCCCGTCAGGTTGTCCTTGACGGCCTTCTCGGTCGAGGCGAGGTCGGTGTAGTTGTAGCTGAACGTCTGTTTGATGGCGTTGGTCAGCTGGCCCTTGATCTGGCTCGTCGTCGCCGTGTCGGTGAGGGCCGTGTTGGTGTCGCCGCCGTCCAGCTCGTTGGCCTTGCCGCGGAAGAACACCGCGAGGCCGATCAGGATGACCGCGACCACCGCCAGGACGATCGCCGTCGAGATCTGGTTCTGCGCGGGGGTGCGGCCGGGACGGGCCGCCGCCTTCGCGTGGCGGGACCGCCTGGCCTCGGTGACGGACTCCGCCTCGGCGAGGTCGTCGGGGCGGGCCGTGCCCGTCGAGCGGCGCTTGCCCGCTGGCCGGGTCGCCGCGGGGCGGGGCCTGGGGCGCGGCCTGGCCTCCGGGTCCTCCTCGTCGTCGACGGCGGCGGGGGGCTCGTTCGTGCCCAGGTCGACCTCGGGAACGTCCTCGACGACCTGCTCGGGCTCGTCGTCGGTGATGTCCTCGGGGATGTCGTCGGTGATGCGGGGCAGGACGGCGGTCTCGGCGGCGGTGTCCTCGTCGGCCGCGCGGGTCGGCGGGGTGCCACGCAGGCCGTTGAGGACCCCGCTCACCCGCTGCGGGGCCTCCTCGTGCTCGTCGAGCCCCGTCCGGAGGTCCGCTTCACGCGGGTCCTGGTCGTCCGGCTCGTGGCGGTCCGGGCGGTTGCGCAGGCCCGCGACCTTCGGGCGGCGGATGGGCGGCGCCTGGCCGGTGCTGGGCGCCGGGCGGCGGCGGTGCGGTGGCACGTCGGTTCTCCCTTATTGCTGGCCCGGCTGCAGGTACGGGACCTGTCCGATCTCGTACAGCTTCCAGCCGTCGTCCGTGCGTTGCAGCTTCCCCGACAGCCGCATGTACTTGTCGGCCGGTTGCTGGCCCTTCACCGTCACGTTGACCTTCAGCGCGACCAGGATCGACGCCTGGCCGGCCCGGTCGTCCAGCTCGGAGACGGCCGACGACAGCGGGGTCGCCCTGGTCACCGACTCGGCCTGCACGATGGCGTCGCGGCTGGTCTTCTTGCCCTTCAGGATCTCGTCGTGCAGGGCGCCGGTGGTCGCCGCCTCCCAGTCGGCCAGGCCCTGGTCGACCTTCTTGTAGTCCAGGGTGTTCATGGTGACGACCGCGTTCGTGCCGACCCGGTTCACCTCGTCACGGGTCCGCGAGTACGACAGCGAGTCGTCGTTGGCGGCGCGGAACCAGGCCACCCCGAACCAGCCGGCCACCGCCACCGCGGCGACCAGCAGCGCGACCGCGGCGGTCAGCAGTATCCGCGGGAGCTTCGGCGTGCGCGTCCCGGCGGACGCGGACGTCTCGGCAGGTTCCCGCGCCTCGGTCGTCTCGGCAGTTGTCTCAGTCAACGTGCATCACCCCGGTAGTCCGAGCAGTGCGGTGAGGCTCGTCGGGCTGCCACCCCGCTGGCTCACCGAACCGGGCAGGCCGGCGAGTGGATCAGAAGTATCCGCCGTGCCGCCACCCGGTGGTGTCGCGGGTTGGTCGTGCGCCACCGGCACCCCACCGTAGGGCGCGTTCGCCGAGCCACGCACGTTGATGGGGCTGCCCGTCGGCTCGGCACAGTAAGTCTGCTCCGGCACCGGCGACGCGGGGTTTTCGGTGTCCGTTCCGTTGCGCCGCTGCGTCTGCTCGTACCCCCTGGTGCAGGGCGGCGGGTTGAACAGGTTGAGCACCAGCCCCAGGTGCACCTGGCCGGGGTCGGCGCCGAGCAGGCCCTGGCCGGCCGCGCTGAACAGCGGGTACGCGACGAACGCGTACTCCAGGCCGTCCTTGCGCGCCCGGAGGATGTCCGAGGTCGTGAGCAGGTTCGCGATCGTCACGCCGAGGCCGGGGCCGGACTCCTGGAGCAGGTCGGTCACCTGCGACGCCACCTGCGGTGCCGCCGTGATGAGCCGGCGCAGGTCCGGGTCGGAGTTCTTCAGCTGCTCGGACAGCAGCGACAGCGAGTCGGCGAACGACCTGATGTTGCCGGCGTTCGCGTTCTGCGTGTCCAGCACGGTGCCGCCGTCGGAGATCAGCGTGATCGTCTGCGGCAGGTGCTCCTGTGCCATGGTGGTGAAGTCACGCGTCTCGTCCAGCAGGACCTGCAGGTCGTCGCCGGTGCCGGCGAACGCCTTGTCCAGCTCGTCGACGACCGTGCGCAGCGAGTCCGTCGGCACCGAGCTGGCCAGGTCGTCCAGGTCTCGGATGACCGCGTCCGTGCTGACCGGCGTCACCGTCCGGTCCGCCGAGATGACCGAGGCGCCGGACAGGTAGGGGCCCTTGTCCTCGCGTGGCCGCAGGTCGACGTACTGCTCTCCCACAGCGGACCGGTTGGCGACCACCGCGTCGAGGTCCGAGGGGATCCGCGGCGCCTCCGGGTCGATGTTGAGGTCCACCTGGATGCCCTCGTGGGTCAGGTGGATCTCCCCGACCCGGCCCACGTTGTACCCGCGGTAGGTGACCTCGGCGTTGGTGAAGATCCCGCCGGACTCCCGCAGGTTCATCCGCACCGTGTAGCCGTCCGAGCCGAACAGCCTGCCGACGTCGGTGAACCGGAACGCCGCGTACACGATCGCGACCACGGCGATCACCACGAACGCGATCAGCTGGACGCGTACCCGTCTGGTGAGCATCAGCTGCCCCCTCCCCCGAGCAGCCCGCCGAGCAGGCCGCCGAGACCGCTGCCGCCCGACTGCTGCGAACCGGAACCCTGCCCCGACTGCTGTCCGGTCGACGAGCCGCCGATGATCGGCACCGGCAGCAGCGGGCTGTCCGCCCCGCCTGCCTGGCCGCCGAGCAGGCCGCCCACGATGGGCACGTTCGACAGCGGGTTGTTCCGGCTGCGGGACAGGTTGTCCACGATGTCCTGCAGGTTCAGGTCGATCTTGGCGTACAGGTTGAAGTAGTCGCCCTTGACGCCGTTCATCGCCTCGTCGCTGAACGGGATGGTGAGCAGCAGCTCCAGCGCCTTCGGCAGGTCCGCGCCCGCCTCCCCCAGCTTCTGCAGCGTCGGGGTCAGCGCCTTGAGGTCGGCGACGATGTCGGCCTGGCTCGCGTTCACCGTGTTCACCGCGACGTCGGACAGCGAGTCCAGCGACTGCAGCATGGTCACGAGCTGGGACCGCTGGTCGTTGAGCACCTGCAGGCCCGGGCCGAGCGAGTCGATGGCGCCGGCCAGCTGGTCCTTCTCGCTGGCCAGCGTCGCGGACAGCTGGTTGACGCCGTCGATGGCGTTGGTGATGTCGGACTTGCTCTCGTCGAGCGTGCCGACCAGCGTGTCGAGGTTCGCGAGCGTCGCCCTCAGATCCGGCTCCCGGCCCGAGAGCGCCGCGTTCAGCTCCTGGGTGATGTCCTGCAGCTGCTCGACGCCGCCGCCGTTGAGCAGCATGGACAGCGCGCCGAGCACCTCCTCGATCTCGGTGTTGCGGTTGGTCCGCGCGAGCGGGATCAGCGCGCCGTCCTCCAGCTGGCCCCGCCCCTCGCCCTGGGGCGGCGCGGACAGCTCGACGTACTTCTCCCCGAGGAGGCTCGACTGGCGCAGCATGGCCAGCGAGTTGGCCGGCAGCTTCACGTCGCCGTTGACACGCATGGTCACCTCGGCGGTCCAGCCGTCCGAGGCGAGCTGGATGTCCTCGACGCGGCCGACGGGCACCTCGTTGACCTTGACGCCGGACTGCGGCACCAGGTCCAGCACGTCCTTGAAGTGCGCCTTCACCGTGTACGGGTGGTCGCCGAGGTCGGCGCCCCCGGGCAGCGGGAGGTCGTAGATGCCGGTGAACTGGCTGCTGCACGCCGAGAGCGCGAACACCGCGGCGGCCAGCGCGGGCAACAGTCGTCTCATCAGTTGCCCCCCGCCAGGTTGCCCGGGATCGGCAGCGGCGGGGCCGAGCCGTTCTGCAGCGCCGTCAGCACCTCGGCCGGGGTCGGCAGCTTCACCGCACCCTGGATGATCGGCGCGAGCTGGTCACAGGTGTCCGCGAGGGCCTGCGGGAGCTGGTCCGGGGTGACCTGGCGGACCAGGTTGCAGACCGTCACGATGGGCGGCTGGGCCAGCTCGTTGAGGTCGGCGCGGGCGTCCAGCGTGCCGGACGAGCCGTTGTAGGCGTTGATGATGTTGGACAGCGCGACCGGCGCGATGTCCAGCGTCTCCGCCAGCGCCGCCCGCTGGTCCACGAGCACCTGGGTGATCGACGCGAGCTTGTCGACGTTGGTCTTGAGGTGCGCGCGGTTGTCGTCGATGAACTGCTGCACGGCGCCGAGCGCGATGCCCAGCTGCCGCACGGCCTCGGCCAGGTCGCCGCGCTCGTCGGCGAGGAACTTCGTCGCGTCGGCGGCCTGCTCGCTGAACTGGTTCACGGCGTCGTCGTTCGCGGCGAGCGCGGAGGTGAACTTCTGCAGGTTGTCGATGGTCGCGAACAGGTCCTCGTCGCTGCCGGACAGCGTCCGCGCCGCCTGGGACAGCTGGGTGATGGTCTCGTTGGTGATGGCGCCGTTGCCGGCGAGGTTCTTGGCGAGGGTGTTCAGCAGGTCCGCGAGCGCGCCGTCCTTGTTCACCCCGTTCGGGCCGAGCGTCTGGCTGACCCGGTTGAGGCTCGCGTACAGGTCGTCGATCTCGAGCGGCGTCGCGGTCCGCTCCTTGGGCAGCAGCGTGTTCTCGGCCATGGTCGCGCCGCCGGTGTAGACCGGGGTGAGCTGCACGTACCGGTCGCTGACCAGCGACGGCGCGACGATCACGGCCTTGGCGTCGGCGGGGATCCTGACCGCGCGGTCGATCAGCATGTCGACGCGGACCGTGTCGCCCTCCGGCGTGACCTTGTCGACGTGGCCGACCTGCACGCCCAGGATCCGCACCTCGTTGTCCTCGTAGAGGCCGACGACGCCGGTGAACACGGCCGAGTAGCGGCGCTGGTTGCCGTCGACCAGCACCCAGTAGAGGAACAGCGCCACCAGCAGCGCGAGCACGATCGCGATGGAGACCGTGCGGGCGGCGTTGCGGCCCAGCCGGGAGGCGAAGGTGCTCATGAGCTCCTCCCCAGGCAGCCCTCTTCGTTGACGACGCCGATCGACGGCGGCAGCAGGCCGCAGATGTAGTTGTCGAACCAGTGCCCGTTGCCGACCGCGTTGTTGAACAGCCGGTAGAACGGGGCCAGGTTCTTGATGCCCTGCGCGAGCGCGTCCTGGTTGCGGGCCAGCATGCCGGTGAGCTGGTCGAGGCTGGTCAGCACCGGGCCGAGCTGCTTCTGGTTGTCGGTCACCAGGCCACTCAGCTCCTTGGCCAGGGCCTGCGTGCCGGACAGCAGCGTGCTGATGGCCGCGCGGCGGTCGTTGATCTCCGCAAGCAGCAGGTTGCCGTCCTGCAGGAGCTTCACGACCTGCGCGTCGCGGTCGGCGAGCGTGTCACTGATCTTGCGGGTGTTGGACAGCAGCGTGGCGAGCTGGGTGTCCCGCGAGGAGATCGTGGTCGACAGTTGCCGCAGGCCCGTGAGCGCGCCCTTCACGTCGTCCGGGGTGTCGCCGAACGTCTGCGAGATGACCTCGAAGCTCTGCGCGAGCTGGGTGGTGTCGATGGCGTTGGTGGTCTCGGCAAGGCCGCGGAACGCCTCCAGCACGTCGTAGGGCGCCATGGTCCTGGCGCGTGGGATCGGCGTGCCCGGGTCGAGCACGTCGCGGCCGTCCGGCTCCAGCGACAGGTACTTCTGGCCGAGCACGTTCTTGATCTTGATGGCCGCGGAGGTCTGGTCGCCGACCCACGCGTTCTTGACCTTGAACGTCACCTGCACGTTCGACCCGTTCAGCTCGACGTCGGTCACCTTGCCGACCTTGACGCCGGCGATGCGCACCTCGTCGTCCGCGCCGAGGCCGGCCGCCTCGCTGAACTCGGCCGAGTAGCTGGTGCCGCCGCCGATGATCGGCAGGTCGTCGGAGAACATGGCCACGGTCAGCGCGAGGCCGATCACCACCAGACCGGCGATGCCGATCGGGATCGGGTTGCGGGAGCGGAAGGACCTCATGACGCCACCTCCCCTGCTCCGTGGCACCGCGGCGCCCGCTGGTTCGCTCCGCAAGCTCCGCTCATCGCGAACACCTCGCCGAGGACGCGGACGCGACCGGCACGTCGATCGGTTGGGTGATGATCCCCGGGATGCTGACCTCGCCCGACGCCGAGCAGAGGTAGAAGTTGAACCAGGAGCCGTAGCTCACCAGCCTGGTCAGCTTCGCCGTCTTCTCCGGCAGGAACTGGATGAAGTGCTCCACCACCGACTCGCTGTCGTTGAGGTTGTTGACCAGGCCACCCAGCGCCGAGATGTCCTCCTTCAGTGGCGCACGGGCCTGCTCGAGCAGGCCGGCCGTGGTGTCCGCGAGCCCGCCGAGCGCGTCGATCGCGTCCCCGATCGGCTCCCGGTCGGCGGCGAGGCCCGACACCAGCTGCTGGACCGTCACGATCAGGTCGGACAGCTTCTGGCCGCGCTGGTTGATCGTGGTCAGCGCGCTGTTCAGATTGTCGATGACCTGGCCGATCACCTGGTCGCGGCCGGCGATCGCGCTGGTCAGCGAGGCCGTGTGGGCGAGCAGCGACTCGACCGTGCCGCCCTCGCCCTGCAGGACCTGGATGATCTCGTAGGACAGCTTGTTGACGTCGTCCGGCGAGAGCGCGCGGAACAGCGGCTTGAAGCCGTTGATCAGCTCGGTCAGGTTCAGATCGGTTGTGGTTCGTTTTTGGTTTTTGTTT
>NZ_JBJMIE010000029.1:0-8740 GCF_045807065.1 Actinophytocola sp. | reverse complement strand
CGCGCAACCCTTCGACCTCGCCGCCGGGCCGCTCTTCCGGCCGACCGTGCACCGGATCGCCCCGGACGACCACGTGCTCGCCCTGACCGCCCACCACGTCATCACCGACGGCTGGTCCGCCGGCGTCATTGTGGCCGACCTCGCCGAGCTCTACCGCGCCCACGTCACCGCCACCCCGGCCGAACTGCCCGACCTGCCGGTCCGCTACCGCGACTTCGCCGCCTGGCAACGCGGCCGCGGCGACGTCCTGGACACCCAGCTGGCGCACTGGCGGCGCGTGCTGGCCGGCGTGCCCGCGCTCGAGCTGCCCACCGACCGGCTCCGGCCCCCGACGCACACCACGGCCGGCGCGCAGCTCGAACTCACCGTGCCCGCCCGGGTCGCCGACGCGCTGCGCGCACTCGCCCGAGCCCAGGACGGCACACTGTTCCTGGCGCTGGTCGCCGCGGCCACCGTGCTGCTGCACCGCTTCAGCGGCCAGGACGACTTCGCCGTCGGCACCGTCTCCGCCGGCCGCGCCCACCCCGACCTGCGGCGCCTCGTCGGGTTCTTCGTCAACACCATCGCCCTGCGCACCCCCGTCGACCCGCGCCTGCCCTTCACCGACCACCTGCGGCGGGTCCGGGAGACCGCGCTGGCCGCGTTCGACAACCAGGACGTGCCCTTCGAACGGGTCGTCGACGCCGTCGACCCCGACCGCGACCCCAGCCGCACACCGCTGTTCCAGGCCATGGTCGTGCTGCAGAACGCCACCGACCGCACCGAGGACTTCGCCGGGCTCGCCGCGACCGACGTCGAGTTCCCCGTCGTCACCGCCAGCTACGACCTGACCGTCGAGTTCCACGAGATCGCCGACGGCTCGCTGGGCGCCACCCTCACCTACAACACCGACCTGTTCGACGCCGCCACCGCGCGCCGCCTCGCCACCGGGCTCGACCGCGTCCTGACCGCCGCGGCCACCGACCCCACCGTGCCCGTCGGCGCCATCGACGTCGTCACCGACACCGAACGCGCCCTGGTCCGGTCCTGGCACGACGCCGGCCCGGACATCGCACCCGCCACCCTGACCGAGCTGTTCCGCGCCCAGGTCGCCCGCACCCCCGACACCCCGGCGCTCATCGCCGGCGACCTCACCCTCAGCTACACCGACCTGGCGGCACGCGCCGACCGGCTGGCCCGCGTGCTCGCCGCCAAGGGCGCACGCCCCGAAACCGTCGTCGCCCTCGTACTGCCCCGCTCCGCGGAACTCGTCATCGCCCAGCTCGCCGTCGCCGCGACCGGCGCCGCCTACCTCCCCGTCGACCCGGACTACCCGCCCGACCGCAAGGAGTTCATGCTCGCCGACGCCCACCCCGTGCTCGTCATCGACGACCCCACCCAGGTGTCCACACCGGACGGACAACCCGAGGCCGAACCCGCGGTCGCCGAGCTGACCAACCCGGCGTACGTCATCTACACCTCCGGCTCCACCGGCCGCCCCAAGGGCGTCGTCGTCACCCACACCGGCCTCGCCAACTTCGCCCACGCCGAAGCCGACCGGTTCGCCGTGCGACCCGGCGACCGCGTCCTCGCGTTCTCCTCACCCAGCTTCGACGCCTCCGTGCTGGAACTGTGCCTCGCACTGCCGCACGGCGCGACCATCGTCGTGCCGCCACCCGGACCGCTGCTGGGCGAACACCTCGCCGCGGTGCTGCGCGACTACCGCGTCACCCACACCCTCATCCCGCCGGTCGCCCTGGCCACCGTGCCCGACACCGACCTCCCCGACCTGGCCACCCTGGTCGTCGGCGGAGACGCCTGCTCGGCCGCCCTCGTCCGGCAATGGGCACCGGGCAGGCGGCTCATCAACGCCTACGGCCCCACCGAGGCCACCGTCGTCGCCACCTGGTCACAACCCCTGCCACCCGACCGCGGCACCCCACCCATCGGCCGGCCCATCTGGCACACCCGCGCGCTCGTCCTCGACGACGACCTGCGCGCCGTGCCCGTCGGCGTGCCCGGCGAACTCCACGTCGCCGGCGTCGGGCTGGCCCGCGGCTACCTCGGCCGCCCGGGCCTGACCGCGTCCCGGTTCCTCGCCAACCCCCACGGCGCACCCGGGGAACGCATGTACCGCACCGGTGACCTGGTCCGCTGGAACCGCGACGGGGAACTGGAGTTCCTCGGCCGCGCCGACGACCAGGTCAAGGTGCGGGGGTTCCGCATCGAACTCGGCGAGGTCGAGGCCGCCCTGCGCGAACACCCCGACGTCACCGACGCCGTCGCCGCCGTCCGGCCCGACACCGCCGGCCACAAACGACTCCTCGGCTACGTCGTCGCCGACCCCGCGCCCACCGGCGGCGAGCTACGCGACTTCCTCGCCGAACGCCTCCCCGAGTACATGGTGCCCACCGGGTTCGCCGTCATCGACGCACTCCCCATGTCCCCCAACGGAAAAGTCGACCGTCGCGCCCTACCCCAACCCGACCTCGCACCCGCCGCAGCCCACTACGTCGCCCCCACCACCCCGGTGGAGTCCACACTCGCCCAGGTGTGGGCCGACGTCCTCGGCATCGACCGGGTCGGCGTCACCGACAACTTCTTCGCCCTCGGCGGCGACTCCATCCTCAGCGTCCAGGTCGTCGCCCGGGCCCGCCGCCACGGGCTCTACCTGACCACCAAGGACCTCTTCCAGGCCAGGACCATCACCGAACTCGCCGGGCGCGTGTCCGTCGACGCCGGCGTCGAGGACCGCGCCGAGGTCGTCGGGCCCGCGCCGCTCACCCCGATCCAGCACTGGTTCTTCACCTCCGGGCGGACCAACCCGCACCACTTCAACCAGGCCCACCACGTCGAGCTGCCCACCGAGCCCGACCTCGCGGCCCTGCGCACCGCGCTCGACGCGCTCATCGCCCACCACGACGCGTTACGCCTGCGGTTCCACCAGGACGACGCCGGCTGGCACGCCGAACACGCCCGACACGAGCCGGTCGACGTCCTCGACGTCCACGACCTGCCCGACCCCGCCGACCCCGCCGTGCTCGAGCTGGCCGACGCCGCCCACGCCGGCTTCGACCTGGCCACCGGCCCGCTGCTGCGGGCGGTGCTCTTCCGGTTCGCCGACGCCAACCACCCCCGGCTGCTGCTGGTCGCCCACCACCTCGTGGTCGACGGCGTCTCCTGGCGCCTGCTGCTCGACGACCTCGACACCGCCTACCACCAGGCGCTGCGCGGCGAGACCGTCGACCTCGGCGCCAAGACCACCTCCTGGCAACGCTGGTCCACCGCACTGACCGAACTGGTCACCACCGGCGCCCTCGACCACGAACTGCCGCACTGGCAGCAGGCCGGCGGCAGCGGCGACCTCCCAGGCGACCGCGAACCCGACGGCGCCCCCAGCACCGACGCCATCGAGGTCACCCTCGACGAAGCGGACACCGCCGCGCTCCTGCGGGCCGCGCCCACCGCCTACCGCACCCGCGTCAACGACGTGCTGCTCGCCGCGCTCGCCCGGGCACTCGCCCGCTGGACCGGCCGCGACCGGGTCGCGGTCACCCTCGAAGGCCACGGCCGCGAGGACGTCCTCGACCTCGACGTGTCCCGCACCGTCGGCTGGTTCACCACCATGTTCCCGGTCGCCGTCACCGTCCCCGACCACGAACCCGACAACTGGCGCAACCTCGTCCGCGGCGTCCGCAAACAGCTGCGCACCGTGCCCGGCAACGGGTTCAGCTACGGCGCCCTGCACCACCTCGGCCGGCTCGACACCCCCGGCCCGCTGCCGCGGCTGTCGTTCAACTACCTCGGCCAGTTCGACGCCCGCGCCGAGAACGAGGACGCGAGCCTGTTCGGCGCGACCCTGCCCGCCATCGGCGCCGACCACGACCCCGCCGACCACAGCGAGAACCTCGTCGACGTCGTCGGCGACGTCACCGACGGCCTGCTGTCGTTCGCCTGGTACTACCGCGCCGACCACTTCGACCGCGCCACCATCCAGGCCGTCGCGACCGACTTCGCCGAAGCACTGCGCGCCATCGCGGGAGACGTCCGATGACCACAACCCCCGTGGACACCAGGCCCCTGGTGCGCAACCGCAACTACACGCTGCTGTGGGTCGGGCAGGGCTGCGCCGAGATCGGCTTCAGCTCGTCCATGCTCGCCTTCCCACTCATCGTGCTCGCCGTGACCGGGTCGGCGGCCGCGTCGGGGCTCGTGCTGGCCGCCGACGCGGTCGCCCAGGCCGTCACCGCGCTGCCCGCCGGCGCACTGGTCGACCGCTGGGACCGCAGACGCATCATGCTCGCCTGCGAGATCACGCAGGTACTGGCACTCGCCAGCCTCGTCGCCGCGCTGCTGCTCGGCCACGCGACCGTGCTCCACCTGACCGCGGTGGCGGCGGTGCTCGGCGCCTGCCGCGCCCTGTTCGAACCCGCCGAGGACGCGCTCCTGCCCTCCCTCGTGCCCGAACCACAGCTCGCGACCGCCGTCGCCACCAACAGCGCCCGCTCATCCATCGGCCAGATGACCGGCACCGCACTCGGCGGCGTGCTCTTCGGGATCACCCGCTGGGCGCCGTTCCTGCTCGACCTGGTCACCCACCTCGTCGCGTTCACCACCCTGGCGTTCCTGCGCGCCCCCGCCCGCACCACCGAACCCGCGCCGATCGGGCGGCTCGGCCACGAGATCACCGAAGGCCTGCGATGGCTGTGGCAGCGCAAGGAAATCCGCGTCACGACCGTGTGCGCGGTCACGCTCAACCTGTTCTTCGCCGCCTACTACCTCGTGGTCGTCGTCCTCGCCCAGCGGCACGGCACACCGGCGGGGGAGATCGGCGTCATGGCCGCGATGCTCGGCGTCGGCGGCGTGCTCGGCGCGCTGCTCGCCCCGTGGCTGCACCGCCGCCTGTCCCCGCACGCCGCCATCGCCGGCGTGTTCTGGGCACTGGCCGCGCTGTCCCCGCTGGCCGCGGCCATCACCAACGGCTACCTGCTCGGCGTCCTGTTCGCCCTCATGGCGCTGCTGGCACCCACCGCCAACACGACCATCATCACCCACCAACTCCTCCTCACCCCCGACGAGCTGCGCGGCCGGCTCAGCGGCACCCTCAACGTCGCCATCGGCGCCGCCGCGGCCGCCGGACCCGCCCTCGGCGGCCTACTCGCCCAGGCCACCACCCCGACCACCGCCGTGCTCATCAGCACGGCCGGCATGACGGCCGCCGCCCTGGCCGTCACCGTCAACCCCACCCTGCGCCACTACCCGCGGCGCACCGAAAGAGAGGAACCCACACCATGAGGGACGACATCACCTACCGCGTCCTCGTCAACGACGAGGAGCAGTACTCCCTGTGGCCCGCCCACCTCGACATCCCCGCCGGCTGGCGCACCGAGGGCCCCACCGGCACCCAGGCCGAATGCAGCGCCTACGTCGACGAGGCGTGGACCGACATGCGCCCCCGCACCCTCCGCGAGCACATGGACGCCCACTGACACCTGTCCTGGCAGCCCCAACCCGGGCGTCCTTCGCCCTGGAGGCCGCCGCCGGGCCGTCCGTGTCGCCGCCGGTGCAGGCCGCGGCACGGACGGCCGCGGCCGGGCACCGTGCAGGCCGCGATCCGGCACCGCGCAGAAGTACTGAGCGGCTCCGACCGCCGGAACCGATCGGCCGAGGCCGATCCCGACAAAGTCCTGAACACAACGCCGCCCGCCCACGTGTAGAGAGCGAAGGCGATCAAGGGAGGCGGCCGATGACGCGCGGTCCGAGGCTGGAGGTGCTCGACGGCCTGCGGTTCCTCGCGGCGATGTCCGTCGTGGTCTACCACTTCACCACCATGGACCGCGTCTGGGGCCGCCCCGCCGCCGACCTGTTCCCCGCCCAGGCCGCCACCTACGGCTGGCTCGGCGTCTACCTGTTCTTCCTCAACAGCGGGTTCGTCATCTGCATGAGCGCGTGGGGCCGCGGCGCCGGGGCGTTCCTGGTGTCGCGAGCCGCCCGCCTGTACCCCGCGTACTGGCTGTCCGTCGTCGTCATCACGCTCGTGCTCACCGTCTGGCCCGCACGACCTGTCACCTGGTCCGGCACGCTGGTCAACCTCACCATGTTCCAGGACGCCGTCGGCACACCACCCGTCGCCGAGGTCTACTGGACGCTGTGGGCGGAGCTGCGGTTCTACCTGCTGTTCGCGCTGCTCGTCGCGTGGGGCCTGACCTACCGGCGCGTCGCCGGCTTCTGCCTGGCCTGGCTCGCCGCGGTCACGGTCACCAAGGCACTCGTGCCCGACGGGGACCTCGTCCACGTCGTCCTGCTGACCGACTACGCCCCCCTGTTCACCGGCGGCATCGCCTGCTACCTCATGTACCGGTTCCGCCCCACCCTCCTGACCTGGGCCATCCTCGGCGCGTCGTTCCTGCTGTCGGTGCCGGCCGCCAGGTACCGCGCCGGCCTCGAGTCCTACCCCGGCCAACCACCCGTGCCGGCCTGGCCCGCGATCGTGCTCCTGGCCGTCTGCTTCGCACTGGTCACCGCCGTCGCCCTCGGCCGGCTCGACCGGGTACGCGGCCGGTGGCTGGTCGTCCTCGGCGCCACCACCTACCCCCTCTACCTGCTCCACCTCGACCTCGGCGGCCCCCTGCTCCACGCCTGGCAGTGGCACCTCCCGCCACCACTGCTCGTCACCCTGGTCACCGCCGCGATGATCGGCCTCGCCTGGCTCGTGCACCGCTACGTCGAACGACCACTCGCCCCCCGCCTCACACGCGCCCTGCGCCGGCTCGGCCCCACGACCCGGCGACACGTGCGCGACACCCCCGCCGCGGACCCGGTACCACACTGACCGGCCTCGGCGCGCTAGTCACCCCCACCGACGTGCCGGCGCAACGCGTCGAGGGCCGGCACCTGGCCCTTCACCAGCTTCTCCCGCGCCACCTCGACGCTCACCCACGCCGCCCGGTCCACCTCCGGGAACTCCCGCAGCCGCCCGGACCCGCGCGGCCACTCCAGCTCGAAGGTGTTGCTGCGGAACCCCGCCAGGTCGAAGTCCCCCTCGACCGCGAACGTCGTCACCGCCTTGCCGCCGGACTGCTTGACCGTCCCCAGCGCGATCACCGGCCCCTCCGGCGGCGGCGACCCCATCTCCTCCTCGAACTCTCGCACCGCGGCCGCCAGCGGCTCCTCGTCGGTGTACTCGCCCTTCGGGATCGACCACGCGCCCGCGTCCTTGCGCGCCCAGAACGGGCCGCCCATGTGTGCGATGAGGACCTCCAGGGACTCCCCACGGCGGAACAACAACAGCGCGGCGCTGGTCTTCGGCATGCGGCAACGATAGTGAAGGGGTCCGCCGGCGTCCGTAGACTGCCGGCGTGCGCATCCAGGACGTACACGTCACGCCGGTGGCGTTCCGGGACCCGCCGCTGCTCAACACCGTCGGCGTCCACGAGCCGTTCGCGCTGCGGGCCGTCGTCGAGGTGGTCGCCGAGGACGGCACCTACGGCCTCGGCGAGACCTACGGCGACGCCAGGCACCTGACCCGCCTGCGTGCCGCGGCCACCCACCTCACCGGCGTCGACGTCTGGCACCTCCACGAACTCGCCCGCCGGATCCACGCGACCCTCGCCGGCGACACCGGCGGCACCGGCGGGCACGGCATGGCCGGCATGGTCACCGCCAGCAGCACCGCCGACCGCGTCCTGTCGCCGTTCGAGGTGGCCTGCCTCGACATCCAGGGCAAGATCACCGGCCGCCCGGTCAGCGACCTGCTCGGCGGGGCCGTGCGCGACCGCGTCGTCTACAGCGCCTACCTGTTCTACAAGTGGGCCGGCCACCCCGGCGCCGCCGACGACGAGTGGGGCGCGGCACTCGACCCCGACCAGCTCCTCGCCCAGGCCAGGCGCATCGTCGGCGAGTACGGCTTCACCGCGATCAAGCTCAAGGGCGGCGTGTTCGCGCCGCAGGAGGAGATCGCCGCGATCCGCGCCCTGGCCGTCGAGTTCCCCGACCACCCGCTGCGGCTGGACCCCAACGGCGCCTGGAGCATCGGCACCTCGATCCGCGTCGCCGAGGAACTCGACGGGGTGCTCGAGTACCTGGAGGACCCGACCACCGGCATCGCCGGCATGGCGCGGGTGGCCCGCGCGGCGCCGATGCCGCTGGCCACCAACATGTGCGTGGTCGCGTTCGAGCACCTGCGGCCCGCGGTCGAGGAGGACGCCGTCCAGGTGATCCTGTCCGACCACCACTTCTGGGGCGGCCTGCGCCGGTCCACCACACTCGCCGGCATCTGCGACACGTTCGGGTTGTCGCTGTCCATGCACTCCAACTCCCACCTGGGTATCAGCCTCGCCGCCATGACCCACCTCGCGGCCACCACCCCCAACCTCACCTACGCCTGCGACACCCACTGGCCGTGGAAGGCGGCCGAGGACGACGTGATCGTCGCCGGCACCCTCCGGTTCGCCGACGGCGCGGTGCCCGTCCCCACCGGTCCCGGCCTCGGCGTGGAACTGGACCGCGACGCGCTCGCCCGCCTGCACGAGCAGTACCTGTCCCGCGGCCTCACCGAACGCGACGACACCGGCTACTACCGCCGCGTCCACGACCCGCAGTTCGACCCCACCGCACCCCGCTGGTAGCCACCGCCCGCCAGGGGGTGATGTGACACTCATCCCGGAACCGGCACACCGGTGGCATCGTCGCAGGATGCCGTCAGGCAGAATCGGTCGCGTGAGCTGGATCGTGTGGGTGGTGGGCGCGTTGGTGCTGGTGG
>NZ_JBJMIE010000028.1:0-7112 GCF_045807065.1 Actinophytocola sp. | reverse complement strand
TCGCCCACCCGGTCCTGCTGTTCGAGGCGGTCGTCACCGGCTTCGCCGCCCCGGACAGCCGAACGGCACGGCTCGCGGCGCTGCCGCTGCTGGCCATGCTGATCCTGTCCGACACCATCGACGAGGAGATGCTCCTCGACCGCATCGGCATCGTGTTCTTCGAGACAGGTCAGAGCGACGCCCCCGCACCGAGCGATACGGTGCGGAGGGTGGTCGCGGACCTGCTGGCGGACATGCGCACGGCGGCCCTGGTGACGGGCGACCACCTCACCGACTTCGGCCGGCGCGTGGCACTGACCGGCGTCCGCGCGCGGGCCATGCAAAGCACGGACGACTGACCACGGGAGGAAGGTGACGCGTGGGCGGCGCTGTGATCTCCAGCACGCACGACGCGTCCGCCACGGGCATCGGTGGCGCGGAGTCACGGCACGGCTCGCGGAGGGATCATGGGGCAGGGCGTCCGGTGCCCTGGAGCGAGGGTGGCGTGGATCGGTGGGCGGCGCTGGTTGTCGGCATGCGGGGCGCGTCCGGGTTCGCGTCGGGTGTCGGTGGGGAGTTGTGAGCATGGCTCGCGGAGTGGAATACGGGGCAGGGCGTCCGGTCCCGGTGGCCTGGAGCGAGTGCGAGGGGTGGCGTGGATCGGTGGGCGCGCTGGTTGCCGGGATGCGGGGCGCGTCCGGCTTCGCGTCAGGTGTTGGTGGGGAGCCACGGGCATGGCTCGCGGAGCCGATCATGGGGCAGGGCGTCCGGTGTCCCGGTGCCCGCGAGCGAGCGAGGATGGCGTGGATCCGTTGGCTGCGCTGATTGCCGGGATTCGGGGCGCGTTCAGGTTCGCGTCGGGTGTTGGTGCGGAGTCACGGGCATGGCTCGCGGAGTGGATCACGGGGCAGCGCGTCCGGTCCCGGTGGCCTGGAGCGGGTGCGAGGGGGGCATGGATCGTTGGGGGCGCGCTGGTTGCCGGGATGCGGGGCGCGGCCGGGGTCGCGGCCGGTGTTGGTGGGGAGTCGTGAGCGTGGCTCGCGGAGTGGATCATCGAGTAGGGCGCCGGGGTCCGCGGCGTTCCGGAGCTAGCGAGGGAATGGCGTGAACCCGTCCACGGCGCAGGCCACGGTCATCGTCGACGAGCTGATTCGCAACGACGTCCGGCATGTGGTCGTCTGTCCCGGTTCCCGCAACGCCGCGCTCGCGATGGCCGTTCATCAGGCCGCGCAGGACGGGCGCCTGACCCTGCACGTCCGCATCGACGAGCGCTCTGCCGGCTTCCTGGCGCTGGGGCTGTCCAAGGCGAGCGGGCGGCCGGCGGCGGTGGCGTGCACGTCCGGCACCGCCGCCGCGAACCTCCACCCCGCGGTGCTCGAGGCGTTCCACTCCGGTGTCGGCCTGCTGGTGATCACCGCCGACCGGCCGCCGGAGTTGCACGGCACGGGCGCCAACCAGACCATCGACCAGCGCGGCCTGTTCGGCTCGGCCGCCGTGGCCGTGGAGTTCCCGGTCGCCGAGCGGCGGGAGGGCCAGAACCAGGTGTGGCGCGGCCTGGTCTGCCGCGCCGTGGCACAGGCGGAGGCCGGCCGGCCGGTGCAGGTCAACGTCCCGTTCCGGGAGCCGCTGGTGCCGACGTTCGAACCCCGCTGGCCCGAACCACTCGACGGTCGCTCCGGCGGCGACCGCTGGACCACCTCCGCCGCCCCCGTCAGCATGGCCGGCAGCCGCGTCGACTTCCCGTTGCCCGCACGGACTCTGATGGTCTTCGGCAGCGGTCGCGAGGACCGGGCGCGGGCCGCCGCGACGGTGGCCGCCAGCGCCGGCTGGCCCGCGATCGCCGAACCGACCAGCCAGGCGGCCGCGTTGTCGGGTGGTGCCGACGTCCTGCGGTGCGGCGCGTTGTTGCTCGCGGCAGGCGAACTCCCGGAACCGATGCGTCCGGAAGCGGTCGTCGTGGTGGGCAGGCCGACGCTGTCACGCGGCGTGCGTGGCCTCATGGGCCGCGCACCCGTCTACGGCATCGGTGACCATCCACAGTGGACCGACCCGCAGTACGTGGCGACCCACGTCCGGGGCTGGCTGGACCTGGACGACATGGCCCGCGTGGACGGCGTCGACCCGGAGTGGCTGCCGACGTGGCGGCACGCGGACGCGGTCGCCGTCACCGGCATCGAGAAGTTGCTGGGCGAGCAGGAATGGCCGACGGGCCTGCGGTTGGCGATCGACGTCATGGAGTCGCTGCCGTCGGGCGCGGCGCTGTTCCTGGGCTCGTCCAACCCGGTGCGCGATGTCGACCTGGTGGCGGACCCCCGCTCGGACGTGACGGTCCACGCCAACCGCGGCGTGGCGGGAATCGACGGAAACGTGTCGACGGCGGCCGGTATGGCACTCGCGAGTGAGGCGCCGGCTTACGCGCTGATCGGCGATCTCACATTGTTGCACGATCTCAACGGATTGTTGATCGGCCCACTCGAACGCCGCCCGAATTTGACACTCATAGTTCACAATGATGACGGCGGCGGCATATTCACGTTGTTGGAGCAAGGCGCCGCGGAGCACAAGAACAGTTTCGAGCGCGTCTTCGGCACTCCGCACGGCGCGGATATCGAGGCGCTGTGCCGTGGTTACCACGTGGATTATGTGCATGCCGGATCCGGTGCCGAACTCCGGGCCGCGCTGAAACCGGCGCGGGGCCTGCGCGTGGTGGAGGTCCGGTCCGACCGGAGGTTGCTGCGGGACCTGCACGCCCGCCTGCGTGCCACGGTGGCGGAGGCGGCACTGCGCTAGATGCTGGACATACGCCGCGTCAGTACATCCGTGAGCCGTAGATGCCCACGCGGGCGGCGCGGTCGTCCTGGTAGCGAAGGCTCTCGTAGAGGTTGACGGCGTCGTGGAACTGCCGACACAGATTGTCGAACTGTCGCACGGGGAATTCGTCCAGATCCGCCCTGTCGAGGTGGTCGGGCGGGGCGATGGCGATGGTCATCGTCCAGTTGGCATATGCTCCGCGGAAGTGCCACGTGTTCTGCATGCGCGAAGCATGGATCGAATCCGCAGAGGCAATCAAGTTCCAATCGGGTGAACCGAGTTTCTTGCCAATGCAGCAACAAGCCATTGTGGGCACATGCGAGACAACAATCATGCTTCTGTGCGTCAGCGGCGGGTTTCCGCGGAACTGCGAGCCCTGCGCCAGGCGAAGGGTTTGACGTGCCAGCAGGTGGCCGATGCGTTGGACTGGTCGGTCAGCAAGGTGAGCCGCATGGAGACGGGCATCAGGGGCCTCTACCCCGATGATGTGGCCGCCATGCTCGGCTACCTGGAGGCCCCCTCCAAGCTGAGGGACGAGTTGCTGGTCCTGGTCCGCGAGGGCGACAAACCCAACTGGCTCCAGATCGGGCGGGGTCTCCCCTCCGACTTGAAGAACCTCATCCAAATAGAGAACGAGGCAAGCGCTCTCTACAACTACGAGCCATACCTCGTGCCGGGGCTGCTCCAGACCGGTGACTACGCGACTGCGGTGATGAGGGCCTGCAATCTCCAACTCGCCGAGGGGGCAGCCGATCAGATGGTGCGGACCCGCATGGGCAGGCAGGCGTTGCTGAGCCGGCCCAACGGCCCCACCCTGGATGCCATCATCGATGAGATGGTGCTCCGGCGCCCGATCGGCGAGCCGGGGGTGATGCATGGCCAGCTCCAACATCTCCTGAACATGGCCAATCGGGCACGGATCAACATCCGCGTGGTGCCCTTCGCGGTAGGTGCGCATCCTGGGTTGGAGGGACCATTCATGATCATGGGATTTGATGCCCAGCCGACCCTTGTGTGGCAGGAGATGCGAGGTGCGGGCGGGTTTTTGGAGGAGGGGCGGCACGTGGCTCGCGCTAAGCTGGATTGGCGAGAGCTTGGTTCCAAGGCTCTTTCGCCGGAGGAATCGGCACGCTTCATTGCCGAGATCGCCGGCGAGATGCCGATTCACTAGGAGTGCCAATGAACGCCCTGGACCTGTCCCAAGCCGAGTGGCGCAAGAGCAGTCGCAGCAGCAGTGCGCCGAACTGTGTTGAGGTGGCGTGGGTGTGGCGCAAGAGTAGCCGCAGCACCAGTGCCGCGAACTGCGTTGAGGTTGCCTCCGGTGGGGCGGTCACCGCCGTTCGGGACTCCAAGAACACCTCCGGGCCGATCCTCACCTTCCCTGTCTCCTCGTGGGCGGCGTTCCTGAGTGCTGAGGGTTAACCGCATCGGGTTCGGGGCCATGCGGTTGCCACAGACCGGGGCCGCGCTCGAACCAGGCAGTCCGCCGCGGGACCGCGCGCAGGCCATCGCCGTCCTGCGGAGGGCGGTCGAACTCGGGGTCAACCACATCGACACCGCCGCGTTCTACTTCTCGTCGCTGCGGTCGGCGAACGAGCTGATCAACTCCGCGCTCGCGCCCTACCCCGACGACCTGGTCATCGCCACGAAGGTCGGGCCGGCGCGCGACCCGTCCGGCGAGTGGGTGCGGCGACCCGTGACCCCTGCCCAACTCCGCGGTCAGGTCGAGGAGAACCTCCGCCAGCTGGGCCGTGACCACCTCGACCTGGTGTACCTGCGCATGACGGACAGCACGTCCGACGTCGCCGACCGGTTCGCCGTCCTGGCCGAACTGCGTGAGGCCGGGCTGATCCGGCACCTGGGCATCTCGGCGGTCAGGCCGGCGCGGCTCGCCGCGGCTCAGGCGGTCGCCCCGGTCACCGCCGTGCAGAACGCGTACGGGCTCGGCTTCCGGCCGAGCGAGGACGAGATGATCCGGCTGTGCGCCGAGCAGGGCATCGCGTACGTCCCGTACTTCTCGATCGCCACCACCAACCGGGAGGCCGGCGGCTCCAGCGACCCGGCGGAGGTCCAGGCCGTCGCGAAGGCCCACGACGCCACGCCGTCCCAGGTGAGGCTGGCATGGACGCTTGCCCGCGGCGCGCACGTCCTCGTCATCCCCGGCACCGGCGACCCGGAACACCTGGCGCAGAACATGGCCGCGGCCGGCCTGCGGCTCTCCGCCGAGGAACTCGCCGGCCTCGACGCGCTCCACCAGCGAGCGGACGGATAGAAAACAGGCCCCGCACCTCGTCGTGCGGGGCCCGTCTCCGTCAGCGGAACTACTTCTTGCCTACCTTGATCTTCATGGACGTGCCGTTCTCCGACAGCACGCGGATGGTCGTCCCGGTGGCTGGGAGGACGACGCCCGCGTTGGGCTGCTCGGCGTACCAGAACTTCTTGGTGTCGTCGAACAGCGGCACCGCCGCCTGGCCGCGGATGTAGCTCGGCTTGCCGTTCACGTGCAGGGTGAACGAGTCCGCCTTCTCCAGCGAGAACGGGGCGTCATAGCCCGCGATCCGTTCGCGCCACGGCTGGCCCTCCAGGTTGTAGATCGGCGCGGGGTGCGCGTCGATCGGGAGGATCAGGCCGCCGCCCTGGTGCTGGCTGGTGTTGTTGTCCGTGAAGGACGTGTCCCAGTACCAGACGCCGAGGCCGGTCTCGTACGGGAAGTGCTCCACCCAGTCGGGGTTCGCCGGGTCGACCACGCTGTACGGGCCGGTCTTCATGTACTTGTCGTAGGACTCGTACGTGCGGTGCGACGCGATGTAGAAGTTGTCGAACAGTTCCGTCTCGACCTGCCGCACGGCGCGGAAACCGTCCAGGGTCCAGCCGTTCGCGTCGGACTCGGCGCCGTCGGTGAGCACCTGCTGGCCATCCGCGGTGATCGAGATCTCGTCGGCGAAGAAGCCGTCCTTGGCCACCGCGCCGTCTGTCTTGTAGTGGAACCGCAGCTGTGCGGTCTTGCCGGCCAGCGAGTCGAGCGGCACGTGCGTGTCCAGCCACTGGCCGTCGGACGAGCCGGTCAGCGCCGGCTGCTGGTCGCCGTCCCGGGGGAACGGCTGGCCGCCCACGGTGCCGTCGAGCGGCTGCCAGGTCGCGCCGCCGTCGATGGAGGCCTGGACGTACAGGTAGTCGAAGTCCTGCTCGATGTCGTAGCGGGACTTGAGGTCCAGGGCGGCGCTCGTCTTGCCGGTCAGGTCGACCGTGCGGGTCATCGTGGTGTCGATGTCGTCGCCCTTGCTGCTCCACCACTGGCGCTCACCCGCGGCGGGCGCGCCGTACTGGAACTGCACCGACTTGTCGGGCAGCACCACCACGACACCCTGCGGTTTGTTCGAGTTGTACTCGTGGGGACCGAGGTCGAGGGTCTTGGTCTGGCCCGCGACGACCACCTCGTAGTCCAGCCAGCCGAGCTGCAGCTTCGACCACGGGTCCATGTCGTTGACCCGCGAGCCGAGGACTTCGCCCGGGCCGGACACGCGCTGCTGCGCCATCAGCGACCACCAGTTGACGTGGTTGTTGCCGCCGCTGCCGGAGAAGTCGTACAGGTCCGGCAGGCCCAGGTCGTGGCCGTACTCGTGGGAGAACACGCCGATGCTGCCGTTCTCCGGCTGCATCGTGTAGTCGCCGACCCAGATGCCGGTGTCGCCGATCTGGGCACCGCCCTGCAGGTTGCCGTTCGGGCCGGAGGTGGTGTTCGAGAAGGCGAAGCTGCGGTGGCTCCACACCGCGTCCTCACCCTGGATCGGGTCGCCGTCGGCCTGGTCACCGCCCGCGTGGACGATCTGGAAGTGGTCGATGTAGCCGTCCGGCTCGTTGAAGTTCCCGTCGCCGTCGTAGTCGGTGCGGTCCCAGACGTCGTACTCCGCCAGCTGGGCCTTGACCGCCGCGGCCGGGCGACCGGCGGCGAGCT
The DNA here is from genome assembly GCF_045807065.1 of Actinophytocola sp. Taxonomy (GTDB): domain Bacteria; phylum Actinomycetota; class Actinomycetes; order Mycobacteriales; family Pseudonocardiaceae; genus Actinophytocola. Next base: position 367 of record NZ_JBJMIE010000028.1, on the reverse strand, counting down.
GGTCGTTGTACCACTGGTTCACGCCGTCGGCGACGAGCGCGTAGGAGTTGGCGCAGATGTTGTCGGCGCACGGGAAGCCGTTGGAGCGGCCGTAGCGCGCCTCGTTGTAGCGGACCTTCACCCAGTCGGTGACGAAGCCGTTCACCGTGTACCGGCCGGAGGACTGCTTGTCGTAGTAGTTCGCGACCGAGTCCACCCCCGGGTCGGTCGAGAAGTACAGGTCCTGGAAGTGCTGCCGGTTGTAGTCCGGCTGCCAGATGGTGGAGTTGTCCCTGGTGCGGTCCGGCGCCGGGATCTGGTTGTGCAGTGGGCCGTCGAACCTGGTCGGGCCGGGGGTGTTCGGGTCGGTGTCCTGGTCGGGGTAGCT
>NZ_JBJMIE010000027.1:0-15324 GCF_045807065.1 Actinophytocola sp. | reverse complement strand
GGGGGCCGGGGGGAGGGGTGTGGTTGGGGTCTGGTCATGTGGCTTGGTTTGGTAGGGGCAGTTGATGGTTGGTGTGGGATTTGGGGTGTTCGCTTGGCGATGGGTGCGGGGTTGGCCTGTTCGCTGGCATTGGGTGGGTTGGGGGTGCGTACTTCGCGGACGGGACCTCGGTGGTCGGGGACGTCGTGGTCGGGGCGGACGGGGTGAACTCCGCGGTGCGCCGGCGGTACCTGCCACACGCACGGGTCGTCGACACCGGGGTCTGGCAGGTCTACGGCGCCGTTCCGCTCACCGCGCGTACCCGGCCGCTGTTCGACGACCTCCGGGGCATGACCGGCGGCGACCTGCACGCCCTCGTCACCTCGGCGGTCGAGAGCTGGCACCCCGTGCGCGAAGGCGCGGTCAACGGGCAGCGGTTCCTCGGTCAGGACCCGCTGCCGGTCTCCTGACGCCAGGAGTGCCGTGGCTCGTAGCCCAGCAGGCGGCGGGCCTTGTCGATCGACAGGAGTGTCTCGTGCGGGCCGAACTCCCGCCTGTGCGGCACGTCCGGGTACACCTCGGCCAGCAGTTCAGCGTTCGGGCGGGACATGACCGTGTCGGCGTTGGCGATGATGAAGACCTCGAAGCCCGGGCGGTCGTAGGCCAGTGCGCGGCGCACGGCCTGCGCGCCGTCCCGGGCGTCGATGTAGGACCACAGGTTCCAGCAGCGTGCGCGGGCGTCGGCGTCGAAGGCCGGGAAGCCGGCGTAGTCCGCCGGTTCCATCACGTTCGACAACCGCAGGCCGACGATCTTCAGCCGCGGGTCCCAGCGGCAGAACTGCGCGGCCATCGTCTCGTCGAGCAGCTTGCCCAGCGAGTACGTCGACTCCGGGCGGCCCGCGTACTCCTCGTCGACCGGGACGTACGGCGGCGGGGTCTCGAACGGCAGGCCCAGCACGGTCTCGCTGGACGCCCACACGACGTTCCTGATCCCGGCGAGCCGGGCGGCGGCGAACACGTTGTAGGTCGAGGGCACGTTGTTGGCGAAGGTCGCCGCGTTGGCCGTCAGGCCCGGGGCCGGGATCGCCGCGAGGTGCACGACCGCGTCGACGCCGTGGTAGCGGTCGTCGATGCCGGTCAGCGCCTCGACGACCTGTCCGTAGTCGGTCAGGTCGACCCGCGTGTGCGGGCACAGCGGGGACGGCACCAGATCGAGGTTGTGCACCTCCCAGTCGTGTGCCAGCAGGTCGGCGACCACGGCCCGGCCGAGCTTGCCGCTGCCACCCGTCACCACCACGCGTGCCATGAGCGCCTCCTCACGAGATCGGTCGGACGAACGGTAGTTGACCGAATTGCAGTCTTGCAGCGCGCATCCCGACCAGGTGGAATCAGACACGGAAGATCGCTGACCGGCCACAGCCAGTGGTCCATCTGCCGTCTTTCGACACCCCTGCTGTCCGAGATCCGGACTGTCGAAAGGACCTACCCGTGACAACACTCAGATCCGCCCTGCGCAGAGCCGCGCTGGTCACCATCGGCGCGGCGGCCGTGCTCGGCGCGGCCGCCGGCCAGGCCGTGGCCGCCCCACCCGCGCCCGACGGCGATGTGCAACCCCAGGTCGTCGGCGGCACCCGCGCCGCCCAGGGCGAGTTCCCGTTCATGGTCCGCCTGTCGATGGGCTGTGGCGGCGCGCTCTACACCCCGAGCATCGTGCTGACCGCGGCGCACTGCGTCAGCGGGACGGGCAACAACACGAGCATCGGCGTGACCGCCGGGACCGTGGACCTGCAGGACGCCAACCGCATCACCCGCACCTCCACCTACGTCTACCAGGCGCCGGGCTACAACAACCCGAGCGGTGACGACTGGGCGCTGATCAAGCTGAACCAGCCGATCACCAACCAGGCCACCCTGCCGATCACGACGACCACCGCCTACGACAACGGCTCGTTCACGGTCGCCGGCTGGGGCGCGGCGAGCGAGGGCGGCTCGCAGCAGCGGTACCTGCTGAAGGCCACCGTGCCGTTCGTCGACGACACGCAGTGCGGGCAGGCCTACAGCGAGCTGGTGCCGAACGAGGAGATCTGCGCCGGCAACTGGGCCAACGGCGGCGTGGACACCTGCCAGGGCGACTCCGGCGGCCCGATGTTCCGCCGGGACAGCAACAACGCGTGGATCCAGGTCGGCATCGTGAGCTGGGGCTACGGCTGCGCCCGTCCGCAGAACCCTGGCGTGTACACGCAGGTGAGCACGTTCGCGGCGGACATCGCGGCCGCGGCGGCGAACCTGGGCGGCACCACACCGCCACCCGGCCACTCGTTCTCGAACGCGAACAACTACACCATCAACGACAACAGCACCGTGTCGAGCCCGATCGCCGTCTCGGGCGTGACGGGTGCGGCGTCGGCGAGCTCGACCGTCGAGGTGCACATCGTCCACACCTACCGCGGTGACCTCGTGGTCGACCTGGTCGCCCCGGACGGGACGGTCTACAACCTGCTGAACCGCTCCGGCGGCTCCGCCGACAACGTGGACCAGACCTTCACGGTGAACCTGGCCAGCGAGACGGCCAACGGCACGTGGAACCTCCGCGTCCGCGACGCCGCCACGCAGGACACCGGCTACATCGACAGCTGGACCCTCGGCCTCTAGCACGTCCGTGGGGTGGGCCGGCTTCCGCTGGGGAAGCCGGCCCACGCTGTGCACAGCGGGCGAGGGCGAGCGCAGTTGGGCGATGCGGACATCCAGGTTGCGGAAGTGCTCGACCATCGCGTGCTCGGCGCTGGCCACGTCCCGTTTGCGCAGCGCGGTGACGATCGCGCGGTGCCGGCGGACGGTCTGGGCCGGGTCGGGGTCGGTGACGCCCAGGCGGTGGTTGACCCGGTGGAACACGTCCCAGAAGGCACGCAGGAGCTGGGTGACCAGCGCGTTGTTCAGCGACCGGTACAGCAGCTCGTGGAACTCGCGGTCCTCCTCGGCGAACGTGTCGCCCGACTTGGCGTGCTCGGCCATCCGCCTGGTGACCTCGTCCAGTGCCGCGAGGTCCTCCTCGGGCACGGTCGCGGCCACCCGGCGGATCAGCGCGGCCTCCAACGCCTCGCGGACCTCCAGGATCTCCTCCATGGAGTGCAGGTCCTGGCCGATGTCGTGCAGTGCGCGGAAGGTAAGGCCATCCGCCAGCGGGTCCAGCGACAGCCGCCCGACATAGGTGCCGTAGCCGTGCCGGATCTCGACGATGTCCAACGCCTGCAACGCCTTCAGCGCCTCACGGATCGAGTTGCGGCTGACGCCCAGCGCCTCCACCAGCTCGGTCTCCGTCGGCAGCGGGTCGCCGGAGCGCAGCCCTCGGTTCAGGATCAACCCGGTGATCTCGTCCCGGATCGCCCTGCTCATCCGCGTGGCCAGGCGGTTCATCGGCGCCGGCGTCTGCTGCTCTGTCAACTCCGACCTCCCTGATGGGCCAACCTTAGAGGAGGCCGGCCACTGCCAAGTGCTGTCGCACGGCGTCGCGTTCCGTTTCGTTCAACGGGATCATCGGCTCGCTCGTCGTGCCGCCCGCGAGCACGCCGCGTGCCACGAGCCCCTCCTTGAACGCGCCGATCGCCGAGGAATAGCGGCCCATCCGGCCGTCACCCACGTGGATCAGCCGGAACAGCCCGCGCAGCCGCGTCTGCTCGGTCTTCGCCGCGTCCCAGTCGCCGCGCCGCGCCGCCTCGTAGAGGCGCAGGTAGCCGGCCGGGTCGACGTTGCCGAGACCGGGGACCAGGCCGTGCGCGCCGAGGAACAGGCCGACGTCGGCGAGCACCTCGGAACCGGAGAAGCAGCGCACCGGCACGTCGGCCTCGAGCAGCGCGCGCAGCCCGTCGAGGTCGCCGCTCGAGTCCTTGACCGCGTCCAGCGTGCCGTCCTCGGTGAGCGCCACCACCACGTCGGTGGGCAGCTTGTGCCCGACGGACACGGGGATGTCGTAGGCGATGAGCGGGAGGTCCACCGCGGCGCGGATCGCGCGGAAGTGGCCGGGGAGCTCGAGCGGGTGCGTTGGCGCGTAGAACGGGGCGGTGGCGACGAGTGCGTCCGCGCCGGCCGCCTTGGCCGCCTTCGCGTGCTCGATGACCCGCGGCGTGGTGGTGTCGATGACGCCGGCGAGCACCGGCACCTGCCCGGCCGAGACTCCCGCGACGACCTCGAGCGCCCGGTAGCGCGTCTCGTCCGGCAGGTAGGCGACCTCCCCTGTCGATCCGGTGACGAACAACCCGTGCATGCCGTTCTCGATGAGGAACGCGGCGAGGCGTTCCAGCGATCGCACGTCCAGTTCGCGTTCGGGGGTCAGGGGTGTGCACACGGGTGGCACCACCCCGTGGAGCTGTGTCAAGACGTCTCCCTCGTGATCGTTGTGCGCCCGAGCTGCCCTGGCGGACCCCTTCGGGACGGTGAGTGTCCTGAAGGGGTCCTCCAGGGCTTGGGGCGGCCGGCGCGTCGCTAGTCCAGGTCCCGCATCGGCAGCTGGCGGAACGTGATCGTCTCGGACGAGCCGCTCACGCCGGTCTCGTACAGCAGGCCGACGGTCCGGCCGGACAGCTGCACGAGGTCGGAGTAGGCGGCGGGGGCGTCGGAGACCACCAGCGTCGGACGCCACGTCCGGCCCCCGTCGCCGCTCGCCCGGATGGCCATCGACCTGCGGGCGGTCGGGTTGGACGGGCCGGAGAACAGCAGCAGGTCCGGCCGCACGGTCTGCAGCAGGCTGCCCTGCACCTTCGGGATCGTCAGTCCCGGCTGCGGCTGGTACGGCGCGACCAACGACCGGCCGCCGTCACCGCTGTACGCGTCGACCCGGTTCGCGCCCGTGCCCTGGTTGCGGCTGTTGAAGTAGACCCGCCCGTCGGGCAGCTGCGCCGCGGTCGTCTCGTTGGCGGCCACCGTCGTGTCGGCGCGGTCCTCGCTGAAGCCGATCCGCCAGGTGCGGCCGCCGTCGTCGCTGATGAGGTCGTGCCCGCCGTAGTACCTGGCCTCCGTGCCCACGTCCGTCGAGCCCGCCGGGGGCGCCGAGGAGTGGTTGGCGGGCACCACGATCCGGCCGCCGCGCAGCACGATCGCGTGGCCGGGGCCGGTGGCGTACCAGCGCCAGTCGGCCTGCTTGGCCGTGGCGGTGATCTCCTTCTCCCGCGACCAGGTGCGGCCGCTGTCGGTGCTGCGCTGGACGAACACCCGGCGGCTGTCCGCGGCGGACACCGTGCCGGACATGATGTCCTTCTCGGCGACGCGCCCGTTGCGCGTGGTCAGCAGCACGACGGTGCCGTCCGGCAACACGACGGGCGCGGGGTTGCCGGCCGTCGCGTCGCCGTTGTCCGACACCACGGTCATCGGACCCCACGTGCAGCCGCCGTCCGAGGAACGGCGCAGCACGACCCGGATCGCGCCGGTGTCACCGGCGGAGGAGACCCGGCCTTCCGCGAACGCCAGCACGGTGCCGTTCCTGGCACGCACCACGGCCGGGATGCGGAAGGTGTTGTACCCCTGTGTGCCGGAGACGAACGGCACCGACGTGCAGCCCTGGCCCGGCAACGGCCTGACGTCGTCGAGCGGCAGCCGAAGCACCTCCCCGTCGCGGATGTCCTCGTTGGACCCGCGGATCTGGTCGAGTTCCGAAGTGGACAGCGCACGCCGGTAGAGGCGGACCTCGTCGAGCGAGCCGTCGAGCCGTTGCGCGTAGTCCGGCCGCTCACCGAGGTGGATCTGCCACGCCACGCGCTCGCTGATCGACCCGGCCACCGCGGGTCCGGACGCCGCCTGGACCCCGTCGACCCACAGCGTGAGCCGGCCACCCGCCCGCCGCAGTGCCACGTGGTGCCACCGGTTGTCGGCGTAGGCGGACGTGGTGGTGATCTGCGAGGTGCCCTGCGCGGTGGTCATCAGGGCCACGAGGCGGTTGTTCGCCGGCTCGCCACGCAACCACAGCTGCGGCGCGGAGCTCATGCCACCGAGCCACAGCAACGCCTGCTGGCCGGTCTGCGCGCCGTACCGGAACCACGCCGTGTAGGTGAGGTCGCCGTCGCCGGGCAGCTGCGCGCGGTCGTACGGCACGCGCAGGTAGTCGTCGACGCCGTCGAGGTCGAGCGCGGTGCCGAACGTGCCGGCGACCTGCTGCGGACCGCCCAGCACGTAGGCGTCCGCGTGTGCCGTGGACGTGTCCGGCGTGGTCGGGCCGACCGGCCTGCGGTCGCCGAGGTAGTCCTCGGAGAAGCGGGCGAACCGGATCTCGTCGCGCGCGTCGACCGCGCCGCCCTCGTACAGCAGACCGATCTCCGCGTTCCGCACCCGCGTCGAGCTGATCTGCACGAGGTCGGAGTAGCCCGACCAGTCCGACGTGATCCGCGTGCCCTGCTCGGCGCCCTCCCAGCTACGTCCGCCGTCGTAGGACGAGCGGATGGTCATCCAGCGCCGCCGGTCGGTGTCCGCCGGCGAGGAGAACAGGATCCGGTCCCGACCCGGGCGGTCCAGGCGCAGCACCGCGCCCTGCACGGTCGGCGTCACGAGGTCCGGGATCGGCGTCCACTGTGTACTGAAGGTGGTGCCGCCGTCCTTGCTGACGGCGTAGGTGCGGTTGCCGACCGAGGTGCCGCCCTGCTCACGGGCACCCGCGTACACCGATCCGTCGGCCAGCTCGGTGACCGTGATCTCCTGCGGCTTCTGGGTGAACGTGCCGCCCCGCGGAAAGGTGGTCGTGCCGTTGGCGCCGACGTGCCAGGTGCGGCCGTGGTCGTCGCTGTACACCAGCGCGCCGTCGTTGCGGTAGGAGGCGCTGCCGTCGCTGACCTCGCCGCTCACGCCGAACACGAGCCGGCCGGCGTGCCGGCCCTTCGTGAGCTGGATGCCGTGCACCGGGCCGGTGGCGACCCACCAGTCCCACTCGGGCAGCTTCATCTGCGCGCTCATGTCGACCGGCGCGGACCAGGTCAGGCCGTCGTCGTCGCTGTACTGCAGGTGCGGGAAGCGCGGGCACGGCGTGTCGCACGCCTTGTCGTCCGTCCGGCCCTTGTTGTAGGTGCTGACGAGGAAGATCCGGCCGGTCACACCGTCCACGATCGGCACGGGGTTGCCGTGCGTGTCGCCGCCGCCCTCGTTGACCAGCCGCAGCGGCGACCAGGTGCGGCCGCCGTCGGTGGACCGCTTGAGCACCAGGTCGATGTCGCCGGTGTCACCGCAGTTGTGCACGCGGCCCTCGGCGAAGGCCAGCAGCGTGCCCTTCCTGCTCTTGACCACCGCCGGGATGCGGAAGCAGGCGTAGCCCTGCTCGTTCGCGGCCTTGAACAGCACCTGCTGGTCGAGCGTGGGCTGTGCCGCGGGTGGTGGCTCGGCCGCGGCGGACGGTGCCAGACCGGCCGCCACGACGAGGGATAACAAACCTGTCCATAACGCTTTCACGACCACGTCCTCTATGACTCCGGATGGATGCAGCGGTAGGTGTGTTCGGCGCCGGCCGTGGCGAGTGGCGGCAGTTCGGCCGCGCACTCCTCGGTCGCCTTCCAACACCGGGTACGGAAGTTGCAGCCGCTCGGCGGGTTCGTCGCCGACGGCACCGGTCCACTCAGGACGATCGGCGCCACGGCGTGCCGGAGGCTGGGGGTGGCCGAGAACAACGCACGCATGTAGGGGTGATGCGTGTTCGCCGGCACGGCCGCGGCCGGCGCCTCCTCGACGATCCGGCCGAGGTACATCGTGATGATCCGATCGCTCATTCTGCGGACGGTCTGGATGTCGTGGGACACGAACACCATCGCCAGTCCGAGCCGCTCGCGCAGGTCGATGAGCAGGTTCAGGATCTGTGCGCGGACCGAGACGTCGAGTGCCGAGGTCGGCTCGTCGGCGACCAGCAGCTTCGGTCGCAACGCGAGGGCGCGAGCGATGGCGACGCGCTGCCGCTGCCCGCCGGAGAGCTGCCCGGGCACCGCGTCGGCGACGCTGTCCGGCAGGCCCACCAACGACATCAGCTCACGCACGCGGTCGTTCCGCTCCTCGATCGTGCCGTCGCGGTGGACGTCCAACGGGTCGCGGATGATCTTCGCGACCGAGAGTCGCCGGTTCAGCGCGGTCGACGAGTCCTGGAAGACCATGCCCACGTTGCGGCCGAACCGTTCCGCGCGCTGCGCCGTGGTCATCTGCCACAGGGACTCCCCGGCGAAGCGCACGGTGCCCCGGGTCGGCGCCTGCAGACCCACGACCACCCTGGCCAGGGTGGACTTCCCGCACCCCGACTCGCCGACCACGCCGACGGTCTCGCCGGCGTCGAGCCTCAGGTGCGCGTCGGTGAGCGCGTACACGTCGTCGTGCCCGAACAGGCGGCGCCCCCGGATCCGGTGCACCACGTGGACACCGTCGAGCTCAAGCAGACTCATGGCTCACCACCGGCTGTTGCGCGGGAAAGTGGCAGGCGAACGCGTGCTCACGCGCGTCGCCGGTGTACCCCGGGAACTCGTCGTGGCAGACCGCCCGCGCGGCCGGGCACCGGTCGAAGAACCGGCAGCCCGGCGAGAAGTCCGCGGGGGAGGGGACCACGCCCTTGATCTGGGTGAGCCGCTCCTCGTTCTCCTCCAGGGACAGCACCGCCGACAGCAGGCCACGCGTGTAGTGGTGGCGCGGCTCGCCGACCACCTGGGAGATGGTGCCGGTCTCCGCGACCTGCCCGCCGTACATCACCACCACCCGGTCGGCCACCTCGGACACCAGCGCGAGGTCGTGGGAGACCAGGATGAGCGCGAAGCCCAGCTCCTCCTGCAGCCGCAGCAACAGTTTCATGATCTGCGCCTGCACGGTCACGTCCAGCGCGGTCGTCGGCTCGTCCGCGACGATCAGCTTCGGGCCGCGGGACAGGGCCATCGCGATCAGCACCCGCTGCCGCTGCCCGCCGGACAGCTCGTGCGGGTAGGACCGCAGCGTGCGTCCCGGGTCGAGGTTCACCAGCGCGAGCAACTCGGCGGGACTTCGGGTGCCGCCGCGCCGGGTGAATTGCTTGAGCTGCGCGTGGATCGTCATCGCCGGGTTCAGCGAGCTGAGCGCGTCCTGGTAGATCATCGCCAGGTCGTGGCCGAGGTGGCGGCGGCGCTGGCGCGGGCTCAGCGCGAGCAGGTCCTGCTGGGAGAACCGGATCTGCCCGGACGTCCGCGCGGTGTCCGGGAGCAGGCCCATGATCGCCAGTGAGGTGATGGTCTTGCCGCAGCCCGACTCGCCGATCAGGCCCAGCACCTCGCCCGACCGCACGGAGAACGACACGTCGTCCACCACGCGGGCGCCGTTGTGCCGGTCGGCGAACGAGATGGCCAGGTGCTCGACGTCCAGCACGCTGCGCCGGTCGCCCAGGTCGCGGGCGTGCACGGCCAGCCGCTCGCCCACCTCGCGCAGCCCGGCGATCGGGAGCACGGGTTGCGTGGGCCGCTCGGCGGGCGCCGCGGCGGCCTTCCTCGCCTCCCGGCCGGCCTTCGCGCGGCGGGCGGACGGCGTGGCCCACGCGTCGGAGATGCCCTCGGACAGGATGTTGAGCGCCAACACCGTGACGAGGATCAGCAGGCCGGGGAACAGCGTTGCCCACCAGCCGCCGGTGAGCACCAGCTCCTTGCCGTTGGCGAGCACCGCGCCCCACGACGGGGCCGGCGCCTGGATGCCGGCGCCGATGAAGGACAGCGAGGCCTCGAACACGATCGCGTCGGCGACCTGCACCGTGCAGAACACCAGCACCGGCGCCGCGCAGTTGACCGCGATGTGCCGGGTGACGATGTACCAGCGCCGGGCGCCGATGACGCGCTCGGCCGCGACGTAGTCCTCGCCGTACTGCGCCAGGATGTTCGCGCGCACGACGCGGGCGATCGGCGGCGTGTACAGGAAGGCGATCGCGAGGATCAGCACCGGCAGGCCCCGCCCGAACACCGCGACCAGCACGGCCGCGAGCGCGATGCCGGGGAACGCCATGACCACGTCCAGCACCCGCATGACCACCTGGTCGACCCGGCGGCCCGAGGTGGCCGCGACCGCGCCGATCAGCGCGCCGGCCACCAGTGCCACCGCGACCGAGCCGAGGCCCACTGCCAGGGACCAGCGGGCGCCGTAGACCAGCCGCGTGTAGATGTCCCGGCCGGACGAGTCGGTGCCGAGCCAGAAGTCGCCGTTCGGGCCGGTGACGTCGCCGCCCGTGGTGTACGGGTCGTGGTTGGTGACCAGCGGTGCGACCGCCGCGGCGAGCACCAGCAGCACCAGGATCGCGAGGGACACCCACGACAGGAGGTTCAGCCGCCGGAAGCGCGCGCCCCGGCTGAGTCGTGCCACGAGACCGGGGCGTATCACGAGTGGCTCCGCAGGCGTGGGTCGACGATCACAGAGAGGATGTCGACGATCAGGTTGACCAGCACGAACATGAACGCGATCGTGATCACGAAGCCCTGCACCTTCGCGGTGTCGCCGTCCCCGACGGCCTGGATCATGTTCTGCCCCATGCCCGGCAACGCGAACATCGTCTCGATGACCACCGCGCCGCCGAGCAGGTAGCCGACCCGCAGGCCCAGCACGGTGAGCGGGTTGACCAACGCGTTGCGCAGGACGTTGCGACCCACCACCACGACGGGTGGCAGTCCGCCGCCGCGGGCGGTGCGCACGTAGTCCTTGTCCAACTCTTCCACCATGGATGTGCGGATGATGCGGGTCAGCTGCGCGGCGACCGGCAGCGCGAGCGCGACGGCCGGCAGCGTCATCGAGTTCAGCCAGCCGCCGAGCGAGTCCTGCGGGCTGACGTAGCCGCTGGTCGGGAACAGGCCCTGGCCGACGGCCAGCCACTGCACGAGCAGCAGCGCGATCCAGAACGCCGGCGCCGCGACACCCGCGAGCGACACGACCCGGATCAGCTGGTCGGGCCACCGGTCCCGGTACAGCGCCGAGATGATGCCGAACAGCAGCCCGAGCACGATGGCGATGACCAGGCCCATGAGCGTCAGCTGGACGGTCAGCGGCAGCGCGGTGGTGATGGTGGCGCCCACCGGTTGCTTGGTGATGACGCTGTTGCCGAAGTCGCCGTGCAGCAGCTGCCAGATGAACCGTCCGTACTGGACCGGCCACGGGTCGAGCAGGCCGTTCTCCCTGCGGAACTGCTCGAGCTGCGCGTCCGTGGGGTTGGTGTCGCCGAGCGCCGCGACCGCCTGGTCCACGGGGGAGAAGCGCATCACGACGAACACGAACAGCGTCACGCCCAGCAGGAGCGGCACCAGGGAGAGAATGCGCCCGAGCAGGATCCGCAGGACGATCACGACCGCGCCTCGCGGGCTCCTCGCGGACTCCGCGTGGGCCGGCGCCGGTGGTTGCCGCAGCTTCCGTTCACGCCGAGCTCCCCGGCTTCGCCTGGTTCAGGTTGATGCCCGGGTAACCCTGGGCACGCACACCGGAGATCGCCTTCGGGTCCCACGCGGTGCCGAGCTGGGTGAACACCAGCGGGTAGACGACGGCCTGGTCGGCCAGCAGGTCGAGCACCTTCCTGGTGGTCTTGTCCCGCTTGCCGGCGTCGGTCTCCGCGGCGGCCTCGTCGAGCAGCGACATCAGCCTCTGCTGGTCCGGGCCGGCCCACCTGGCGTACTTGGGCACGACCCCCGAGCCCGCGTAGTAGTAGCGGACCTGCAGGTCCGGGTCGTTGCCGAACTGCTGGGCGTTCTGCGTGGTGGCCACGACCTGGAAGTCGAAACCGCTGTCCAGCTTGGAGAACAACGCCTTCGTGTCCTGGGTGTCTAGAGTGGTCGTGACGCCGATGGCGTCCCAACCCTCCTTGATGACGTTCACGCAGTCGGCGACCAGCGTCGTGTTCGTCGTGGAGAGCGTGACGGACAGGTTCGCGATCCCCGCCTGGCGCAACAGGTCCTTCGCCTTGTCGGGGTCGTGGGACAGGTCGTTGGCGGCCGGCTGGGACTCCGGCAGCTTCGGGTTGATGAACGACGTGCCGGGCGAGCCCTTGCCCTTCAGGCCTACCTTGATCATCTTCTCGCGGTCGATCGCGTGGTGCAGCGCCTGGCGTACGAGCTTGTTGTCGAACGGCGCGTGCGTGGTGTTGAACATCAGCCACAGGTTGTTGCCGCCGTTGGCGAACTGGACCGTGCGGCCGTCGGCCTGGAGCTGCTCGGCGTTGGCCGGCGGGATGTTCTCGGCGATCTGCGCGGCCGGCCTGGCACCGGAGATCTTCGCGACGCGCGGGGAGGCCTCGACGATCGAGTTCCACAGCATCTTCTTGTACACGGCCGGGCGCGGCCCGTTGTAGTCGTCGAACTTCTCGAAGCGGGTGAACGACAACGGCGCCTGCTCGACGACCTTGTACGGCCCGGACCCGACGACCTTGCCGGAGATCGCGTCGGCCCACCTGCCGTCGAAGACGTGCCTGGGGCAGATCTTGATGGTCTGGAGCCGTTGCAGCACATAGGGGAAGGCCTGGTTCAGGCTGAACTTGACGGTCTTGTCGTCGACCTTCGCCACACCCTTGAGCCATGGTGTGAGGAAGGTGCGGACCAGGACGTTCTCGGTCGGGTCCAGCGCCCGGGTGAACGTGAACACCACGTCGTCGGCGGTGACGGGCTGGCCGTCGTGCCACTTGGCGCCGTCACGGAGGACGACCTCGAAGGTGGTGCCGCTCACGTCCTCGGGGAGTTCCCTGGCGAGGCCGGCGTACGGTTCACGGGTGATCGGGTCACCCTCCACAAGGGACTCGTAGGTGTGCAGAATGGCCGCCATGGAGAAGGCGGACGCGGTCTGAAGCGGGTCCCACGTCTGGTTGTTGCCGTAACCGACCACCGCGGTGATGGAGTCCGCGGTGCTGCCGGTGGCGTTCGTGGAGGCCGGCCCACCACACGCCGCGAGGCTGGACGAGAAGGCGGCGGCGACCCCGGCGAGGCCGGTGAAGCGCAACATGTCCCGACGGTTGAAGGACGAACCGGACCCGGGCGGAGTTTTCGACACCCGCACCTCCTGAAGACACGTACCTCATCGGACGGAAGACATAGGACATGGGATGTCCTATGAGTGCAGAACCATAGGGCGGTGTCCGGGAGAGGTCAAGAGCGATCCGGCGGCCTCGAAACGCCCGTTACGCGCCGAGCCGGTGCGGGGACTGGCCGTGACCGGCCGCGTACGCGCGGGGTTCACCGTCGAGGGTCACCAGGAACAGCGCGCGGCCGGGCTCCGGCGACGGCGCCCTCCTGCTCGCCGGGTGACCTTGTGGGTACGCTCGGTAGCTGAGCATGCGACAGGCGTGTTCGCCACGCGGGGATTCCCGAAATGGATGACGTCGGCGCGCGAGTGACGGTGTGTGACGTGATTCAGCCGCAGTAGTGGTGGGCCCACTCGGGTTCGTGCCACCAGAACTCTTCGTTGTGTTCGTGGGTGGTTCGCGGGGCTCGGGTGGCCAGTGCGGGAGTGCTGGCGGCGGCGGGGGAGGTGAACGGGCTCAGTAGTTCGTCGACCGTGTGGAGTTTGCCCGCCGCCATCACCATTCGGACCGCCGCGGCGGCGTGGATGTCGGCCAGTGGATTGCCCTGGACGAAAGACAGGTCCGCCTGGGTTCCCCGGTGGATCTCGCCCAGTTGGCCTTCGTAGTCCAGCCAGCGGGCGGGGTTGCGAGTGGCGGTTGTCAGGGCCTCGTACGGGGTGAAGCCGAAACGGACCTTCGCCCGTAGGTTGGTGTGGAGGGAGACCGCCGGGTTGTCCAGTGGGGCGTCGGTGCCGGAAATGACGAAGCCGCCCGCTCGGTGGATTCTCAGGACCATGTTCACGTTCGCCGCGAGCATTTCCAGTACCGGTGCGTTGGCCGGGGTTCGCGCGGCGTCCGCTTTCGCCACCAGGGCCGCGTACTCCCACGACGGGAACAGCGTCCTCGTGCGGATGTCCTCCACCAGCGAACGGTCGTCGCCGTACAGGGCCGCCGAGTTGAACAGGGTCGGGGTGATCGACATGCCGGACCGCACGAACAGGGTCACCGCGTCCGCGTACGCGCGGCCCAGGCGGGACACCGTCTGGGAGTAGCCCAGGCGGTTCGTCGCGCCCGTGTGCTCCATGCCGTCCATGCCGAGGTGTTCGGCCGGGTAGAGGTAGTGCGACGACAGCGGCAGACCGGCCCGGTGCGCGGCCGCCACCACCCGCCGCTGGTACGCGACCGGCAGCCGGACGTACGTCTTCACCAGGTCGTAGCCCAGCGCCCGCGCGCGGTCCAGCTCCAACGCCAGCTGGCCCACCGACCGGGTCGTGCGCATGAAGTTGTAGTAGATCCGCGAACCGTCGATCGCCTCGCCGGTGCCCAGGTACCTCGGCCCCACCCGGTCGCCCGACTCCAGCGCCTCACGCGTCTCCACGTACTGGTAGGCCGGGTCGCCCGGGGACCGCACGGTCGTGATGCCGTAGGCCAGCCACAGCCTGCCCTGCCGGTCGCCCCACTGCCTGCCGCGCAGGTGCCAGTGGACGTGGGCGTCGACCAGGCCCGGCATGACCGTCAGCGCGCGGGCGTCCACCGTGTACGGACGACCGCCGGCCGGGAGCACGTCGGCGACCTTCCCGTCGGACACCACGATGTCCACCGACTCGCGCAGGCGCGTGGCGCGGCCGTCCCACACCGCACCGGCGCGGATCACGTCGTGCTGGCGCACCCGGGCGGGGTGCCAGCGCAGCGACAGCGGTATGTCGCGGGTCGCGCCGCTCGTCACCGAGACCGTGCGCAGCGTGCCGTTGTGCAGGTACAGCAACCGGTCGGCGCCCAGCCACGACAGCGAGTCCGTCACCTCGTGCGTCACCTGGCGGGCCGCGCCGGTGACGGTGCCGTCCGCGGACACCGGCAGCACCCACGCGCACGACTCGACCACGAACGCCAGGTACTTCCCGTCCGGCGACCACACCGGGCCGTCGTCGCCGCGCGTCGCGATCGACGCGTGCGGCAGCGGCTCGGTGTAGGTCAACGCGCCGGACGTCAGGTTCACCGTCAGGATCTGGCTCGTGCCCTCGCGGAACCGCCGGGAGTACGGCTTCACGGCGGCCAGCGCCACGGTGCCGCCGTCCGGTGACCACGTCGGGCGGCCCGGCATGAACAGCGGCGGCGTCACCTGCTTCGCCGTGCCGGAGGCCAGGTCCAGCACCCACGTCGCGCCGTCCTGGTCGTTGTAGGCGATCCGGCCGCCGTCCGGGGACACCCGCGGCGCGACCTGTGCGCCCGGCAGGCTCGACAGGCGGCGCTCGGTACCCGAGGCGAGGTCGCGCCGCCACAGGTCCGCGTCGCCCGCGCGGTCCGACGCGTACACCAGCGAGCGGCCGTCGGGGGTGAAGTCCGGGTCGGAGTTGAAGTAGCCG